>NZ_ARZX01000003.1:0-213575 GCF_000568425.1 Cellulophaga geojensis KL-A
AATTAATAAATCAAAATAAAGAAAACCGTTGGCGGTAATTAAGACAAACATTCTCATATAAAAAATTAAACACACGAAATGGAAAACATTTTTGAAAAAGCATTTAATAGAAATCGAAATGGAATTTATAAAAGAGGTGGAAGGCAATTAAATGAATTAAACAGCCTATTGGACAATTCTTTACCTGAATATGTTATATATTATTCGCAAGCTCAAAAATACTATGAAATTGGAAATTTAAATGATGCGTTTAACAATATAAATAAAGCTATCGAATTATCTGATGTTGATGATTGGAAACAATATGCATTCAAGGCAAACGTATTAGAAGAAGCAAAACACTATGAGGATGCAATAAAAAATTACGAAATTGCAATTGATATAAATCCTAATGACGTTTATGTTTATGCTCTATATCATCAAATAGGCTGGTGTTATTTAAACTTAAAAGATGATGAAAAAGCGGTTGAGTTTTACACATATGCAATCAACTTAAAAAAGCAACACCCGAATTCTGAATATAACGAAGATTTAGAAGGGATTGACAATGGAGTACTTCTTGGAAAGAAATTTGAACAGATGTATATTAATAGAGGGAATTCTTTAAAAAATATTGGAAAATTAGAAGATGCAAGGCAAGATTGTATTTCAGCAATAAAATGTAATGAACAGTACTCAAATCCTTATTTATTACTGTCACAAATTTTTGATTTAGCAGGTCATAAAGAAGAATCAATGAAGTTTTTAAAACACGCTTCGGATATGGGAAATCAAAATGCTACAAGAATATTTAATAATGGAGGGTTTTAAATTAAAAAAAGTGCATTGAATTATGGAATTCGAAAAGATTTTCAATAAGAAGTTTATTTATAAGCTAAATACTTCTATTTCAAATTATACAGAAAATTTAAAATCTCACTCTATTAAACCAAATAGTTATTATGAGCAAAAATATGATATGTATATTTCTGTAGAAAAGAAATTCAATAGTGCTTTTGGTCTAACTTTTAATAGAAATCCTCTTTTATTATTCAATGACGGAATATTAAATGCAGTCTATTATAGATTCAATAAAAATCAGATAAACTACCTTGAGGAAGCAATAAAACAATTAGTAAAACCAAAAACAGAAAATAAAAAAGAAAACACAATTTCATTTCAGTTTGAAAATGACTATTACATTAAAATAATGTATAGACAACATACAGATAATACAGGAATGTGTTTTTATAATAAAAGTTACTATATGGACGAGTTAAAAAGTATCGAAGATAAAAAGAAAGAGTTAACTGAAACAAAGAAAAATTTACCATTTTAAAAACTACCGCCAACAATGGCTATAAGTAATTGCTTGTTCTCGCCTACTTCTGAAAATCCGCTAGGATTTTCAGCTTGGTACGAACTTGCAAAGTTAAGTGCTACCCCACGCAACTAATCATAGCCGAAACCGTTACCAAAAATTATGAAATTCATACTTCAAACAATAATACTTCTGATTTCGATTACGACTTTTTCACAAGAAAAATTAATCGGAAAATATTGTTCGATTCCACTTGGTGAATCAGATGTAACGTGTATTGATTTTAAAGAAAATAATCGATTTGATTATTTCGTTTCTGGATGTTTAGGAGTTTCGGCAATTGGTAGTGGAAAATTTGAATTGAAAGACGAAAAACTAAACTTGATTTTTGACAAAGCTGAACAGATTTCAAAAAGTGAAATTAAAATAACGGAATCTAAAGCGAAATCTGAAAAAGAAATTAAACTTGAGTTTAAAGTTAAAGACGAAAATGGAATTGAAATTCCAGCTAATGTTATACGAACATCTGACCGAAAACATTTCTTCTTTGATGAATTAAATAAAGTTTTTATAGTCGATAAAAATAGTACGAAAGCAAACTACCGAATTGAATTTATTGGTTATGAAACCCTTGAATTGGAAATTGAAAACAGTTCTGATAAAATAATTGAAATTGCTTTATTTCCTGCTCAAGCAAAAGTTATTTCTGACAAAGAAATTTCTTGGAAATGGGAAAAAGTGAATAAAAATGAATTTAAAACTGGTATAAACTTTTGGGACAGATTTAAAAAAGAAAAAAATTAACTTTTGGTAACAATGTGTATAATTCATTGCTAGTTATAGCCTACTTACGAAAGTCCTCGCGGACTTTCTATCTGTGATTTATTTGCTAACTTTAGTGCTTAAACACGCAACAAACCATATGCTCAACCGTTGTGCGTAAGCTAAAAATTATACGATATTGAATGATATTTCACGGCATTAATAACCAAATAGTAGAATTAAAAATAGCAAATTATCAGTTTCCTAAAATAACGGATTGCGAATATGATTCTAATTGGTTATTGATTTATCTAAATGTAAAAAGTGACTGTGGAAATTGGCAAACTGCTGACCCATCACTTTTGGTTGGAGATGTAATAGAAATAATAGAGTGGTTCGAAAAAATATCTCAAAACAAAACGCCAAAATATGAATGTTTGGATTTTATCGAGCCAAATTTGGCATTTGAGCTAATCAAAGCAGGAATGGACTTTAAAACTGTTCGCATAAAATTTGACTTAGAATCTAGACCTAAGAGTGCAGATGATAAAAAAGATTATTTTGTGGACTGTAAAATGGATAACTCGCAATTGCAAAAAGTTATAGAAGGACTAAAAAAAGAATTGAAACCGTATCCAATAAGAGCGGTTAGATGAAAAAAGCCTACGCACAACAATGGCTATAATTAATGCGGAGGTTTGGTATTTATTCAAAAAGCTTGTGTACTTTTATAAAGTCGTTAAATTGAAAATTACGCGATAGCGAAATATTCAAAATTTAGCTTTAGACAAGAAAAAATAAAACTAAACAATAAGCTTTAGCTTAGTGCGCAGAAGAAAACAAAAGGTTTCCTTACTCCCGCACAGCGCATAACCAACCCGTTAGCAACAAGCCAAAGAAACATTACATAAAATATAGATACTGAATATAATTAATGTGTGAATTAAATTTAAATTTTTATAACTTTATTATAATTGCATCTATATTTATAGGAACAACATTTGGACTGTTACTTATTTTTACTAAACGGGCTAATAGAAAAGCCAATATACTGCTTGGTATAGTTACTTTTATCATTGTTTTTTGGAGTGTTTGGATTTTGAGTTTGGATTTTCAAATAACTAATTACCTTACCTATTTCTATTTAATTCCATTAAATTACTCTCTGGCACTTGGTCCCTTACTATATTTATATGTTAAAAAAATAACCGATTTTAACTATCATATATCTAAAAAACATGGCGTTCATTTTTTACCGCTTATAATAGAACTTACCGTGCATATAATTATTTGCCGTGATGCGCTTATAAATAATATTACTGCTGTAGAAACTGATACATACCTTAAATTAATGCCCATCATTCAATTTTTAGCCATAATCTCAATCATTACTTATTCAATTTATTCACTTAAGGCAATCAAATTTTATCATTTCTGGTTAAAAAAAAATTATAGTACTAATGATGCATATAGTTTAAGGTGGTTGTATAGATTAATTACCATATTTGCAATAATTTGGTTTTCATGGACTCCTTATACCATTATTGATTATGTTGTCTTCGATTTTCAATTAGGAATAAGTGATTATTATCCTATTTATGTGTTACTTTCTATTACCACCATTTGGATTAGTGCTGAAGCTTTTTTAAGACCAGAAGTAATTTTACTTGAAACCAATAAACCAAAAAGTATAAAAAAAGAAAATCCATCTGAAGAAATTGCAAAAAAAGCATCTTGGTTAAAAGAACAAATGGAAACCAATCTTTTTTATCTTAATTCAGAATTAACATTGAAATCTTTAGCTGACAATCTTGACATCCATCCAAATGTTCTATCAAAATTAATAAATGATGGCTTAGGTAAAAACTTCTCAGACTTTATAAATGAATACCGGGTAAATGCCATTATTCAAAAATTACATAGCGGTAATTATGATCACATCACTTTATTGGGTATTTCTTTTGAATGTGGTTTTAATTCAAAAACAACTTTTAACAGAGTCTTTAAAAACATCAAGGGTATCACTCCTTTAAATTATAAAAAATCAATAAAAAAAAGCTTACACAACTTTAAATAAGCACCATTCTATAATTTGGGGCGTTTAAAATAGCATGTTACCATTATGTTTGTTCAAAAAATAAAACATGAAATTAAAATATTATTTAACTCTTACTATTTGTTTAATTATTTCTGGTAACGCTATAAGTTATGCACAAACAAAAAAAATTGAAAACCTGTATTTTTCAAAAATTGACTTAAAAAAAGAGAAAATAAAATTAACAGACTACACGAATAGTTTTACATTAAATAAAGATAAATTTTTAACAGCTCACTTTACATTAGATAAACCTCTTATTGAAAGTCTTAAATTATTAGCTCCAAATTTAACGCAAGACCAATTGTTAAATAAAGGAAGTTTTCAGTTTTCATTTTTAGTAGATGGTAAAATAGTTTATACAGAAAACTTAAATAAAGGAGCAGGAAATATTAAATCTAAAACAACTCAACTAAAACATACAATCCCTTTAATTTATCCTAAGCAACTTGATTTTTGGGGTTGGTTTATGTGGTTAAAGTTTATGAAGTTAGGAGGAGGACAAGATGTTCTTGCTAAAGGAAATCATTCTTTAACTATTGAAGTAAGGCCATATATAAAAAGAAGTGATATAAAAGTTGGGGCAATTTTAGCTAAGGGAAATATTACTATAGAAGTAGCTAAAGCACTTGTAGATGAAAGTTTAATACCTGTTCAAAAAATACAGCCTAATAGCGGTTGGAAATTATCTAAAGATAATTTTAACACTAAAAAAATAGAAGCCTTAAATAGGAAAATAGCTGAAAAAAGATTTGAAAACATTAATGGTATTGTAGTAATAAAAGAGAACAAACTTTTAATAGAAGAATATTTTAACGGCGAAAACAGAAATAGTTTACATGATTCAAGATCAGTAGGAAAATCATTTGCATCTACAATGTTGGGGGTGGCTATTGAAGAAAAATATATTGATAATGAAAACGTATTATTAAAAGATTTTTACAATTTAAAATCTTTTAATAATTATAGCGAAAAGAAAGATTCAATAACACTAAAATCTCTTTTAACAATGAGTTCTGGTTTTCTTGGTGATGATCGAGATTACGATAGTCCTGGAAATGAAGAAAATATGTACCCAACAGATAACTGGGTGAAATTTTCACTTGATTTACCTATGAAAAATGATAAAGTAATTGGTAAAGATTATATGTATTTTACAGCAGGCGTTGTTATTTTAGGAGATATAATTCATAAATCTGTTCCTGAAGGTTTGGTTTCTTATACAGATAAAAAGTTATTTAAACCTCTAAATATTACTAATTACAAATGGCAATACACACCACAAAAAGTTGGTAATACTGCGGGAGGAATACAGTTAAGAGCTATTGATTTTGCTAAGTATGGGCAATTATATAAAAACAAAGGAAAATGGAATGGGAAGCAAGTTCTGACTAAAAAATGGGTAGAAAAAAGTTTATCAAAACAAGTATCGCAAGCTTATGGTGGAATAGATGATGGTTATTATGGGTACCTTTTCTGGAATAAAACATATACTGTTAATGGTAAAAATTATGAAGTTTCCTTTTGTAGTGGTAGAGGAGGAAATAAGATTTTTATTTTTAAAGACATTCCTTTTGTGGTCGTTGTAACTTCTTCTGCATATGACAGCCTTTCAGCTCATACCAATACAGATAAAATAATGACTGACTATATATTACCTGCAATAATTGATAAAGAATAAAACCCGTTGCCAACAAAGTATTGTGGTAAAAAACAAGTAGAAAAGATAGAGGGGATTTTTTTAGAAGTTTAGTTTAAGAATACTGAAATAAAATATACATACCAAAAGGTATAAAAAATTGGAGTTTTTATCTGTTTTAGGTATGCTAAAAAATATTTTTAATTTAATGTTTCTGTCCAAAAAAGATAAAAGCAAAATATTATATTTGACTTTTATCAATACTAAACGCCTTACTAATAACCTGCCCTACGCTTCAATACAAGTAAATTGGCAAATATCCTCTAGTGCACAGAAAAATTTAATACATGAAAAAACTAATAATTCCTATTCTACTAATTTCATTTCTTTTTGTTGGATGTAAAGAAAACAATAAGCAGGAGAATACTTTACAAACTTATTTTAGTTATTCTAATTCTAGTGATATATTAATTAGTTCTCACCGTGGAGGAAAAGGATATCCTGGCTACCCTGAAAATTGCTTAGAAACTATGCAGTATATTAAAAAACATATTCCTAACGCGTTATTTGAAATTGATGTAGCAAAAAGTAAAGATGGGGTATTATTACTTATGCATGATAATTCACTTGAGAGAACATCAACTGGTTTTGGGAGAGTTGACCAAAACAGCTGGAAAACAATGTCTCAACTAAAACTTAAAGATGATTTTGACTCTATAGTTGATTTTAAAATTCCGTTATTTAAAGATGTATTAGACTGGGCAAAAAAAGAAAACGCAATACTTACAGTTGATATTAAGCGAAGTGTTGACCCCGAAGATGTACTACATTTTATTGAAAAAAACGATGCCTTAAAGCAATCGGTTATTATTACCTACTCTATTAAAACAGCTCAAAAGTTATACAAGTTAAATCCAAAAGTAGTACTATCTGTTAGCATTAGAAATACCGAAGAGTTTAACAGAGCTGCCAACTCTGGCATACCTTGGGCAAATATGGTTGCATTTACAGGAACAATGGTGTCAGACTCATCATTGTATAACAAGCTACACAAAAAGGGGGTTATGTGTATGTTGGGGACTTTAGGTAACTTAGATAAGAGAGCCGCTGCAAAAGGCGAACATCTTTACAGAGAATGGGCCAAACTAGGAATTGACGTTTTTGCAACAGACAGGCCACTAGAAACACAAAAAGCTCTTATAACGCATCAATAAATAGCTTTTAAGTTAAACTGCTTATAAAAACTATGAATTCTAAAATGTTTACCAAGCACATTAATGTGCTATAACTATGTTATATTTTGTTTGTTAAATTACGCTCCTTTTTTACACATTAAAAACTAATAACTCACGTATTACAAAACTAAAATTCATGAAAGAGCACTTTTCTACAGAAGAAAATATTCTATTTAATTTTTTAAGTCAAGTATACCCACTAACTCAAATAGATTTTATGCCTTTAGCTAAGGTTATAAAAAAGAAAAAAATTAAAAAAGGAGAGCTCTTGCTAAATATTGGACAGGTAGAAACCAAAACATGTTTGGTACTAAAAGGCTTTATACATCAATACACCATTATTGAAGATAATTTATTTACTATTGATTTTTCGCTCTCGGGTATGAGCTTTAACAACTTTACAAGCTATATGGAAGAGTCACCCTCTAACCAAATACAAGAAGCACTAATTGATACTGAAATTATTTATTTTGAAAAAATAGACATTGAAAAGCTACTACTAAATAGTCATCCTTTTTCTTTTATATATACCAAGTTATTTGAGCAAGTACACTTAGAGCGCGAAAAAAGATCTTTAATACTACAGCATAAAAATGCATACAAAAAATATGAACTTTTTTTAAATACAATTTCTAAATCTAAAAGGTTTTTAGAAGAAGTACCACAAAAGTTAATTGCCAATTATTTAGGTATGACTCCAGAAACATATAGCAGAGTTAAAAAAACATACTTAAATAAAGCTTAAAGGTTAATTTCTTGATTTAAAATAAGTTTTAAGTTTTAAAGATTTTAGATTTTTGAAAAATAAAGTCTAAGGTTATGAAACTTACAACACTTATTGTATTCTGCATTGTATTATTAAGTTGCTCTGCTACTGATGATGATTTTGACATTATTGGATCTAAAGAACAATTTACTATAAACTCATCTATAGTAAATGACAGTTATGCTATTTATGTATTTCTTCCCAAAAATTACAATAGCAGCTTAGCAAACCAATTAATTATTGCTTTAGACGGTGATACTAGGTTTACCTCTATTGCCAATATTGTATCAAACAAGGTTAAAAAAAACAGTATGCCAGCTTGTATTTTAGTTGCTATTGGCAATAACAAACAAAGAAATAGAGACTACACTCCTACTATTTATGCGCATGGCTCTGGTGGCGCAGAAAATTTTTATCAGTTTATTAAAAATGAATTAATTCCTGAATTAGAATCTAGATATAGTATAGATTCATCTAACAACAAAACATTAATTGGGCATTCTTTTGGCGGGCTATTTACTCAATACGTTATGGCAAAAGAAAGAGCTTCTAACCCGTTTAATAAGTTCATCTCTGGAGGCACATCATACTGGTACGACTCTGGTGTTATATTTAATTTTGAAGAATACTACGCCAGCTCTAACACCGATTTGGATGTGATATTCTATAACGGAATGGGCTCGTTAGAAGGTGGTGTTATGTTAGCATCATTTGAAGAAATGAACAATAGACTCCGTTCTAGAAACTTTCCAAATTTTAAGCATAAAAGTGAATTGATAAAAAAAAGTGGCCATAGCGGTTCTGCAACTAAAATAGTTAAAAAAGGTTTAGACTATGTATTTTATAAATAAAGTAATTTTAGCTCTGGTATTGTGTGTTTCTGCAACAACCTTATGGTGTCAAAAAACAAACAGCAACAATTTAGAAATAGGTGTGTTAGCTGCTGGCGATGAGGCCTTATATTATGGAGGATATAGCAAATACACTACTCCACTATCTCAAAACAAACATCATTTTACCTTAGCATTTTCAATAGTTGCATATTTTGACTTTAAGGGAGAGTCTGAGCCAAATGCAACATTAAAAAATGATATAGATATGCGTTTACTACCAACAATTAATTTTGGTTACTCCCTTAATTTTAATAGCGTACAAATAAATTTTGAAGTTCCTGTTGGCGCAAGCATAGCTATTACCAAAGGAACTTTAATTAATAAAAAAATAGGCTTTAAAAAAACCTATTCTAATACCGAAACCTTTTTTAACTACGGCTTGTCTTTTTCTCCAAAATACAAGCTTAATAGCTCCAATAGCATAGGTATTTACAGTTTTATACCTTTAGTTAGTGACAAAGCACAATCTGGATACCAAATAGGAATTGGATGGACTAAAAATATAAGTGTTAAAAACTAATAAATTTCAAATGTTATATTGTCTATGTCGCACTTATGAAAAATACTCCATATATAATTCTCAAACTTTGCTGGTAACATAACTTTTTTAAGCATTTTATTACTTGCAAAACTTCCCTTAGGTATTTCTGTTAAATGATCTGGTATAGTTAGTTCTTCAAAATTATTTTCTGCAAAGCAATCATTACTCATATTTTTTACTGTTTCTGGTAAATTTAAACTAGTTAAAGCATTACCTACAAAACAAAACATTGGTAAAAATTCAATACTGGACTCAATTACAAGTTTTTCAATATTGTTACGTCCAAAGGCACCACCACCTATTTTGTTTACTTTACTTGGTATTATTATCTCTTTAATTTTATTATCATAAAAAGCATCTTCACCAATATATTCTAATAAGCTAGGTAATGTAACCGCTTCAATTCCTTTTTCGCAAAAAGCCTCTTTGTAAATATAAAGTACAGGTTTATCATTAATGCAATCTGGTATACTTACGTTTTTAGCTTTGCCTACATAATCTAAAATAGCTATACCATTACTAAACTGCCTAAAAGAATAATCTTCATTAACTAAATCTACTACTGATTCTTCCATAATTATTATTTTATAATTTTTACTTTTAATTAAACACAGAGCTATTTAAAATACAGTAACTCTATTAATAATTATTAAATATAATTGAAGCAATAGAAGACTTTTAAAAGCAATTTGTTTTCGTAGTTGTTTTTTTTGTATTCGTTAGTTGAAGCAAAACATGTAATTTTACACCCAACAAAAACTACATCTTTACAAATTACAAACAAGCTATTATGACTAAAAAAAAGTATGCAACATTTATGGCAATAATGCTGCTTATAAGTGTAAGCTTAAAGGCACAAACATTAAAAGACAGCACTATTTTTAGTTTTAAAGATGTAAATAATGTTGTAACCCAAAAAACCAAACAATACGGAGTAGAAAATGTACTTGTTATTGTAGATATTGATAATACACTTTTAACCAGCAATGTAGATCTTGGCGGAGACATTTGGTACAATTGGCAAAGAGGTAAAATTAAAGATGCTATACCAACAAAAAAACAAAAAATTGAAAACTGTTTTTATGAAGATGTTATTGGTTTATTGTACGAGCTTGGCACAATGAAATTAACAGACTCTTTAATACCCAAATACCTAAACAACTGGCAAAATAATGGCACAACTGTATTTGCACTAACATCTAGAAGCCCTAGGTACAGAACCGCAACACAAAGAGAATTGTTAAAAAATGGTATAAACTTATCTAAATCTCCTATTACACAGGTTGATGGTTCTAAAGCTGTTTACAATTACACCTTAGAAAGAGAAATGAGTTACAGAGATGGACTTATGATGACCACAGGTATGAATAAGGGAGATATGATTGCACATATATTAGGAAGAACAGGAAGAAGCTACAAAGCTATAATTTTTGTTGATGACTCTGAAAAAAACGTAAAAGATGTTAAGCATAAGTTTAAAGATAATACTGCAATTGATTTTACTGTTTTTTATTTTGATAAAATAGTTAGAGACAGAAAAATAGCTAATGGTGGTATTTTAATAACCAAAAAGCAAGCAAAGAAAATGACAGCAGACTGGGAGAAATTATCAAAAACATTAAAAGATATTTTTCCTGGCAGAAATACCAAAAACAAATGTGTTAGTCCAAACTAACAGATTTAAAACAACTTAATCTGTTTTATAGCGTTAATTGTTTTTAACCAATTAAACTATAATTACAATATGAAAAAATTATTTTTCACGCTATTATTTACCGCATTACTATTTTCTTGTTCTTCTGATGATGACAATTCTCAAAAAAGCATAGAAGAAACTGTATTAGAAGGCTCTTGGCTTTTTCAAAGATTAGGAGAAGCCTGTGATAATGATTATGATTTAGAAGCAGGAGACCCTTATGCTTTTAAATTTTTAGAAAACAACACTATAGAGTTTGAAGATCCAGGTTACCTATCTAGCTCTATGTACACTATAGATGGTAACAATTTAACCTTAGAGACTATTTACACTTTACCTTCTGGAAGCAAACGCAAATTTGTAGGCAATTATACTTTTTCTGAAGATACAGGTAACTTTACTGGTACAAATACGTTTACAGCTTATAATGATACAGAAACACAGTGGACCTGCCAAGGCACTACTAGTATCTCTAGATAACAACATAAAACATTTATAAATTAGCTATTCATATGCAAACTAAACCATATGAATAGCTAATTTTTTTTACAACAAAATTTTTAGAAAACAACCACCTATTTAAATCAAAAGAAGAGCCAATAAACTCTTACGAAGATTTTTGGAAATGGTTTTCTCAAAACCAACAAGCATTTTATAATGTAATTAAAGACAAAGGCAATGTTAACAAAGAATTTTTTGAAAAACTATCGCCAAAATTAGATCAACTTAAAGACGGAATTTGGTTTTTAGCAGGTATGTTTAATGATACTACTGCAGAACTTATTTTAACTCCAGACGGAGTAATAAAAAACATTGTATTTGTAGAAGAGTTGGTAGCTTCAGCACCTGAGATAAAAAATTGGAAGATAACAGCTCTTAAACAACCATCTGACCTAGGAAAATTTGGAATAGAAATGGATGGCTACATATTTAACGAAAGTAAAATGCAATTTTATGCTACAGAACATTCTTCTATGCCAGACGAAATTGATATTACCATAACCCATGAAGATTTTACCGAAGAAAATAAAGCTATTATGACAAATGGTGTTTACCTTGCTTTAGACCATTCTTTAGGCGAATTAAACTCTATAACCAAAATAGATAATGTAAATATTATTGCTCCCGAAAATGCCACATCAGAATTGGTACCTTTTAAAAAACTAAAAGACTTTTTAATATGGAGAGAAAAAGAGTTTGTAGAAAAATACAAAGGACTAAGGCACAATACCGAAAACGATAAATATTCTGGGTTAGAAGCAACTTTAAATAACGGATTACCATTAATTGCAGTTGTAAATACTGATTTACTTGCTTGGGATAGTAAAGCGTCTCACCCTTGGATTGCCGTAATGGAAATAAAATACGATGGTGATAATAACAATGGTATGCCAGATAGCGACACCTACCAATTGTTAAACCAAATTGAAGACAAAATAACAGCAGAACTCAAAGATTCTGATGGCTATTTAAACGTTGGTAGGCAAACAGCAGAATCTGTAAGAGAAGTATATTTTGCCTGTATGGATTTTAGAAAGCCTGCTAAAGTATTCCATAAAATAAAAAAAGAATACCATAATAAAATTGAAATAAATACAGACATTTATAAAGACAAATACTGGCAATCTTTTAATAGGTTTATGCCTAATTAAATATTGTCTAAATGAAGAAAATCAACTTTTCAGAAGAAGAAGTTAAATCACTTTTGTTTGTAATTGAAAAAAGAATAGATAGTATTAGAGATGTTGAAATATCACAACCAAAATTCATTAAAAACGAATTTTATTACCCCTTATTTACAACAAGAGGTAAATTAGAAAAAAGAGAGACTAAATTCCTAAAAAAAAGAAATTGAAATTTTAAAAATATGTCTAAATAATTTCGGAATAAAAGAAGAAGTCATGGAAATTAATGGATTTAAAAAGAATAGATTAGTCAGACCTTTTTCTTCCGCTTATAAAAAATTATAATTATTCAAAGCGTTTATAATATCTAATAACCAAAATTAGTAAATGAATCTTAAAGACTTTACAACATTTTTTGCTTTATTAATTGGATTAAATATTGCTGGCTATTTATTAAACATAGGTATTAGCTTGGTGTGGAACAAAGTCTACAAACACCAATCCACAATTACAAAAAAAGAAGTTTTATCATCCATCCTAACCCTATTTATAAATATTATAATAGCTATTCCAGGATACATTCTGTGGATAAAAGGCTTTATTACATTTAATAATCAAGACCCTTGGCTTACTTTTATAATTCTGTTTCTATTTTTAGATATACTAATGTATGTTTTACATTGGGCATCACACAACATTGTTGTATTAAAAAAAATTCATTTACAGCATCATGAACATACAGAGCAGTTTAATGTTGTAAGCCTGTATTATATGTCGCCCTGGGAATCTATACTATTTGGTTTACTATTAACGGTAGTTGCGTTATTATTTTCTTTAAATGTTTATGGTTTTATAGCCTTTTTAATTTACAACTGGTTTTACGGTGTTGTAACACACCTAAACACAAAATTAAGTAAGCCTTACTTTTTAATATTTACCACCAATTACTTTCATAAAAATCATCATAAGCTATTTTCTAAAAACTATGGTTTTTATACTATTTTATGGGATAGGTTATTTAAAACGGAAAGTACAAATTTATAGTCGCCATATAATGAGAATAGCGTTAAAAGTATTGTTTTTACTTATAATTACTGTTAGTTGCAAAAACAATAGCACAAAAGAAGAAACTAACAACATTAACGAACAACACAAAATACTAAAAGGCAACAGTTATAAGAATACAGAAGCAAATGACCTTAATGAAAAAGGGGTTGACCTATCTATAACTGGTAATTATTACGAAGCTCAAATTGCATTTAAAAAATCATTAAAAATAGAACCAGACAACCCAACAACGTTAAGCAATTTAGGGTTAAATAACTTTATGCTTTACGAGTATGATAATGCAATTAAATATTACCAAGAGGCGTACAAAATATCAGACTCTACCTACCATATGGCAGCCATAAATTTAGGGTTAACCTATTATTACAAAAAAGACTTTATCAAAGGCATAGAAATCACAACCTACGTAATTAATAATACAACAGATACGTCTATACTATCTACAGCTTATACACACAGAGCACTAAATTTTATTGGTAACAACAACTGTGATAAAGCAAAAACAGATTTAGAACATATAAAAAGTAATTACCGCGGAATGCAGAATGTTGCTTACAATATTATAGACTTAAACAATAAATTAAACGCCTGTATAGAACTAAACCCATAATTGTAATGGCACTATAAATACAATAAGCTATTCGTCTATCTTAAAAATGGCACAAAAAATATCAGAATTAAAAACCTATAAAACTGTAAACCGTAGAAACAGAAACGGAAATTACAAAGCAATGGAGTTTGAGTTTAAATACAACCCTAATATAAAAAGCTTTAACTTTCGGTTATTGTCTAAATTACTAGACTTACTTTTGTATTACTGCATTGTATATGTACTAGCAAAATTCTTCACTTTTGCTTATCCACATATACTTATTGCAACATTAGGTCTTTTTACAATAAATCCAGTTTTAGAAACCATAACCGGTAAAACATTTGGTAAATTACTTATTGGTTTTGAAGTTGTAGATGATCACTGCAAAAAGCCATCGGTATTAAAATCATTTATAAAAAATATATTGCAGCTTTTAAATTTGGTAATCTATGTGTTTACTGAAGGTGTTATTTGGGAAGAAGACATTTATTTTCACAACACAATAACAAACACCTACACTATTAAAAGTAAAAGCAAAAAAGAGATTATTGCTATGATGAATAAAGCATAGTACCTTTGACGCCCTAAACACAGTAAAATGGCTATAGAAAATATTCCTGAAATTTACTTTGATACACCATCAAAAAGCAAAGACATTTTTGTGTACGATTTTAAAATGACTAATGATGTTGTAAAAAGCAAGGTAAATTTAAGCATGAATATGTTTAGCTTTCTTCAAGTAGGAAAAAAGCAAGTGCATTTTGCAAACACCTCTAAAGCAGTTAATAGCGAACAGTCTTTACTATTAAAAAAAGGAAACTGGCTTTGGACAGAGTTGTTAGATACTGAAGCTATTTACTATTGTAAACTTTTCTTTTTTTCTGAAAAAAAACTTACCAATTTTTTAAGCAAATACACCAAAGACGTTAAGCCGTACCAAGAAAAAGTGCCTTATTTTGTGATTGAAAACGATGATTATATTGCATCATTTATAAGCTCACTATCGTCAAAAACATTTGAAAACAGTGCGTATTGTGATGCTATGCTATCGCTTAAATTTGAAGAAATATTACTGTATTTACTAGATAAATATGGTAGTGAATTTGAGCATTACTTACACGCATTAATATCTAAGGAAGTTTCTCCTTTTAAAAACATTGTAGAAGATCACATACATTCTAATTTAAAGTTAGAAGAAATTGCCTTTTTATGTAATATGAGTTTGTCTACTTTTAAAAGGCATTTTACTGCCGAGTATAAAGAAGCTCCAGGAAAATGGTTAAAAGACAAACGACTGCAAAAGGCAAAAGAACTTTTACAAGGAGGCGATTTAAAACCGTCTGATATTTATTTAGATATAGGATATAACAACCTGTCTAACTTTAGTATAGCCTTCAAAAACAAGTTCGGAATTAGTCCAACAGAAATATAAATTATTTCTAATAATCTGATTATCAAATACTTAATAATAAATTAATATTTGTTTAATATCAAAAAACACAACTTGAACTGTTTTCATAAGTTATTGAGCCATATCAATAAATAAGAAGCTTCTACTCCATTATACATTTGCATCATAATTACAACGCTTGTTTTTTTCAAGCAGATTTTTAAAAAAATTAAAACAAAGTAATATGGCAAATGTAACAAAACCCGAATTTAAAGAAAGATATGGAAACTTTATTGGAGGAAAATTTGTTGACCCAATTAAAGGTCAATATTTTGAAAACAGATCTCCTGTAGATGGTAAAGTATTTACACAAGCAGCAAGATCTACACAAGAAGATATAGACCTTGCATTAGATGCAGCACACGAGGCTTTCCCAGCGTGGAGCAACGCATCTGCAACAGAACGTAGTAATGCGTTACTAAAAATTGCTCAAGTTATGGAAGATAACTTAGAGTATTTAGCAACCTTAGAAACTATTGATAATGGTAAGCCAATTCGTGAAGCACGTGCAGCAGATATTCCTTACTGTATAGATCACTTCCGTTATTTTGCAGGAGTTATTCGTGCAGATGAAGGTAGTATTTCTGAACACGATAAAGATACTGTTAGTATTGTATTACACGAACCAGTTGGTGTTGTTGGTGAAATTATTCCTTGGAATTTTCCAATGTTAATGTTAGCCTGGAAAATTGCTCCGGCTTTAGCAGCAGGTTGTACAGCGGTTGTAAAACCAGCAGAACAAACACCTACAAGCGTAATGGCTTTAATGGAACTAATTGGTGATATTTTACCAGCAGGTGTATTAAATATTGTTACTGGTTTTGGTAAAGAAGCTGGTGCAGCATTAGCAACATCTAAAAGAATAGCAAAATTATCATTTACTGGTTCTACAGAAACAGGACGTACTGTATTGCACAATGCAGCAGAAAACATTATTCCTGTAACTATGGAATTAGGTGGAAAATCTCCTAACATTTTCTTCCCATCTGTAGCAGATAAAGATGATGAATTCTTTAGTAAAGCTATAGAAGGTGCATTAATGTTTGCCTTAAATCAAGGTGAAATTTGTACCTCTCCATCTCGTATTTTAGTACACGAAGATATTGCAGATCGTTTTGTAGAAAAAATGCAAGAACGCTTAAAATTAGTGAAGCCAGGAAACCCATTAGATCCAGAAACAATGATTGGTTCTCAGGTATCTAAAGCACAATACGAAAAAATATTAAACTATATTAAAATTGGTATTGAAGAAGGTGCAGCGGTGTTAGCTGGTGGTGACGCTGGTAATTATGAAGGTGAATTAGCCGACGGTTACTACGTGCAACCAACCGTTTTAAAAGGAGACAACAAAATGCGTGTATTCCAAGAAGAAATTTTTGGACCTGTTGTAGCATTAACAACCTTTAAAACTACTGAAGAAGCTATTGCTATTGCAAACGATACACCTTACGGTTTAGGTGCTGGTGTTTGGTCTCGTGATGCACACGAATTATACCAAGTACCACGTGCTATACAAGTAGGTAGAGTTTGGGTAAACCAATACAATACCTACCCTGCACACGCTCCTTTTGGCGGTGTTAAAGAGTCTGGTTTTGGTCGTGAAAACCACAAAATGGCATTAGATCATTACCGCGTTGTAAAAAACATGTTAATCTCTTACGATAAAAAACCAATGGGCTTCTTTTAATTGAGTTAAACCTATAGATTTTTATACAAAACCTCAGATTTATCTGGGGTTTTGTTATTTTAAAAAACAAACTACAACATAGGTAATATTCTTTTTGCTATATTTAAACTAAATCAAAAAACACAATAATTATTATGGACTACCTATCTCCTACCTATTTTTTTGATTATGAAACAAAAGAAATTCAAAATCTTATAGCAGCATATAAAAAGCCGACGCTTACACCCAAAGAGCAATGCAAACTTGTATATTTAAAAATAAGAGATTCTTGGAGGTACAACCCTTACAACCTTAGTTTTTCTAAAGAAAACTATAAAGCAAGTACAATTGCTAAAAGAGATAGCGGACATTGCATAGACAAATCTATTTTATTAATTACCTGCTTAAGAGCGCTTAATATACCTGCTAGGCTACACTTAGCCAAAGTTAAAAACCACATAGGAGCAGAACGCCTTATTGAAAAATTTGGAAGCAATGAATTAACTAACCACGGTATGGTTAATGCTTATATAAATGGCAAATGGCTTAAAATGTCTCCTGCTTTTAACGCATCACTATGTAAAATGTTTAACGTTGCACCTTTAGAGTTTGATGGAGAAAATGATTCCGTTTTACAAAAATTTAATAGAGAAGGGAATACTTTTATGGAATATTTAGAAGATTACGGTCATTTTGATGATGTGCCAGTAGCATTTATGATTAAAAATGCTAAAGAACATTATCCGCATATTTTTGACACTCCAAAAAACCAAACAGAATTTAAATTATAGTTTACTCCATTAGTATATATGAAAAATATACAAGAGTACACCTTTAAAAAGGAACAGGAAGATTTTGGGATAAACGTATGGGAGTTAGATTATTTTTTAGCCAATTATGACATACAAAACAGAAGCATTCCGCACAGATTAAAGTTCTACGCTATAGTTTTTATAACAGAAGGCACAGGTGAGCATCTTATAGATTTTAAAACATACAGCTATAAAAAAAATGACATGTTATTTGTTGGTAAAAATCAGACTCACGCTTGGTTAAAGCAAAAAAATGTAAAAGGTTATATTGCTATTTTCACTCAAGATTTTTTAAATGAAAATCAGCAAACATTTAAAGACCTAAGTTATAGCTACCCATACAACAGCTTTTTACACAGTCCAAAATTAACTATTACTAACACAAATACACACTACACACTTGTTACTGTTTTTGCTCTTATTTATAAAGAGTTTTCATTATCAAAAACAACTGTTAGTAAGCAAATAATACAATCGTTGCTTAGAGTAGCGTTTTTAAAAATAAAAACACTCTCTAAACAGTTTAATTTAGAGCAAAACAAATCTGATATTAGCTTGTTTATTCAATTTCAAAACCAGTTAGACAAAAATATATCTATCACAAGAAATGTAAATGAGTATTGCAAAATTTTAAACACAACTTACCGTAAATTAAATGACACCTGTAAAGTATTTACCCATAAAACTGCAAAAAGCTTTATTGACGACGTAATTATTCTTAAAGCAAAACAATACTTATCAGACCAAGATAAAAACATAAGCATAACATCTTATTTGCTTGGCTTTGAAGAGGTTTCTAATTTTTCAAAATTCTTCAAAAAACACACCAATTACACACCTAAACAATTTATAGCATCAATAAAACAAAATTAATTGTTGTAAAGATTAACAAATCTATGCAAACATTTACCTTTTTTACACTAACATAACTCACTTACTTTGCACTATACTTAAATTATAAAACAATAGTGTAATGAAGATAGCAGTAACCGCAGCAAATGGCAACTTAGGAGCTGCCATTGTAAAAGAATTAAAAACACAAATTGGAGCTGAAAATGTTATAGCTATTGCTAGAACTCCAAAAAAAGCAGAATTCCTTGGCGTAGAAGTAAGGAAAGGAGATTATGATAGTTATACCGATTTTGAATCTGCCTTAAAAGGTGTCGATAAAATACTAGTAGTTTCTGGTATGGACACTCCCAAAAAAAGGATACAGCAACACCGCAACATTATTAAAGCAGCAGAAGCTAACAGCCTAAACAAAATTGTATATACTAGTATTGTCGGCAACACAACAAATACTGCTTTTGACCCAATTATTAATAGCAACAGGCAAACAGAAAGAGATATTGAAGCCTCTAAACTAAACTGGGCAATTGGCAGAAACGGTTTGTACATAGAGCCAGACTTAGAGTATATAGAGCAGTACAAAACAAAAGGTTGTATTTGGAACAGCGCTGGCGATGGTAAATGTGCTTACACTAGTAGAGAAGAACTTGCTAATGCATATGTACAAATGTTATTAAATGACAGTATAAAGTATAACGTTTACAATTTGGCAGCAACTCCTATTACACAGCAAGAACTGGCTAATGAAATAAACAAAACCTACAGCACAAAACTTACTTACAAGCAGTTAAGTTCAGAAGAATATTTAGAGGAACGAAAAGCAGAATTAGGCAATTTTATTGGCACTGTAGTTTCTGGTATTTATGACGGAATAAATAACGGTAGTTTTAATGTAGCATCTGACTATGAAAAGGTAATGAACAGAAAACACAAGTTAGTTAGTGAATTAATTAAAGACTTTAAAAATAAATAAAGAGTATGGCTACTAAAAGAAATAATAAGTACACACTACACTTACAGGAAATAGAGAAAAAAGATGGCTCTGAAGCAAATGAATTTACTGAATTTGACATAGAAAACCACGATGATATTTTAAAACTATTAAATGCAGCCAAAGGAAAACTTGGGTTTAAAGGAGATAACGAAAGTGTAGAATTTATACTTGGCATTAAACTATTTGGAGAAGTAATGCTAAGAAATAGAAAAAATCCACTTTTTGAAGAATTTCAACCTGCTTTTGCAGCATTTATGAAAAACTTAAAAAGCAATATGAGTAATTAACAAACTTAACCTACAGCTTAAAAAGTATGTTGTTACTTATTTAGGGGTAGAGCACTGGTTTAAATTGCCTTACCCCTATATTTATTTTAAGCTAGCTTATTACAAAATCACCAAGTAACCTCTAAACAAATTACAGTTTAAAAATAAAATTGTATTTTACTAGAATGTTACAAAGTCAAAGAATACAATTTACGCCCTTAAGTACAACGTACAGAAAACCACTAGAAGACCTGTTTTGCAAAAATCCGTTGGTTATGCAAAACACTTTAAAAGGTCGTGTTTTAACTGCTAATGAACTACAAAAAATAGTTGAAGATGATTTTATTACCACAACAGATGAAACTGTTGGTTTTTGGTGCTTAACAAGCAAAGAAGATAATGCTTTTATTGGTGTATCTGGCTTATTAAAGTGCAATTACCTTGGCAAAGAAAGTTATGAGTTTGGCTTTATATTAGATGATAATTTTTGGGGCAAAGGCATTGCTACAGAAATAGGTAAGTTCTGGATAGACTACGCTAAAAACGAACTTAATTTAACTGAAATTTTAGCTACCGCTAGCCCAGAAAACCACGCATCTAGGAGAGTTTTAGAAAAGTTAGATTTGCAAATGGTACGCCAATTTACATCTAAAGAACGTGGAGCAAGGTTGTTGTTCAGCAAAAAACTATAAACACCAAGCAGCTACTTATCTAACCAAATTTTAAAATTTTTAACCTCAAACTTGCTTACTAAAATAGGTTTTGTACTTGCGTGTGCCACTTTTAGGTGTAATTCTATTTTTTGCGGATTATGTTTTACAATCTCTTTTATAGCATTTATGTGTATAATATAATTTCTGTTTACTTTAAAAAAGATCTCAGGGTTTAGTTTTTCTGATATATCTCTTAACGTGTCTTTATACAAGTAATTTTCAGATGTGGTTGTAAATAAAAAAAGATTTTTTCCTTCGCTATAAAAAAAGGCAACCTCAGCACTTTCTATAGATTTTAGCTGATGACCAGACTGCACTAAAAAACGCTCTTGCTGTGTTTTTCCATCTAAAGCCTCTAAGGATTTTGCGGTATTGTAAAATGAAAAATTTTCTTTTATCTGCGTATACTTTTGCAATGCCTTATACACATCTTTAGCTTCAAAAGGCTTAAGTAAATAGTCTATTGTAAAGTGTTTAAATACACGTATGGCATAATCATCATAAGCTGTAGTGAAAACAATAGGAGCAGTAATATTTGTTTGTGTAAAGGCCTCTAAACTTTTACCATCACCTAAGTGAATGTCCATAAAAATTAAATCTGGCTTGGCATCATTAAAAAAAGACACCATTTCTTGCACAGAACCCAAATGTATTATTTTAGTTACAGGCACAACACTTTGCGCTTTTAGCAAACCAATTAAATAATCTGCTGCCAAATCTTCATCTTCTACTACAACTACAAGCATATTATTTTTTGCATAAAAATAAAAAAACCCGATAAAATTATCGGGTTTAGTTGAACAATAATTGCTCGCTGACTAACTCGTAATATTATAATTCCGGGTTATTTAATCTTGCATCTGCAGGAAATGGCAAAGTATATCGTGGATCATTTTCACTTAACTGAAAGTCTACACCGCTTAAAGTGTGTGTTATTACCTTTTGGTTACTTCTTCTTAAATCAAACCAACGGTGACCTTCTAGCGCCAATTCTCTCCAACGTTCTTCATATAACTCTTGCATAAACTCATTAGCAGACATTGGGTTAATAGCCGTTGCTAAATTAGCCAAATGTGCACTTTGGTAACGATTTTGCATAAATGCCAACAAGGTAGCTTTTGCATCCTCTAAAGCTCCTAGTTTTGCCTGTGCTTCGGCTTTTATTAAAACCAACTCAGACACTCTAAACGAACAATTAAACTCTTGCTCACCGCCTTTTGCTGCTTTGTAGTTACTACCATCTTCAGAAAAATACAATCCAAACCTTAAATCGTTTGCTGTATCATAAATAGCTAATAAATCATCAGAAATAAAAGAACTATTTCTAACACTAGGGTCAAACACATCTTCTAATGCCATAATAGACTCCACAGATGTGTATAAATTTGGCAATTGTGGCGTGTCATTTAAATTAACAAGCTCTTTATTTAAAGCTAAAGCAGCATTAGCAGCCGTTAAAGCGGCTTCACTATTATTCATATACGTATGCACACGAGCCTCTAAGGCTAAAATTGCTGTTTTAGTAAATCTGTAATTTAAACCAGCATCAAACTTAGTAACATTTAATAGCGACTTTGCCTTTTCTATATCTATTAGCACTTGGTTATACACTTCTTGCACAGATACAGGTACAAAAACCTGCTCTAGATCTATCCCCAAAGCCAAAGGAACTCCAGTATCTGTTGCTGCAGTTGTAGCATTATAAGGTACTCCATAAAGGTTTACCAAATCAAAATGTGCATAAGCACGTAGTGCATAAGCCTCTCCCAATAATTGATTTTTTTCTTGTGATTCTTCAATTTTTTCTGCACCATCTTCTATAACATGATTAGTGTAAAAAATAGAGTTATACACTTGTATATAAGGGTAAGGTGCCGTTTGCGGATCTGGATTGGCATCTTTCCAAGAATACACATCTTTGTACGATGTAAAATCAAAACTATTTTCATCTAAAATTAACTCATCTGCCCTGTAAGCAACCCTAGATTTTTGCTCCGGAAAAACATCATATCCTTTTGTTAGTACCGCTCTAAATTCTTCTAGAGATTCTGGTATAACTTTTCCTTCTGGTTCAATTTCTAAATAATCATCGCAGCTTACAGCAAAAAATGCTACTAATGCTACTAGGTATATATATTTTTGTTTCATTATTTACTATTTTAAAAAGTTACATTTAACCCTATTGCAATTGTTTTGGCTATAGGCTGCGCATATATGTTTCCGTAGGTTTCAGGATCAAAATAACCGTTATAATCAGACCCAAATACCAACAAGTTTTTACCCTCTAGACTTAAGCGGAAGCTATTAATATTTAGCTTAGTAGTTAAGCTTTTAGGAAAACTGTAGCCAACACGCATACTATTAATTCTTATATAACTCATTTCTTTAACCCAAGTATCTAACAAAGGCATTGTTTCTACTGGATTTAAGCCCCCAAACCACTTGTAGGCCATCCAAGAATCTCCTGTGCCAGATGTTTCACCTACAATAGCTGGCAAATTACTATCTGTATTTGTAGCAGACCAAGCATCTAAAACTCTAGCAGAATAGTTTTGCCCACGATCTAATTGTGTACCATTATAAGGTTGGCGCTCTACAACTGTCTGTTTTAAGTTAAAGTTAGCAGCAACAGTAAAATCTAAATTTTTAAATTTAAAAGTGTTTATAATACCGCCACTATATTTAGGATCCTGGTCTCCTACATATGTAAACAGGTTTCTAAATTCTTCATTAGTTAACTCTGACTCTGTTAAAAAGCCTGGGAAAAAATCTGCCCAAGGATCTTTTAACTTAAAAAAGTCTACAGCAGAAACAACCTCATCTCCACGTTTAAATAATGGGTAACCACTTTCATCTATACCAGCTGTTTTTAAAGCAAATACAGCATTTACTGGCAAACCTTCTCTAGATGGTAAAAAGCTATTATCTCTAACCTGTATTTTATCTACGTTACTTTTATTGTGAGATATATTAATGTTTGTAGTCCAAGAAAAATCTTTAGTTACAATGTTTCTTGTAGACAAGCTAATCTCATACCCTTTATTAGTTACCTCTGCCCAGTTTAGGTTGGTAAACTCAAATCCATTTTCTAATGGCACAGAACGCAAACCAATTAAATCTGTACTGTTACGCTTATAAACATCTGCAGCAATATTAATTCTACCATTAAACAAACCTAAATCCATACCAACATTGGTATTAGTTGTTTTTTCCCAACGCAACTTAGCATTTGGCGGTGATGTAACTACAATTGTTTCTTCTGATGTACCAGGCAAAATGCTAGTAGTGTCATACTCACCAATTACAAACGGCGAAGTATTACGGTCTATATTACCTTGCAAACCATAAGATCCTCTAAAGCGTAAGTTAGATATAACATCACTTGTTTTTAAAAAGTCTTCTTCACTAGCCAACCAAGATCCAGAAACAGACCATAATGGCAAATATTTATATTTAGGATCTACTCCAAATAAGTTAGACCCATCATAACGTACGCTACCAAAAAATGTGTATTTACGGTCATAGGTATAAGAACCTGTAGCGTAAAAAGATGCGTATGCATTTTCTGCAGTAGTCTTATCATACGTTTGATAAGTACTTTCATTAGCTGTATCTTCATTAGGAAAAATTATAGGTGTAGTAGTTAATGTATTTTTATTATACCCAAAACCACGACTCATAATATTAGTATACTTAGAGCGTCTAAACTCAGACCCCAACAAACCTTCTACTTCATGTTTACCAAAGCTAGCATCATACGTTAGTAAAGATTTCCAGTTGTACTGAAAAAAATCTTCGTTCCAGTTTTGTATAATTCCGCCTTCTGGTAAAAAGTAATAATAATCACTTATACTAGAGTCGTAACGTCTACTTTTTTCACGCTCTTTTCTAGAAAAATACGTTTCTTCCCCAGCATACTTTTCAGTGCTAGTTTTATCAAATTGCAACCCTAGTTGTGTAGATAATGTAAGGTTGTTTGTAATTTTATAAGCACCATCAAAAATTGCCTTTACAGCTTGGTTTTTTAAATCGTATGCCGTGTTTTCTCTTTCTTCTAAAAAGTTAAATGGCACATATCTACCGTCTGTACCCTCTATATCTTGGTCGTAATTGTAAGACCCATCTTCTGCATAAGGCATAAAATAAGGGTTTACATTTCTGCTGTAATTTGCCGGGTTAGTAAATGCATCTGTACCCGTTAAGTACGACTCTTTTTTAGATTGAGAAAGAAAAATAGAAGCACCAGCACTTAGGCGATCACTAATATCAAAATTATTTTTTAGGGTGATGTTATAACGCTCTAATCCTGTACCAATAGTAGTACCTTCTTCATCATAATAACCTAAAGAAAAGTAATAGTCTGATGTATCTGTACCTCCAGAAATTCCTAAGCTATACTGCGTGTTTACACTAGTTTGGTATAGTAAATCTCCCCAATTAGCATTGTTATTTTTTAATGCATTTATCTGAGATTGAGTTGCAGAACTTAATGAAGAAAAACCACTAGTTTGATACGTTCCTAATTCGCCAGAATTATTTAAAATACGTGCAACCTCACCTTTATTAGTTCTAAAATCTAAATCTGTACGTGCTGCTAAACCAAGTTCAAAATCTACTTTTTGCTCAGAGTTCATTAGGTTTAACTCATCAAAATTAGGCTTTGTAGAAAAAAACGTGTTTGCAGAAAAGTTAACTCTCATTTTACCGCTTTTTCCTCTTTTAGTAGTAACTACAATTACACCATTAGCCGCTCTTGCACCATAAATAGCAGTGGCAGCAGCATCTTTTAAAATGGTAATATCTTCTATATCACTAGGGTTTAAACCAGCAATAGCGTAGTTACGTAATTGATCTATATTGTCTTTATCACTAAAATCTGGCACATCATTACCCTCTAAAGGCAACCCATCTACAACCCATAACGGATCTTGTGGGCCAGATAAAGATGCTGTTCCTCTAATTCTAATTTTAGCAGGTGCTCCTGGTGCTCCTGTTTGTGTGGTAGCAACTACACCGGCAACCTGGCCTTGCAATAATTGATCTACACTAGCAACACCAATTTGCTCAATATCATCCATTTTAACCTTAGCTACGGATGATGTTAACTTTCTCTTCTCTACCTTTTGGTATCCTGTTAAAATAACCTCATCTAAACTATCTACATTTTCTTTTAAAGAAATAGTATAGTTATTAGCAGCAGTTAAGTTTATGGTTTTAGTTTGATAACCTAAATAAGAAACTGTAATTTGTGTTATTGCAGCTGGTATTTTTAAAGAAAACTTACCGTTAAAGTCTACAACAACACCAATAGATGTATTTTCTATTACACCAGCAACGCCGGTTTCATTGGCAATCATATTTTTAGAGACGTAAACCGATGCTCCTGGCAAAGGCATACCGTCTTCTGCTCCTATTACCTCTCCGGTAATTGTTCTCGTATCCTGTGCCCACGCTGCTGTAACAGCCACAAAGAATAACGTAAAAAGGAATTTATTCATAAAAATTGGTATTTAGGGGTTAAAATTAGAATTTTAATGTGTTTTTAATACGATAAATCAAATCATTATAATGCGCTTGCGTATTTGCATCTCCTTTACGCTTCTTTTTTAACAACAATTGCAATACATTTTGCAACTCTTGGCGCTTGTATGACGCTATTTCTGATGTACGCGTCATAGAACTATAATTAATATTACGTGCTTGCTTTTCTTCTGCCAAAGCAACAGCACAAAAGCTAGTTGTAGTAAAAAAGTTTGCTGTATTAAGTTTTTTAACTGTGGTTTTTTCTAAAATTTTTTGTGTGTCAATTAGCAAAACATCTACATAGTTTTTCTGTGTCATACGCTCTACTAAGGTTAAAGACACACCTTTTTTAGTGCTTTTAAAAATGTGCGAACGCAAATCTGTAAACAAATCTTGTACTGTGTAGCGCGCCTGATGCTCTGGGTTGTACAAATTGGTTTCTACCATACGCAGTAAGCGCTCATTAGAAAGTAACTTATACAACGTATTGTATTGTAAAGACCTAGACAAGGTATAAGGTGCTTGCTCAAAAGGTCCTAAAGGAGAGTCTTTAATTGCATATGTATGTTTTAAAACCGGATTAAAAAATAACCACTCTGGTATTGTAAATACATTTTTGTTTAAGTAAGCAACAGCATCTTTCTGCAATTGGTAAGGTACTGGTTGGTAACTTTGTTTACCGTCTTTATGTAGTGTATTATTTAAGTAAATACCACCAACATTATTAGTAACATGGTCATTATACATATTCCACTGTCCAATAATACCCATATACAATTTACCCGTATTGTAATAATCATCTCCTTCTTGGTATGTCCACTCCTCTAAATTGTCGGCAACACGCTGTAAATTTTTAAGTCCGTATGTGCTTGCTGTCATTGAATTATCTCCTAAATCTTCAGATTGAGACCTAGGATCTATAGTGTTTAAATATGGCTGCTGCTCTCCATAAAAGTAAAGTGGGTTGTTAGCATGGCTATTCACCAATGCTTTTAATTGTTTTTTTTCTTCTAGTGACGACTTAAACCATTGGTATCCCCACTGTATTGCGTAGGTATCATAAACACCTATTTTAGGAGTTATAGCTGTTACATTATCTTCTGGTTGTGCAACATAATTGTAACGAGCATAATCCATAATTGATGGTGCTGTACCACCCATTTTATCTGTAAATGTTTTAGATCGAAGAGAATCTACCGGAAAACTATGTGAAGCTCCCATATTATGCTTTAATCCAAAAGTATGGCCTACTTCATGAGAAGACACAAACCTAATTGCTTCTCCCATATGCGCATCATTAAAAACATTACCTCTAGACTTGCTATCTATTGGTCCTGTTTGTATACGCATCCAACTTTGTAAAGATGTCATTACGTTATGCCACCAAATAATATCTGCCTCTATAATTTCTCCGCTTCGTGGATCTACAACAGATGGCCCCATAGCATTTGCTTGTGGAGATGCTGCATAAGTAATTACAGAATAACGCACATCATCTATATCAAAATCTTTATCATTAGCATCTGGTTCTTTTGCTATAATTGCATTTTTAAAACCTGCTTTTTCAAAAGCTACCTGCCAATCTTTTACACCTTGTATTATATAACTTCTCCACTGTTTAGGTGTTGCAGGATCTATATAATAAACAATTGGTTTTTTTGGTTCTACCAATTTACCACTTAAGTACCTATCTACATCTTCTGGTTTAGGCTCTAAACGCCACCTAGTAATAAACTCTTGCTTTTTCATAGCCTGTTGTTTATCATTAAAATACCAGTGTTTTTCTGTAAAGTAACCTACACGCTTATCTAATTCTCTTGCTTGCATTGGTGTTTTTGGCAACAATACTATGTTGCTAGTTACCCCTAATGTAACGTACATAGCTGGCCCACCTTCATTAACCGTTGTGGTTAACTGAGACTTAACTACAACATTTTCTGGAAACGACTTTATTTTTTGAATATATGACAAATCGCTTTTAACGCTACCGCCTAAACCAACATTATTTAGCACATCATTAAAGCTTTTTTCTTTTCCATTAAAAACCTTATTAACCTTTATTAATGGTGCATTTGTTTTAGGATTGTAACTTTCAATATCAAATTTTTCTATAATAGACTCTGCAAAATTGTCTTTTACAGATAAGGTTATAGCATCATTTTTAGGAGAAGAAACCATTGGGTTACTAGTTTTAACCCAAATTGTTTTAGACAAACTATCTTTATGAAACGTAATTAATTTATTTTCATAATTCATTCCTTTATTTAAACCGTGCTCATTTATTGCTAAAGGAACCTGAGATATTTTATTTACTATTAAAAACTCTCTAGTAAAAAGACTATCTGGAATTTCAAAGTAATAATCGGTATCAGTTTTAATTACACTAAACAAGCCCTTAGTTACTGTTGCATCTTTTAAAAGTTTAGTATAATCCTTATACCCTTTATTTAGGCTATCTTTAGATTGTTCTTTATCTTTTTTATTCTCTTTTTGAGCAGAAACACCAATTGTACTTCCTAAAAAAAGAATAAATAGCACTATTTTAACTATAAATGCAGACTGATTTTTACGCATAATGAGGTTATAATTTTGCCTAAAAATCTGTGTTTTACTAAATACTCACAAAAAAAGGAGAGTGAGTGGATATTATTAAGGAGTGAATGGATTATTTAATAATTATGTAAGGTAAATGACAAATGTATTGTGAATTTTTCTGATAATTCGTGAAATTATTTACATTGTAATAAGCGTAAATGTTTTTTAGATAGTCTATTCCAAAGTGATTACTTTTTTGTGGTGTAGCTATAGGTTGGTAATTATTTACAACCTTTATACCATCTTCAGCTAAATCTACCGTTATTAAAAGCGGCTTAACTTTAGTTGCCGCATTGTGTTTAATAGCATTTTCTACAAGGGTTTGTAATGCTAAAAACGGAATATACTTGTGTTCTACTACATTTACATTACCCAAAATAGTTACTTCTAAACTTTTACCAAAACGTGTTTGTTGTAAATAAATATATTCATTAAGCAGTTCTAACTCATTTTTTACAAGGGTAATATTGTTTGCTGGCGGTGTAATAAAATAACGGTAGAGCTTAGAGAGCTTTAATGCAAAGGTTTTAGATTTTTCTTTATTTACATCTATTAACATATACAAAGAGTTAAGAGCGTTAAATAAAAAATGTGGATTTATCTGCTCTTTTAATTGCTGCAATTGCAAAAAAGAACTCTCTTTTTCTGCAATTTGGTTCTGTACAATTAAATTATTTTTCTCCTTTAGTAAACGCTCCTTTTCTTTGTACTGTTTTTTAACTCTTTCATTAAAAAAGTAAAATACAAATAGTAGTAATATGGTAGATATACCATAGATTAGAAAAGTGTATTGCCTAATTTTAGTAACATTTTCTTCACTAATATTTTTAGGAGAACTTACTGCAATATACCAAGAGGTTTCTTTTAATTGCAAGGGCTGTAAGTAACGTATAACATCTAATTGTAAATACTCAGACTTTACAACGCTTGGCACCTGATTATTAACTGTTAACTCTATGGTATCCTTAGGAGATATAGAACTAAATGTAAACACACTTTTACCTAATAAATTTTCATCTGGATGTAATAAAACCAAACCATCTTTATTAAAAACATAAGCGTAATTAATAGATTTAGAGTCTACGTTTGCAAAATAACGTTGCAAATCTTTTAATGCTATATCATACCCTAAAAATAGAGAGTCTTTTGTAGCAGTAACTACAGCAAGCTTGTTACGCCAAACATACCCAGTAGAAGTAGGCACAATTACACTTTGCTTTTTTACTACAGCTAACGATTTATTTTTGTTTTTAGAAGATAAAACAGTGTCTTGCAAGGTTTCTATAGATGCTTGCGAATCTGTATACTGCGTAAACGAAACTTTTTGCCAAGAGATTAAGGAATCTAATTGTTTTGGCTGAAAAGAAATCCAAGTATTAAAATTTTGTTGCAAATCATTAACCGAATTAGACCTATTTACAATAGTTTCAATTCTAGTTAAAAAATTTTCTAAACGTGTTAATTCTTGGTAAACATCATCATATTTTTCCATAAAATTACGCTTAGCAATATCTTCACTAACAATAGTAATTTCATCTGTAATTAAATAACTTAATGCTAGAGTACTAAACACTGTAACTATAACCATTACTAATACCAGAGTGGTGTATTTAATTTTAGAAAAAAAGCGAATAATACTCATACAGGAAAGAAGGTTATAATGGCTACAAATGTAAATAAACAAAATTGAGTTTTTGAAATTAAAGTACAATCCATAAATTATAATATGCAACTACCTAATTCATAACAACTATAAAAATCTTAACAAAAAACCAACATTATTACTTACCTCAAAAACTTAATTGTTCTATACTTTTGTTAAACTCTTAAATAAAATAATACGCTTTACGTATTTAAAATAACACATAAGAATAATGGAAAATATAAAAGGACAAAAAGCTCTTATTACTGGTGGCAGTAGAGGTCTTGGTAAAGCAACAGCTTTGGCTCTTGCTAATGAGGGTGTAGCGGTAGCAATTACAGGAAGAAATAAAGAAACTTTAGAAAAAACAGTTGCAGAAATTAAGGCTCTGGGTGTAGAGGCAACCTATGCCGCTTTTGATGTTGGCAACCCAGAAGAGGTAAAAAAAGGAATTGCATCTATATTTAATGATTTTAAAAGCATAGACATTTTAATTAACAACGCTGGTATTGCTGCCTTTGGATCTTTTAATGATATGGAAGCTGACCAGTGGACACAAATTTTACAAACCAATGTACTAGGTGTTTATTATGTAACAAAAGAAGTATTACCACATTTAATTGAAAAAAATTCTGGAGATATTATTAACATATCTTCTACTGCCGGTTTAAATGGTAATGCAAACACATCTGCTTATTCTGCTTCTAAATTTGCTGTTATTGGCATGTCAGAGTCATTGATGAAAGAAGTACGCAAAAATAACATTAGAGTAAACACCCTTACACCAAGTACAATTGCATCAGATATGTCTATAGATTTAGGCATTGCAGATAAAGACTCTAAAGATAGTGTACTGCAGCCTGAAGACTTTGCAGAGCTAATTGTTGCTGGTTTAAAACTACCAAGAAGAGCTATGCTTAAAAACGCTTCATTATGGTCTACAAATCCTTAAAATAATTAGTATTGCGCTAATGTATATTAGCGCAATACATCATCAAGTTTATACTTAAAAACATCTAATGTCTACACCTATGTCTTTAGAGAAAAAAACAAATAAACTTGAGTCTAAAAAAAGCTTTTATAAAACTATAGAAAACTACTACAATCCTATAGTTAACAACAAAATACCAAATGGTTTATTGTTAAATTTATATTCTTATTTAGCAAAGTCTCAGCATAAAATATACAAAGCTCTTAGAAAAAAGCACCCCAAATCTAAAGCACGTTATTCTTCTTTTAAAACAAAAGACCTACACTACCCTTTTACGCAATATGGTATTACAAATTTTTTAAAAGAAAAAGATACTGTAAATTACACAACCTATTGCAAAATACTTTTTAAAATGAATGACGAAGAACTTGCAAAGTATTTAAAAGAAAAACACACATACGAAACAAAATAAGAAAATGAATACTATTAAAAATGCTACACTTTTAGTTTCTAATTATGATGATGCAATAGCATTTTACACTAAAAAACTAAATTTTATTTTGACTGAAGATGTACCACTTGATAACGGAAAAAGATGGATTACAATACAAGCAAAAGACCAACCTAATTTTGCATTGGTAGTAACACTTGCAAATACAGATTTGCAAAAAGCAACTGTAGGTAAGCAAGCTGGTGATGGTGTTGCTTTTTTTATGCAAACCAATACGGTAGAAAAAGACTTTAGTACTTTTAGTAAAAACGGAGTTGAATTTTTACAAAAACCCACAAAACAACCCTATGGTACAGTTGCAATTTTTAAAGATTTGTACGGTAATAAGTGGGACTTAATAGAGCCTGTTAAATAACAATTAGGCTTTCTTTTCTTTATAAAAAAGATAAATCCAAATAATTCTAGAGTATCTGTAGTTAAAAGTGCTTAAAATAAGAGCAAAAAACAGTACACCAAAAAAAGTATACAGAATTGGCATTTTCAAAATAAAATAAAAAAGAATAGAAAATGCTATAAATTCTGCCACAGCCAACGCATAACTAACAAACATTGCCCCAAAGAAAAAGCCAGGTTCTTTCTCAAACTTAAAATTGCAGTTTTTACACACAGCATCCATCTCCGGAATAGACAGTAAAAACAACCCTTGCGCAGCATTAAAAATGCTTCTTTTTTTACACTGCGGACATTTTCCCTTTAAAAGCGATGATACTAAACTTGCCATAACTTATTTTTTTAAGCAAAGGTAAAGTGCTTATCCCATAAAAAAGCTATACATATTTCTCCATTTTTTGTACATTTAAGACATTTATAAAGTTGTATGAAGATTATTCCTGTATTAAATATTAAACAATTTGAACATAGAGTTCCCTTAACAGACTTTTATAGTAATGATTTAAGCACACATTTACATAAAAACGCAGCTGTTGTAAATAAGCCACATAGCCATAACTTTTACCTATGTGTAATATTTACAAAAGGCAAAGGAACTCATGAAATAGATTTTAATAGTTATGAGGTTAATACTGGTAGTGTTTTCTTTTTAAAACCAGGGCAAACTCATTATTGGAAATTTACAAATACACCAGAGGGTTACATTTTTTTTCATACGCAAGATTTTTATGAGCTGCATTTTTCAACCAGTAAATTAGAACAATTTCCTTTTTACTATTCACACAAAAACACTCCTCATATAACGGTAAACAAAAATGTACTTGCACAACTAATTACCAATTACAGAAGTATTAACCAAGAGTATTACGCCAATTTACCCTATAAAAAACAAAAAATAGCCAGTTTACTACACACTGTGTATATAGATTTGGCTAGGCAATATAACAAAGAGGCTCCTACTACAGAAACAAACTCTGTTGCATATATAGAAACCTTACGTGCTTTGGAACAAGAAATTGAAATACATTTTAAAACTGAAAAATCTGCCCAGTTTTACGCAGACAAATTACATATTACCGCAAAGCACTTAAATAGAGTTTGCAAAACAACATTAAATAAAACTACAACAGAACTAATTACAGAACGCGTAATATTAGAGTCTAAAAGATTGTTAGTACACTCTAAAAACACTATGTCATCAATTTCTGAAAACTTGGGTTTTAAAGACTATGCTTACTTTTCAAAAGTATTTAAATCTAAAACTAAACTAACACCACTAGAGTTTAAAAAAAGTTATAAGTAATTTTGTAGTTATTAGCTGCTAAATTTTCATCTATGAAAAACAAATTACATATATTTAAAAGCGTTGCACAACACGCTAGTTTTACCAAAGCAGCAGAGCAGCTATTTATATCTCAGCCTGCTGTATCAAAAGCAATAAGAAATTTAGAAGACGATTATAAGTGTGCTTTTTTTATTAGAAAAAGAAACTCTATAGAACTAACCACTAATGGCAAAGCGTTTTTGGTGTATGTAAACAGAATTTTAGACATCTATGCAGAAATTGATCAGCAATTTTTATACAAAGAAAAAACATACCCAGATGAAATTAGCTTTGGTGCAAGTACTACAATTGCCAATTATATTTTGCCAAAAGTAATAGCTAAGTTTAAAACTCAGTTTCCTAATACCAATATTAAAATTGATAGTGAAAACTCTGATGAAATTGAAGAATTAATTTTAAATCAACAAATAGATTTTGGAATTACAGAAGGTAAAAACACAAATCCAAAGTTGCATTTTACTAAGTTTATTAAAGATGAAATTGTACTGGTAACCAATAGTAAAAATAGCAACCACAAAAAAGGAATAATTAACTTAGATGAGTTAAAAAACTTACCTATAATAGAACGTGAAATAGGTTCTGGTACAAAAAAAATTATTCAACAATTTTTACAACAAAACAATATTAAAAAACTAAATACAGTAGTTACCCTAAACAGTACAGAAGCCATAAAAAATTACCTGTATTACGCTAACAGTTATGCTCTATTGTCTATAAATGCAGTTACAGAAGATCTGCTGCACAACAAGCTAAAAGTTATTGACATTAAAAACTTTAGCATAGAGCGTTGGTTCTACTTTGTTTCTAGAACAGGTTACCAAAATACTACTATGACTAATTTTGAAAAATACATACGTAACAACCATAACTTTTAGTTATACTACATAGCATTAATGTTTGCAGAGCAGTTATATGTTAACTGTACTTTTGTATCAGATTAAAATAGTTTGATATGAATACCACAATTACAAAACTCGTATATTTTAGCATAGTTATAGCTGCAATAACAGGATACTTAAATAGTGCTACAGCACTAACTTTAGGTTTTGTTTTTACATTAATTTTTAAAAACCCTTTTAAAGTACATAGCCATATGGCCATACACTACTTTTTAAAAATATCTGTAGTTGGTTTGGGGTTTGGTATGTTTATTAAAGAGACATTGCAAACAGGTAAAGAAGGTTTAAGTCTTACCTTTTTATCTATTGTACTTACAGTAAGTTTAGGTCTAATTTTAGCAAAATTTTTAAAAATAGATCTAAAGCTTGGGCATTTAATCACCTCAGGCACATCTATATGCGGTGGTAGTGCTATTGCTGCTATTGCACCCGTTATAAAAGCCAATGGTAAAACAATAAGCATTGCCCTTGGTGTTGTATTTTTATTAAACTCTATTGCCTTATTTGTGTTCCCTGCTGTTGGGCATTGGTTAGGACTAAATCAGTCTCAATTTGGACTATGGTGTGCTATTGCCATACACGATACAAGCTCTGTTGTTGGCGCAGCATTAGATTACGGAGACCAAGCACTTAAAATAGCCACAACCGTAAAACTATCAAGAACTTTATGGATTATACCTCTTTCTATAGTATCAATGTTTATTTTTAAAACTAAAGGAGAAAAAATAAGAATACCTTATTTTATTTTACTCTTTATAGGCGCTATACTTATAAATAGCTACCATATTTTGCCAGCTTTTGTTACAACAAACATTGTTTTATACTCTAAACGCTTGTTAGTACTAACTCTTTATATTGTAGGCACAACCATATCTGTAAAAGACCTTAAATCTACAGGCTCTAAGCCAATTGTTTTAGCCGTTTGCTTATGGCTTTTTATCTCGGTTTTTTCTTTAACTTACATTCTAAACATAAAATAACAATTGGTATATATTGCCAAATAATACTATTAGAGTATAAAAAGATATTTTTTGTGTAGATATAACGGATAATTTACAACATTTGCACTAACAATGTAAACTATAGATTTATGAAAGTATATGTAACCGCAATAATTAAAAGTAAGCCAGAATTTACTACAGAAGTTAAAGCTGCTTTACAAAATATGGTAGTTGAAACTTTAAAAGAGGAAGCTTGCATACAATATGACTTACAGCAGGGGCTAACAGATGACAACACTTTTATTTTTCATGAAATATGGGAGAATGAAGCCGGATTAGATTTACACGGGCAGCAACCTCACATTACTAGTTTTAAGGTCTTAGCAGCTACAAAGCTTGAAGAAAAACCAATTGTTGTTAGAACAAAACTGATCTAATTTTAATAGCTTATACTAATTTTAACAAAAATTAAATAAAAATAATTGGAATACTCATTCCAATTATTTTACCTTTGCTGTATGAATAAAAAAGAAACCATATTAAAAGCAGCCTTAGAGCTATTAGTAGAAAATGGCATACACGCTACACCTGTTTCTGCAATAGCAAAAAAAGCTAATACTGGTATGGGAACTATTTATAATTATTTTGAAAGTAAAGAAGTACTAATTAATGCTATCTACGTAGCTATTAAAGAAGAAGAAAAAAAAGTTTTAGACACTGTGTTTAATAATGATTTACCAGTTAAAATTCAGTTTGAAAAATACTATACTATTGTAATAGAATTTTTCACTAAAAACAAGTTGTATTTTGGTTTTATGGACCAATTACAAGCTTCTCCTATAATAACTAATGAAAGTAAATCTGTAGGTTATAATGCCATAGAGGGAGCAATATCTTTACTAGTAAAAGGTAAAAATGAACATATTATTAAAAACATAGATAATGATGAACTACTACAGTTTATTGGTGGCTCTATATTATCATATTTAAGGTGGATTAACTTGCCTGATCACAACAATAAATCCCTTAAAAACCAAATTACTTTGGTTTGGGATGCAATAAAAGAGTAAAAAAATTTAAACAACAATTGGAATGAATATTCAATCCAAAAAATAAACAAAATGAAAAAAAACGTATTAATCACAGGAACATCAACAGGAGTAGGATTAGAAACAGCAATACTATTTGCTAAAAATGGTTACAAAGTTTACGCTACCATGCGTAATCTTTCTAAAAGCGAAGCATTAAAACATAAAATTGAGAAAGACAAATTAGATATAGAAATACTTGAGTTAGATGTTACTAAACAAGAAACTATTACCAAAACTGTAGAATACATTATTTCTAAAGATAAAAAAATAGATATACTAACAAATAACGCTGGCGCAGGATTTGCTAAAACAACAGAACAGGCCACTGTAAAAGAAATTGAGTGGGTTACTAACGTAAACTATTTAGGTGTTGTATTTACTACCAAAACAGTACTACCTTATATGAGAAAACAAAAAGCAGGTCATATAATAACATTATCATCAGTAGGCGGTTTAATTGGTCAGCCGTTTAATGAGTTATATTGTGGTGCTAAATTTGCAGTAGAAGGCTTTATTGAAGGTTTGGCTACTTATGTAGGCCCTTCGTTTAATATAAAATTCTCTGTGATAGAACCAGGTGGTATTGCTACAGAGTTTATGAAATCTGCAATAAGTAATACAGCAGTAAACGGACAATTTGCTACGGGTGAATATGAGCCTATTTTTGCAAAATATTTAGAAGGAAATCAACGCAGAGCAAATGAGGAGGCCGAAAACACCTACCAAACACCTTTAGAAGTTGCCACGGTTATTGCCAACGTAGCAGAGGATGAAAATCCGGCTCTACGCATAAGAACATCAGCGTGGGCAGAGGAGTTTACCAAATTAAAAACAATTGGAGATCCTGACGGAAAAAAGGTTATTGAACAAATTTCAAGCACATTTCTATAATAAACCTAAGAGCAGCGTTACACAAACGTTGCTCTTTTTTTTCTAAAAACAGACAGACTTGTCTATTTGTAAAATTTTATGCTATATTTGCAGAGTGAAACATTCTAAGGTAAAACAAAATATAATAGAAACAGCATCTGCTCTTTTCTACAGAAATGGTTATAACGCTACAGGTATAAATGAAATTATAGCTGAATCTGGCATTGCTAAAGCAACATTATACAATCATTTTAAATCTAAAGAGGACATTTGTTTAGCTTACCTAAAACATATGAATGCTACTTTTATAAAAGATATTAAAAGCTTTTGCGAAAGTAGTCCAAAAGGGGAGCAACGTGTTCTTGCTTTATTTGACTTTTTAGACAATTTCTTCCTTCAAAAAGATTTTAATGGCTGTTGGTGCATAAAAACAGTATCAGAAATTCCTAAAGATAATGTACGTGTTAGGGCAGAAATACAAAGTCAAAAAACCAATTTCATAGCTTTAATTTCTAACTTAATTGCTGATAATTTAGAAATTAAAAACCATAAAAATCTGAATAGTTATGCTAGACAAATTTATTTACTGTATGAAAGTGCTGTCGCAGAAAGTCACTTACACCAAGACAGTTGGCCAATAAAGGAGACAAAAAATATATGTTCGCAAATCATAGCTTAAAAAAATTTGCACAAACAAAGACAGACTTGTCTGTTCATATTAAAAATTAAAAAGAAAAAAATGGAAGATTTAAAAGACAAAGTTGCCATAGTAGTTGGTGGTACAAGCGGAATTGGTAGAGCTACCACAGAACAGTTGTTAGCTAATGGAGCAAGCGTAATAGTTGTTGGTAGGAATATTGATAAGATAGACGACACTAAAAACTTATCTAAAGTAAAAGCAGACATCACTAACAGTGAAGATTTAAAACAATTGGTTGACAAAATTAATCAATTAGAAGATGTAGATTATCTAGTTAATGCTTCTGGCATATTTAATCCAAAACCTTTTTTAGATCACAATGAGGACGACTACAACGCTTATTTAGACCTAAATAGAGGATTTTTCTTTTTAACACAAGCTGTAGCTAAAAAAATGAAAGCAACCCAAGGTGGTTCTATTGTAAATGTTGGATCTATGTGGGCAAAACAAGCTGTAAAAATGACACCTTCTTCTGCTTACTCTATGCAAAAAGCAGGTTTACACTCCTTAACGCAGCATTTAGCTATGGAATTAGCAGATGATAACATAAGAGTAAACGCTGTATCGCCAGCCGTAGTAAATACTCCGGTTTATCATAGCGTTTTTGGTAGTAAAGATGAAGCAGAAAAAGCATTAGAAGGTTTAAATGGGTTTCACCCAATTGGCCGTAATGGTACACCACAAGATGTAGCTAATAGCATTGTATTTTTACTATCTAATAAAGCATCATGGGTAACTGGTGCCATATGGGATACAGATGGTGGCGTAATAGCAGGAAGAAATTAAAAACACCTAAACTAAAACGGCTAGGATTAATTTCCTAGCCGTTTCTTAGTTTATACCAAATAGTACATTGTACTTAAGTAACATATTTTTAACTTGTTACCTCTCAATATACCAATTGTTATTTATCTATAAATATTGCTTTTAACTCAGTTGCATCTTTAGGTTTAAGCTTGCCAGCTAGTACCAAACTAAGCTGTTTTCTACGTAGAGCAGCTTCAAAACGCTCAACCTCTAAATCAGTTTCAGGAATTAATGCAGGCACTTCAGTAGGTTTTCCGGTATCATCTACAGCAACAAAAGTATAAATAGCTTCGTTTGCTTTTGTTTTTTCACCGCTAAACCTATCCTCTATCCAAACATCAATAAAAATCTCCATAGAAGTTTTAAATGCTCTAGAAACAGCTGCTTCTACAGTAACAACACTTCCTACAGGAACAGATCTATTAAAAGCTACGTGGTTTACAGACGCAGTTACAACTATACGTCTACTGTGTCTACGTGCAGCAATACTAGCAGCCCTGTCCATACGCGCTAACAGTTCGCCACCAAACAAATTGTTTAGCGGATTGGTCTCACTAGGGAGTACCAAATCTGTCATAACTGTTCTACTATCTTTAGGTGTGTGCATTTTCTATTTTTTAAATTTTGCGCAAAGATACTACGCTTTTAATTTAAAAAAGAAAATATTTTACTTTACTGAAAGCAACCAAGCATCTGAAGATACGCCCGATTTAATTTTTTGCAAAAACTTTAAACCTTCGTTAGCATCACTAAAACTTGCATAAGCTACTTGGTGTAAACCATATTTATTTACGCCAACATACAGTGCATTATAGCCTTGTTTCTTAAGTACTTCTATTTTACGGTTTGCATTTTTTTGCACTCTAAATGCACCAGCAATTACATAATGCTCTTGCGTAGCAGGCTTTGCTATAATATCTAAAGACAAAGATGGCAGCTCTAATGGTGTAGTATCAAAAAAAGTAGCCTCTTGTATAGTTCTAGATATTTGCTCTTGTGCATCTTGCTGTGCAATTTCTTGTATTGCAACTGTAGTATTGTAGTAACGTAAACCTGTTAAACCAGTAGAAATTGCCAATAAAGCAATTGCTGCATACTTTAAATACGGTCTAAACGTAGTTGTTTTTCTTTTTTCTGGTGTAATAATAAATGGTACTTCTTCTTCTAAAGCTACCACTTCTTCTTTTAACACTTCTCTAGTAACTGGTGATGCCACTACAGTAGATAAACCAAAAGATGTTGTTAAATAATTTACTTGGTTAGCTGGTATAAATTGTATTTTTTGGTCCTCATTTAAAAACAACTCACCTACTGAAGCAAACTTAATTCTTTGCCCCAATTTTAACATTCTCTTCCAATGCTCAACTTCTTTTGTCAACGCCTCCAAAACCTCTTCAAAAGTAGATTTTTCTGCCGTTGCAATATATGTTATTAACAAGCCATCATTAGAATTTACTTGTTGGTTAAACGAAACTATCTTTGTAGGTGGCGTAAAGGTATTAGTAGCCTCATCTAGTTCAGCAGATTTTTTTTGCGTTAAAAAAGCTCCAAACTCAGGTATTACAACACAGTTGTACCTATATAATAATTCTTCAATATATTGTTCTGTTCGCATTGTGGCAAATATTGTAAAAAATCATCTTTCTTTTAACATTTGGCCTAACTTTTTATTAACATTTTAATTGTTGTATTTTGTAGCCAATTACAGAAAGCCTCTAAATGACTACAACAGAATTAATTGCAACTTTAAGATTACAAAGCATTCCTAATATTGGAAGTGTTACAGCTAAAAAATTAATTGCCCATTGTGGCAGTGCCTCTCAAATTTTTTGTAGTAGAAAAACAGATCTTTTAAAAATTGATGGCATTGGAACGCTAAAGTTGAAAAATATTTTTGACACATCACATTTAGATGCTGCAGAAGAAGAGCTTCAATTTATTAAAAAAAATAATATTGAAACACTTTATTTTAAAGATGAAAATTATCCAGATTATTTAAAACACGCTATAGATGCTCCTTTTTTATTATTTAAAAGAGGGAATATCAATTTAAAAAATAGAAAAATTATTAGTGTTGTTGGCACACGTAAAATTACTAGTTATGGCACTGCCTTTTGCGAAAAATTTATTGCTGACATTGCTCCTTTAAATCCAATTATTGTAAGTGGCTTTGCATATGGCGTAGATATTTGCATACAAAAAGAAGCTATAAAACACGGTTTACAAACCATTGGTTGCTTGGCACATGGTTTAAATCAAGTTTACCCAAAAGTGCATAGTAAGTATACAACAGATATAGAGAAAAATGGCGGATTTTTAACTGAGTTTTGGAGCACAAGCACACCAGAGCGTGAAAATTTTTTAAAACGAAACAGAATTATTGCTGGCTTAAGTGAAGCCACTGTGGTAGTAGAATCTGCTGAAAAAGGAGGTAGCTTAGTTACTGCAGATATAGCGCACGGATACAATAGAGAGGTTTTTGCGGTTCCTGGGAGAACTCAAGACAAATACAGTTTAGGTTGCAATAATTTAATTAAACAACAAAAAGCACAAATGATTACTTCTGCTGCAGATGTTGTATATTTATTAGGCTGGGAACCTAAACAAAAGGCAAAAATTACGCAACAACAATTGTTTGTAGAACTTACCGAGGTAGAGCAACAAATACACTCTTTTTTACAAACTGAAGGCAAACAGCTACTAGATACTATTGCTTTGGCATGCAACATTCCTGTTTTTAAAACCTCATCTACATTACTAAATATGGAAATGAAAGGAGCCATTAGACCACTACCCGGAAAATTGTTTGAAGCTATATAAAACCACCCTAAAAAAAAGCATTAATACTCCACTAATATACCTAAATAAACAAACTAGTTAGTTTGCTAGGCTAGTAAACAATGGCTTACTCTACATAAATAAAGTTGCTTGTCTTTTAAATACATCTAATAATCCTAAAATGTATAATGGTTACTGTTGCAAAATTTTACACAACATACTGTATAGTTTGTTTCATCTTTTAATTAAATAGAAATAAACACAAGGAGAAATACTACAGATTTTGGTTACTTTTGATAGAAAATTTAGAAAACAAAAATGAAAAAACTATTAATTGTAGCATTAACCCTTGTAATAGGTAACGCTAGTTATGCTCAAAAAAAGAAAGATTTAATAAAGGAAGTAGCCGCTTTAAAATCTGAAGCTTCCACCCTAAAAAAAGAGTTAAATCAACTTAAAAAAGCCAAAGAAGTAAACCTAAACGACAGTATACACAAATTTAGTTACGCATTTGGTGTTGAAATAGGAACCAGCTTAAAATCCGTGGGTGTAAAGTCTATTAACTATGATGTGTTTGCAGTTGCACTAGAAGAAACTTTAAATGGTAACGAAAAAATTTCTAGACAAGACGCTAGTTCATATATCCAGAAAAGCGTGATGGAAATTAAAGAAAGAGAATCCAAAAGGTTAAAGTTAGACAGCGAGAATTTTTTAGCAGAAAATGCTAAAAGAGAAGGTATTAAAACTACAGAAAGTGGATTACAGTACGAGATTTTAACTCCTGCTGATGGTCAAAAACCAACTGCGGATGATAAAGTTGAAGTACATTATGAGGGAAAACTTATAGACGGAACCATTTTTGATAGCTCTATAGAGCGTGGAGAATCTATAGTATTTGGAGTATCGCAAGTTATAAAAGGGTGGACAGAAGCATTACAATTAATGTCTGTTGGCTCTAAATACAGAATTTATATTCCTCAAGAATTGGCTTATGGAGAAAACGGAGCAGGAGGCCAAATACCTCCTTACGCCGCTTTAATTTTTGATGTAGAATTAATTTCTATTAAATAAAAAAACCAGTATAATAAGGGCAAAAGTTAATAACCTACTTTTGCTCTTACTCTACTTAGCACCTCAGTTGCAACCGCAGTTGCCTTTGCTGCTCCTTTAGCAAGTGCTGCATCTATCTCATCTAAATTATTCATGTAATAATTATACTTTTCACGTGCATCTGCAAACTTATCAACAATAAGCTCAAATAACTCTTGTTTTGCGTGTCCGTATCCGTAATTACCACCTTTATATTTAGCACGCATTTCATCAACCTGCTCTGGTGTTGCTAATATTTTATATAACTCAAACACATTATCACCTTCTGGGTCTTTAGGGTCTTCCATTGGTCTGCTATCTGTTTGTATACCCATAATTTGTTTGCGCAACTTCTTATCGGTCTGGAACAAATTAATTAAGTTGCCTTTACTCTTACTCATTTTAGTACCATCTGTACCCGGAATAAACTTAGATTCCTCTTGCACCTTACCTTGTGGCAAAACAAATGTTTCTCCTAATTGCGCATGAAATCTAGACGCTACATCTCTAGTAATTTCTAAATGCTGCATTTGGTCTTTACCTACAGGCACAATCTCCGCATCATACAACAATATATCTGCTGCCATAAGCATTGGGTAAGTAAATAAACCAGCATTAACATCTTCTAACCTATCTGCCTTATCTTTAAAGGAATGTGCTAGAGTTAGTCTTTGGTACGGAAAAAAACAGCTTAAATACCATGATAATTCTGTGGTTTGCGGAACATCACTCTGTCTGTAAAAAACAGTTTTTTCAATATCTAAACCAAAAGCAAGCCAAGTAGCAGCTACAGCATAGGTGTTGTTACGTAATTCTTCTCCGTTTTTTATTTGCGTTAGCGAATGCATATCTGCTATAAAAAGAAAAGATTCGTTTTTAGGGTCGTTTGCCATTTCTATTGCTGGCATAATTGCACCTAAAATATTACCTAAATGTGGCACTCCTGTGCTCTGTACTCCTGTTAAAACTCTTGCCATTTTATTTAAAATAATTGTAAAAATCAAAGGTAATGCAAATAGAAGAATAGACCAACATTTTGGTTTTTGCTTTTTTTAGTTTTATGCGATTAAAAAGTAAACTTTTTTAACCATAGTTTTAATTAATTGCTATTTTTGAAGTTATGTTCACTTTTTTAAAAAACATAGGTCACTTACTTTACCGCATTTGGTTTTATATACTTGTGGCACTGCCTATACTCTTATTTTTTCCATTATTATTTGTGTTTTGTATTAAAGAAAAATGGTACCCTTACTTTTTTTGGTTGGCGCGTAACTGCTGGGCCAGACCAATTTTATTAGGTATGGGCTGTCCGCAACAAATAAAAAGAGAACAAAAAATTGAAAAAGGAAAAAGCTATATGCTAGTTGCTAACCACACTAGTATGCTAGATATTATGCTTATGCTGCGCGCTAGTAGAAACCCTTTTGTATTTGTAGGCAAAAAAGAATTGGTTAAAATTCCGCTTTTTGGTTTCTTTTACAAACGCGTTTGTATTATGGTAGACCGTAGTAATACCAAAAGTAGAACTGCTGTGTATATGCGTGCACAAAGAAGATTAAAACAAGGACTAAGTATTTGTATTTTTCCTGAAGGTGGCGTGCCAGAGGAAGACGTTATTTTAGACGAGTTTAAAGATGGTGCTTTTAAAATGGCCATAGCTCATAAAATACCTATTGTACCTATGACATTTTTAGACTGTAAAAAACGTTTTTCTTTTACCTTTTTTAGTGGAAGCCCAGGTTTATTGCGTGTAAAAATTCATTCCTTTTTTGAAACCAAGGAGTTAGATGAAGAACACAAAGCAACATTAAGAGAAGATGTGCGAAACGTTATACTTAAAGAGTTGCAAAGTAAAAAACCAACTGGTATTTCATTTTAAAACTTAAAACTAAGACCACTATAAACGCCCATAGAAAAAGGCTGAAAATCTCCAGAGCTATTAGAAAATGTATTTAATTGGTATTTAAACATTGGCTCTACGCTTAACTGCATTTTAGGCGTAAACATATAATTAAGTCCAAAACCAACATTAGTACTAAAATTAAGGCTATTTATGTTATTAGATTCTCCTATTTTAGTTCTTAAATCATCAGACTCTAAGGAGATAGAATCATCTACTAGAAACAAAGAACTTACACCGCCTATCAGGTTTACACCAAATTTACCCTCTGTAAGCGCATAATTAAGCTCTAAAGGAACCTCTAAATACCCAAATTGCTGTACCATTTTACCCTCTCTACTAGTACTTTTATTTGCATAACTAAATTCCTCTGATTTTGGACTGCTCGGTACTAAAAGTTCATCTGAATCTGTTTGTATAACAATACTTTCTGCATTTGCACTATAATCTATTGTGCTAACCATATTGTTACTTTTAGGATCAAAAGCAGATTTAAAAAATACATTATTAGTATTGTAACCATAGTCTACCTTATGCACTCCAGATCGTATGCTTAATTTTTTATTTACTGCATAAGCAACAGTTACTCCATAACTCATATTTACATTACCAGACTTTGAGTTAGATACAAAACTAGGGTCTACTGGAGAACCGTCTTTTAAAGAATTAAAATATACTGGCGCCACATTAGCACCTACAGACCACTTGTCTTTTTTTACAGACGCAACAGCTTTTTCTTCAGCCTCTTTTATGGCATCATAAATAGATTTTTTACCAACTGTATCTGTACTTACAACTGCTTCTTCTATTTCTTTAGAAAAAAGTTGTTCTTTTTCTTCTTTTAAGTTTGGTGTTGATTTTGTTTCAACACTATCTACATTACCTACTTTTTTGTTGTGCTTTGTCGCATTTTTAACTAAAGCAGCTGCAATAGCACTATTCTCTCTGTTTTTAACAGTAAATAAGGTTGTAGCTTCTTCTCTGGTTACTTTATGTTTTTGTGTAGCTGTAAAAGTATGAGTATTAGCTTTATTCTTATTGACTACAGATGCATTATTACCGTGTTCTTCATTTGTAGTAGTTACAACAGAGCCTTCATTAATAGGTAAATTAATATTGTTTTTATCAGTAGTGTCCTCTCCATTTATTTTTGCATTCTTATCTACAATTTTTGTATCTGTATTAGGCAGTACCTTTTTTGTATCTGTAATTGCAGGCACTATTGCATCATCAGCCATAAAAAAAGGTTTTACCGCAAAAAACAACAAAGCAAAAACAGCAGCTATTCCGCCAAGTTTCCACCAAATAGGAATTACAAACCTATCTTTTTTCTTATCGTCTAAAGACGCATTAAGCCGCTGCCAAACTTTATCATCTGGCACTTGTCCAAAGTCTTTAAACTTATCCTGGAACAGCTTGTCTAAATTTTCTTTACTCATTTTAATTATTATATACTGACTACAATTAAAATTGCAACCAACAAAATAGCACTATGGAAACTACTATTTTTAGCTTTGTTTTTTCTATTTTATCCTTTAAAATTTGTCGCGCTCTAGCTAAGTTAGATTTAGATGTACCTGCCGTTGTACCCAACAAATCTCCTATTTCTTTGTGCGTATAGCCATCTAACACATATAAATTAAACGTTGTTCTGTATTTGTACGGCAACTCTTGTATGTAACTTAAAAGCATTGATAATGAGGGAGAGTCTTCTGTAACTTCTACTTCAACTGGCTCTTCAATCTTTTCTTCTTCTTTTATAGCTACGTAAGTTTCTTTTCTGTATTTCTGCAGAACAGTATTAACGGTAATTCGTTTTATCCAACCATCAAAAGAACCATTAAATTTAAACTGACCAATTTTATTAAAAATGGTCATAAAGCTATCATGCAAATTGTCTTCTGCCTCTTCTTTATTTTTAGAATACTTTAAACAAACCCCATAAAGCATAGGAGCGTAATGGCGGTAAAGCTGCTCTTGTGCTGCTCTATTGCCTTTTACACAATTATGTATAGTTTCATTTAAGTCCAAAAAACGTAAAATGGTTGGTTATAAAATATTTTATTGGTTTACTGGTACTGTAATTTCTATGTACTGGTCTTCACCATCTGCATTTTGCCCTGTCCAAAATTTAAATAAGTAATCTTCATTATAAATTACCTCAAAATCAAAAGACACTTCTACCTCTTCTGTACTTTCTTGGCAGTTATCATTACCTATTAACTCTGTTCCAATAGGGTAAACCTCACGCTCTGTTAACTGATGCTTGTGAATGTCAAACCCTTCAAAATAGGTACACGTATTAGGATTAGCGTATGTAACAAATATGGTATACCTTTCTCCGTACTCAAAGGCCTCTGGCACTTCTGCACTTAACACCTTTAAATTTACGTATTTAAAATTAGTATTATCATCATCATCTAAAGAGCAAGCGTTAAAAGATAAACTTACTATCACAAGCATTAAAATACTTAAACTTTTTTTCATGTTGTAATTATTATATTGTTGCTTTATAGATGATTATTAAATGGTAAGGTTGCGTTAAAAACGACAAAATCCCGAAAAAATCGGGATTTTGAATGTTTTAGGCCCATTTTTGGGTAAAACTGTTTATTTTATAAATAAAAATTAAGCTGTAACTGCTTTTATAGCATCTTTAATTTTTACTTCTAATTCCTCTAGCAATTCTGGGTTATCTGCTAAAATACTTTTAACAGCATCTCTACCCTGACCAAGTTTTGTATCGCCATAACTAAACCAAGATCCACTTTTCTTAATTATTTCGTATTGCACACCTAAATCTAAAATCTCTCCTACTTTAGATACACCTTGACCATACATAATATCAAACTCAGTAGTTCTAAACGGTGGTGCAACTTTATTTTTAACAACTTTTACTCTTGTTTTATTACCCTGCACATCACCATCTGTATTTTTAATTTGTGTAGACCTTCTAATATCTAAACGTACAGAAGCATAAAATTTTAATGCATTACCACCAGTAGTAGTTTCTGGATTACCAAACATAACCCCAATTTTTTCTCTTAACTGGTTAATAAAGATAACAGTACAATTTGTTTTACTAATAGAGCTTGTTAGTTTACGTAGTGCTTGCGACATAAGTCTGGCGTGTAATCCCATTTTAGAGTCACCCATTTCACCTTCAATTTCACTTTTAGGCGTTAAAGCGGCAACAGAATCCACAATAACAATATCAATAGCACCAGATCTAATTAAATTATCTGCAATTTCTAAAGCCTGCTCTCCATGATCTGGCTGAGAAATAATTAAATTATCTATATCTACTCCTAATTTTTCTGCATAAAAACGATCAAAAGCGTGCTCTGCATCTATAAAAGCAGCAATACCACCAGCTTTTTGAGCCTCTGCTATAGCATGCAACGTTAATGTTGTTTTACCAGAAGATTCTGGTCCGTATATTTCTACAACTCTACCACGTGGATAACCACCTACGCCTAAGGCAATGTCTAAACCTAAAGATCCAGAAGATATAACAGCTACATCTTCTACAACCTTATCTCCCATCTTCATTACAGATCCTTTACCGTAAGTCTTATCTAGCTTGTCTAAAGTTAATTTTAACGCTTTTAATTTTGCTTCTTTTTCGTTGCTCATTTCTAATAGTGTTTGTACCGCTAAATTACCATTTCTTTTGTCATAATACAATGCCAACGCAACCTTTTTACCAAAGCTGCATCTACAAGGTGTGTTCACCTTCAATCTTAAAACGAAGGTGCCTTAAGATTCTACATTTTTAAGGCAGGTTTATTTTTCCGCTTTGTTGGTTAAGTCGGAAAAAGCATCTAAAAAGGGTTTAACTATATGTTATAACCCTTTTTTGTTGCCCAAAACCTCAATATTTTATAGCTTTGCCGCTATTCTTTAACTTAATAAAATTAGTATAGCATGCAACTGTACAATACATTAAGCGCCAAGGAAAGAGCAGCCCTTATTGAAGAGGCTGGTAAGGAACGCCTAACCATTTCTTTCTACAAATATGCGCACATAGGCAACACATCTTTATTTAGAGATCACTTATTTATTACCTGGGACCAATTAGAGGTTCTTGGACGTATTTATGTAGCAACAGAGGGTATAAACGCTCAATTATCTGTTCCTGCAGAAAATTTTAATGCCTTTAAAGCACATTTAGATAGTATTACATTTTTAGAAAATGTACGACTAAATATTGCCATTGAACAAGACAATATGTCCTTTTTAAAATTAAAGGTAAAAGTGCGTAATAAAATTGTTGCTGATGGTTTAAACGACAATGCTTTTGATGTTACAAACAAGGGTGTACACGTTAATGCTGAAAAATTTAACGAGCTTATTGAAGACCCAAATACGGTGTTGGTAGATATGCGCAACCATTATGAAAGTGAAATTGGTCACTTTAAAAATGCTATTACTCCAGATGTAGATACTTTTAGAGACTCTTTAGATATTATAGAGAACGATTTAAAAGACCACAAAGAAGATAAAAAACTAGTAATGTATTGTACTGGTGGTATACGTTGTGAAAAAGCTAGTGCTTACTACAAACACAAAGGCTTTAAAAACGTTTACCAACTAGAAGGTGGTATAATAGAGTATACCAGACAGGTAACTGATAAAAACCTAGAAAATAAGTTTATTGGTAAAAACTTTGTTTTTGACCACAGAAGAGGTGAACGCATAACTGATGATGTTATTGCCAACTGTCACCAATGTGGAGATCCTTGTGACACACACGTAAACTGCGCTAACGAGGCTTGCCATTTATTATTTATACAGTGTAAAAAATGTGCCGAAGAAATGGACAATTGTTGTTCTACAGAGTGCAAAGAAATACACGCACTGCCTTACGAAACACAAAAAGAGCTTAGACGTGGTAAAACGGTAAGCAACAAAATATTTAAAAAAGGAAGATCTGAGGTTTTAAAATACAAAAAATAGATTTTAACTCTAAACTTCCCCACACAAATAAAGGCTGCTAAAACACTTGTTTTTAGCAGCTTTTTTACATTAAAACAGCAGACAACAAAAAGCTATTTTATTCAGTTTAAATAATTAACATTTTACAATAAAGTACTGTCTTATTTATTTCAACTTAAAAATAGTATCTTTACGGTTAAGTAAATTAATATGAACCTTTTTTGGCACAAAGCAGCTTTGTTTTTAGTGTCAAATCAATATATATAATATGGGTTGTAGCAGTTGTTCAACTGGTAAAGACGGCCAACCAAAAGGATGTAAGAACAATGGTACTTGCGGAACAGATGGCTGTAATAAATTAACGGTTTTTGATTGGCTCTCTAATATGTCGTTGCCAAACGGCGCAGAGCCTTTTAATTGTGTAGAGGTACGCTTTAAAAATAGTAGAAAAGAGTTTTTTAAAAACACAGATAAATTATCTCTAGCAATAGGAGACTTAGTAGTAACCGAAGCAAAATCTGGTTATGATGTTGGTATGGTAACACTTACAGGTGAGCTTGTAAGGGTGCAAATGAAAAAGAAAAAAGTTGCTTTAGATAGTGAAGATATTCTAAAACTATACAGAAAAGCTAGTCAAAAAGATGTAGATACTTGGCAAAATTGCAGAGATAGAGAAGAGGCTATTAAAAAGAGAGCCAGAGAAATTGCAATTGCACTTAATTTAGAGATGAAAATATCTGATGTTGAGTTTCAAGGAGATGGCTCTAAAGCTACATTTTACTACACAGCAGAAGACAGGGTAGATTTTAGACAGTTGATAAAAGATATGGCAAAGGCATTTTCTATTCGTATAGAAATGCGCCAAATTGGTTACAGACAAGAAGCACAACGTTTAGGCGGAATTGGATCTTGTGGTAGAGAACTTTGCTGCTCTACTTGGTTAACAGACTTTAGATCTGTAAGTACTGCTGCTGCCCGCTACCAACAACTTTCTTTAAATCCACAAAAGCTAGCTGGCCAATGCGGTAAGCTAAAGTGTTGCTTAAACTATGAGTTAGATGTGTATTTAGATGCCTTGAAGGATTTTCCTAGTCAAGACACTAAAATATTTACAGAAAAAGGAGTTGCATACTGCCAAAAAACTGACATTTTCAAAGAAATGTTATGGTTTTCTTACAGAGATGATGCCGCAAACTGGCATATGCTAACCAAAGATCAAGTAAATGAACTTGTTGCCTTAAACAAGCAAAAAGAAAAAATTGTTAGCTTAGAAGATTATGCGGTAGAAAACATAGTTGAAGAAAAAGCAATGGTGTTTGAAAATGTTGTTGGCCAAGACAGTTTAACTCGTTTTGACAAACCAAAAAAGTCTAACAAAAAGAGACGCAACAATAATAAAAAGCGCAACAACAACAACAACAACAACAACAACAACAACAACAACAACAACAACAACAACAACAACAACAACAACAACAACAACAACAACAACAACAACAACAACAACAACAACAACAACAACAACAACAACAACAACAACAACAACAACAACAACAACAACAACAACAACAACAACAACAACAACAACAACAACAACAACAACAACAACAACAACAACAACAACAACAACAACAACAACAACAACAACAACAACAACAACAACAACAACAACAACAACAACAACAACAACAACAACAACAACAACAACAACAACAACAACAACAACAACAACAACAACAACAACAACAACAACAACAACAACAACAACAACAACAACAACAACAACAACAACAACAACAACAACAACAACAACAACAACAACAACAACAACAACAACAACAACAACAACAACAACAACAACAACAACAACAACAACAACAACAACAACCCTAATAATAAGAGGTCAAAACCAAAGTCAAACCCTAATAGCAAGAGTAACAAGGCTAAAAGTCCGGCTAAAAAAAGACCTGTTGCAAACAAAAAAAACAACAACCCAAATAGTAACAGCAACACTAACAAAAAAAGACCCACAAAAAATGCTAAGAAATAGTTTTATCATTTTTTTACTTGTACTCTTAGGTGCCTGCAACTCTAACATTATAGAAACCAAATACAAGGCAACTAAAAATGGCGTTTGGAATAAAGATGAAATAATGAGTTTTTCATTTAATGCACCAGACACAATTAGCAGGTATAATGTATTTATCAACCTAAGAAATGACAATACATTTCCTTACAGTAACTTATTTTTAATATCAGAGTTAAGTTTTCCTAACGGAACTGTTATTAAAGACACCTTAGAATACCAAATGGCAAAGCCTAATGGTGAGTGGTTAGGTAAAGGAAACGGAAGTATTAAAGAAAATAAACTTTGGCTTAAAGAAAACATCGTTTTTCCAGAAAATGGCGTATATACATTACAAATTTCACAAGCTATGCGCAAAAATGGCAATGTAAACGGCATAGTAAATTTAGAAGGCATCACTGATGTTGGGTATCAAATAGAAAAAATTAAAGAATAGCAATGGCAAAGGCTGTAAAGAAAAAAGAAAGTAAACCATTTTTTAAGTTTATTAAATGGTTTTGGATATTATTTGTTGTAGGTATTATATCTGTGGTACTTATATTTTTATTAGCATCTATGAATGCTTTTGGCGAGTTACCAGATTTTGAACGCTTAGAGAATCCTCAAACAAATTTAGCCAGTCAAATTATCTCCTCAGATGGCGAGTTATTAGGCAAGTACTATTTTGAAGACAACAGAACAGATGTAGCTTACGAGCAATTGCCTAAACATTTAGTAGATGCTTTGGTTGCAACAGAAGATGCTCGTTATTTTGAGCACTCTGGAATAGATGCCCGTGGTACACTAAGAGCATTTTTCTACCTAGGAAAAAAGGGAGGCGCAAGTACAATTTCTCAGCAGCTAGCAAAGCAATTATTTACAGGCCAAGCTGCAAGAGGATGGCAACGTTATACTCAAAAAATTAAAGAATGGGTTATTGCAACTCGTTTAGAGCGCCAGTATACTAAAGAAGAAATTATAGCAATGTACTTTAACATTTATGATTTTGGTAATAATGCAGATGGTATACGTTCTGCTTCTCGTATTTACTTTGGCAAAGAACCTAAAGATTTAGATGTTAAGGAATCTGCGATGCTGGTAGGTATGTTTAAAAATTCATCTTTATACAATCCTACCCCAAAAAGAAACCCAGAAGGAACTTTAAATCGTAGAAATGTAGTGTTAGCGCAAATGGCAAAATATGGCTACATTACTCAAAAGGAAAAAGACTCATTACAAAAAACACCGTTAAGCTTAAACTTTTCTCCAGAAAACCATAAAGAAGGTCTTGCAACGTATTTTAGAATGTACTTACAAGGTTTTATGAGCGATTGGGCAAAAAAGAACCCTAAGCCTGGATTAAAAGGAGAGCGCGACAAATGGAACTTATTTTTAGACGGATTAAAAATCTACACCACTATTGACTCTAGAATGCAGAAAAACGCAGAAGTAGCAGTAGAAAGACATATGACGAAGTTACAAGCTGAGTTTTTTGTTCAAAATACACCAGAACGTAATAAAACCGCTCCATTTTTAGACCTAAACAAGGACGAGGTAAATAGAATACTGGAAAGAGGTATGAAAACTTCAGACCGATGGAGATCTATGAAAAGAAACGGAAAATCTGAAAAGGAAATTAGAGCAGCATTTAAAAAGCCAATTCCAATGAAGGTTTTTAGCTGGACAACCAAAACTAAAAACAAAGACACTGTAATGTCTCCTTTAGACTCCATTAGATATCACAAATCTTTTTTAAGAACAGCTATGATGTCTATGGAACCACAAACAGGGCACGTTAAAGCCTGGGTTGGTGGTATAAACTATAAGTATTTTCAGTATGACAATGTATATAACGGATCTAGGCAAGCAGGTTCTACATTTAAACCATTTGTGTATGCTGCAGCTATAGACCAATTGCGTTTATCTCCTTGTGATTCTATTATGGACACACAACATTGTATTGCAGCTGGCAAACACGGTAACACAGACGCTTGGTGCCCTAAAAACTCAGACGGTAAGTATTCAGGAAAAATGATGACGCTTAAACACGCATTAGCAAATTCCGTAAATTCTGTTACAGCAAAATTAATAGACGAGGTTGGCCCTGCACCAGTAGTGCAAATGGCTAAAAAATTAGGCATTTCTAAAGAGTTACCAGAAGTACCATCTATTGCTTTAGGTACTGCAGATATGAGTGTGTATGAAATGGTTGGCGCATATGGCGCATTTGCAAACCAAGGTGTGTATGTAAAACCCGTAATGGTTACCAGAATAGAGGATAAAAACGGCACAGTACTTTATGAGTATACTCCAGAAACAAGAGATGTTATGAGTAAAGATGTTGCTTACGCTGTTGTAAATCTAATGGAAGGCGTTACTCAAGGTGGTTCAGGAACAAGGCTAAGACACAAATACCAAGCAAATAGAAGAGACTATAAAGAAATTATGACTGGTTATCCTTACGAACTTAGGAACCCAATTGCTGGTAAAACAGGAACTACACAAAACCAAAGTGATGGTTGGTTTATGGGTATGGTACCAAACTTAGTTACTGGCGTTTGGGTTGGTGGCGAAGACAGAGCAACACACTTTAAAAGTATCACATACGGGCAAGGAGCAGCAATGGCATTACCAATATGGGGTATGTACATGAAAGCAAATTATGCAGATAAAGATTTAGGCATATCAGACAAAGCCTTTACCAAACCTAAAAACCTATCTATTAATGTAGATTGCGCCAAGGTTAGAAAAGAGATGCAACAAGATCAGCGTGTTGATGACGACATAGAAGATCTTGATTTTTAATTAATTCTTATTTAAAATGATTAGAAAAACAGTAGCAAACGTTAAAGAAGCCCTTAAAGGCGTAAAAGACAATATGACTTTTATGGTTGGCGGCTTTGGATTATGCGGCATTCCAGAAAACGCAATAGAAGAGCTTGTTAACCTAAACGTTAAAAATATTACTTGCATATCTAACAATGCAGGTGTAGATGATTTTGGACTTGGCTTATTACTACAAAAACGTCAAGTTAAAAAAATGGTATCTTCATATGTTGGTGAAAATGATGAATTTGAAAGACAAATGCTAAGTGGTGAGCTAGAAGTAGAATTAACACCACAAGGCACTTTAGCTGAAAAATGTAGAGCTGCACAATCTGGCTTTCCGGCTTTTTACACTCCTGCCGGCTACGGTACAGAGGTAGCAGAAGGGAAAGAAACAAGAGAGTTTAATGGCAAAATGTATGTTTTAGAGGAAGCTGCTAAAGCCGATTTCGCTTTTGTAAAAGCCTGGAAAGGTGACGAAGCAGGGAACCTTATTTTTAAAGGTACAGCCCGTAACTTTAATGCCGTTATGTGTGGTGCTGCCAAAATAACTGTTGCCGAAGTTGAAGAACTTTTACCAGCAGGAAGTTTAGACCCAAATGAAATTCATATTCCAGGAATATTTGTACAACGAATTTTTCAAGGAAAAGATTATCAAAAAAGAATAGAACAACGTACTGTTAGAACTAAAGAGTAATACAGAAAGTGCCTTATGAAATTAGCATATAGATGTCCTTCTTGCAAAGCAACAAATTATTACACACCAGTAATTGCAACCAGAGGAGATTTACATATGAAAATTGGCGATAGTTTTAACGCTAATTGCACAAGTTGCAACTCTATAGAAAAAGTACATATTAATAAAATTACAGCAGTACAAGACAAGAGATTAATAGTAATAGGCGCTATAATTGGCCTTGCATCTGCAATAATATTATGGTCTATTTTTGGCGCTATTGGAACAGTTGCAGTTGGTATTCCAATACTTTTTATGTCCGTAGAAAGTAGCGCAACCAATACCTTTAATAAATATATGATAAGACGCAGGTAACTTATCTAATTAAAAAAAATATTCAATTTTATAGTAACTATTATGCTAGATAAAAACGGAATAGCTAAACGCATTGCAAAAGAAGTACAAGACGGGTTTTACGTGAATTTAGGTATTGGCATACCTACTTTAGTAGCTAATTTTGTAAACAATGATATAAGTGTTGAGTTTCAGAGTGAAAATGGCGTATTGGGTATGGGCCCTTTCCCTTTTGAAGGAGAAGAAGATGCTGATATCATTAATGCTGGTAAACAAACCATAACAACTTTACCAGGAGCTTCTTTTTTTGACTCTGCAACAAGTTTTGGTATGATTAGAGGGCAACACGTAGACCTTACTATTTTAGGCGCTATGGAAGTTTCTGAAAACGGAGATATTGCCAACTGGAAAATACCTGGAAAAATGGTAAAAGGTATGGGTGGGGCAATGGACTTAGTTGCATCTGCAGAAAATATTATTGTTGCTATGATGCACACCAACAGAGCAGGAGAGTCTAAATTATTAGACAAATGTACCTTACCTTTAACTGGTGTTGGTTGTGTAAAAAAAATAGTAACAAACCTAGCTGTTTTAGAGGTTACTAAAGAAGGGTTTTTACTTTTAGAGCGCGCTCCAGGTGTAACTGTAGATGAAATAAAGAAAGCCACAAAGGGTACTTTAATTGTAGATGGAGACGTTCCTGAAATGGATATTTAAACAAAAAATGTAGGTATACAACATAAAAGTAGCGTTTTACAACAATTGTTTTACAATTTTAAAGGATGCACCTATATTTACATTGTATTATAAGTTTAACCCCAAATTAAAACTTTTAACAACCTAAATTATGAATGCCCAAATTTACCCAACATCAGAGAAAGTAATTTACAAGAAAAGTTTCTTTTCTGGAGTTATTAGCCTAACGAAAAAACTATTTATGCTTTCATAAATGAGTTTAAACTAAAGACATTAAAAGGAGCTACATTTTACTAAATGTAGCTCCTTTTTATTTTCTCAAAAAATCAATTAAAATAAGCCACTTAAGGCAATTAATACAAAACATATATAAGATACTATTAATTTATACTAAAATAGCCTTAAAGCGTTTGATTAGCTCATTAAAGCCATGTAACTTAGTGCTAAATCTAATTAAAATGAAAAAAGCAAAACACACCACTCAACTTCTAGCGTTATTTTTGTTTACCGTTGTAGCTTCTGCACAGGTACCTAAAGACCACAACAACAGAGAACGCTTACTAGGTAAAATTAGCAAGTCTGACCTAACAAAAAATTCATTTGAAAATTGGTTTACACCCAACTACAACGATTATAAGGTAGACACAGAAACAATAAACACAATAAAAGACAAACTAAAAGCGTACAAAATAGTTGCCTTTATGGGTACCTGGTGCGGTGATAGCAAAAGAGAAACACCACCGTTCTACAAAGTATTAGAAGCAGCAAACTACCCAATGGAAAATTTTAGTTTAGTAGCAGTAGATAATGCAAAAAATAATTATAAAAAAAGCCCAGGAGGAGAAGAAAAAGGGTTAAACATTACACACGTACCTACTTTTATTTTTTTTAAAAACGGTAAAGAAATTAACCGTATTGTAGAATCTCCTATAATAAGCTTAGAAAAAGACATAAAAGCTATTATAACTGGCAGCACATACATTCCTAATTACGCAGAATAGCAAATACAATTTATAAAAAATCCCAAGCTGTATACACAACTTGGGATTTTTAATTTTATACAAAATAGTTACACTGTAACTTATTTTAGCTTATCCTTTAATGTTTGCAGATAAAAACTCACGATTCATACGTGCAATGTTTTCTAAAGAAATTCCTTTAGGACACTCTACTTCACATGCTCCAGTATTTGTACAGTTACCAAAACCTTCTAAATCCATTTGAGCAACCATATTTTTAACACGGTCTACAGCTTCAACTTGCCCTTGTGGTAATAAAGCATACTGAGATACTTTAGCACCAACAAATAACATAGCAGAAGAGTTTTTACAACTTGCTACACAAGCACCACAACCAATACAAGTTGCAGCATCCATAGCTTCATCTGCAGCGTGTTTAGAAATAGGAATAGCATTAGCATCTTGCGTATTACCAGAAGTATTTACAGATATATAACCACCTGCGTGCTGTATACGATCAAAAGCACCTCTATCTACAACTAAATCTTTTAAAACAGGAAAAGCTTTTGCTCTAAAAGGTTCTATTGTAATGGTATCACCGTCTTTAAACATACGCATATGCAATTGACAAGTAGTTACACCCCTATCCGGACCGTGTGCTTCACCATTAATATACATAGAACACATACCACAAATACCCTCACGGCAGTCATGATCAAAAGCTACTGGCTCTTCACCAGAGTTAATTAATTGTTCGTTTAAAACATCCATCATTTCTAAGAAAGACATATGTTCTGAGATCTCAGTCACTTTATAATCGACCATTTTACCTTTCGACTGAGCATCTTTTTGACGCCAAATTTTAAGTGTTAAATTCATAATGTCTATCTTATTTGTATGAACGTTGTTTTAATTCTATTTCATTGAACTCTAGCTCCTCTTTATGCAATACAGCATCACCAGGTTCTCCTTTATATTCCCAAGCAGAAACAAAAGCAAACTCTTCATCGTTACGCTTAGCTTCACCTTTTTGTTCGCCGTCTAATTCTACAGATTCTTCTCTAAAGTGCCCACCACAAGATTCCTCTCTAACAAGTGCATCTTTAGCAAACAACTCACCTAACTCTAAGAAATCTGCCACACGGCCTGCTTTCTCTAATTCGCTATTTAACTCATTAGCATTACCAGGTACACTTACATTTTTATAGAAATCTTCACGTAGTGCTTTAATTTCTACCATTGCCTCTTTTAACCCTTCAGCATTACGAGACATACCACATTTCTCCCACATAATATTACCTAATTTCTTATGGTAATAATCTACAGAGTGTTTACCGTTATTGTTTACAAAGAAGTCAATTTTATCTTTAACCTCTTTTTCAGCAGCATCAAACTCTGGAGTGTCAGTAGGTATTTTACCCGTTCTAATCTCATGCGATAAATAATCTCCAATTGTGTAAGGCAACACAAAATAACCATCTGCTAAACCTTGCATTAAAGCAGAAGCTCCTAGTCTGTTTGCACCGTGATCAGAGAAGTTAGCCTCACCAATACAGTATAAACCGTCTACAGTAGTCATTAAGTTATAATCTACCCAAACACCACCCATTGTGTAATGTACCGCTGGGTAAATCATCATTGGTGTTTTGTATGGATCTTGATCTACAATTTTCTCATACATCTGGAACAAGTTACCGTATTTAGCCTCAACAATAGCCTTACCTAAATCGTATATCTTTTCTTTAGATGCATTTGTAATATTGTGAATTTTAGCCTGTTCTTTACCGTAACGCTCAATTGCAGAAGCAAAATCTAAATAAACTGCCTCACCAGTTGCGTTAACACCGTAACCAGCATCACAACGTTCTTTTGCTGCTCTAGACGCAACATCACGCGGTACTAAGTTACCAAATGCAGGATATCTTCTTTCTAAGTAATAATCTCTTTCATCTTCAGACAAATCGGTTGGCTTTTTCTTGCCTTCACGAATTGCTTTAACGTCTTCAATATGCTTTGGAACCCAAATACGACCATCATTACGTAAAGACTCAGACATCAATGTTAATTTAGATTGATAGTCTCCTGAACGAGGTATACAAGTTGGGTGAATTTGCGTGTAGCAAGGGTTTGCGAAAAACGCTCCCTTTTTGTGTATTTTCCAAGCAGCTGTTGCGTTAGAACCCATTGCATTGGTAGATAAGAAATATACATTACCATAACCACCAGAGGCAATTACTACTGCATGAGCAGAATGACGTTCTATTTCACCAGTAACTAAGTTACGAGCAATAATACCACGAGCTTTACCATCTACCTTAACAACGTCTAGCATTTCATGACGATTGAATGGAGTAATTTTACCACGCGCAATTTGTCTGTTCATTGCAGAATATGCACCTAACAACAATTGCTGACCTGTTTGTCCTTTAGCATAAAAAGTTCTAGAAACTAATACACCACCAAAAGAACGGTTGTCTAACAATCCGCCATAATCACGTGCAAAAGGAACCCCTTGAGCAACACACTGGTCTATTATATTTGCTGATACCTCAGCCAAACGATAAACGTTTGCTTCACGAGAACGATAATCACCACCTTTAACCGTGTCATAAAACAAACGGTAGGTAGAGTCTCCATCTCCTTGGTAATTTTTTGCTGCATTTATACCACCTTGTGCCGCAATAGAGTGTGCTCTACGCGGAGAATCTTGGTAGCAAAATGTTTTTACATTGTAACCCAACTCTGCTAAAGTAGCAGCAGCAGAACCACCAGCTAAACCTGTACCAACAACAATAACATCTATGTTACGCTTGTTAGCTGGGTTAACTAAATCTATATGGTTTTTATAATCGGTCCACTTAGTTTTAAGAGGGCCTTTAGGTACTTTAGAATCTAATACAGACATATGACACTATATTATTAATGATTAAAATGATGAAAAAGGGCTATAAAAATAAATCCTAAAGGAATTATTATAGCATAAGCCTTACCAAAAGCCTGAAGCTTTTGTTTTCTCATAGAGCTAACTCCAGAAGATTGAAACGCAGAACTAAATCCGTGCATAAGGTGTAAAGATAAAAACACAAATGCCAAAACATAAGCGCCAACTCTTAATGGGTTAACAAATTTGTGTGTAAGCTCTTCGTAATAACGAAAGCCTTCACCATCTGCTAATAATCCAGACATATCGCCTTGGATGTATTTAGTGTTAATTTCTGGCAACCAGAAATCTATAAAATGTAGTACTAAGAAACCTAATATAGCCAAACCGCTATAAATCATATTTCTACTCATCCAGCTAGAATTAGCTGCTCCATTGTTTTTTGCATACTTTACCACTCTTGCTTGTCTATTTTTAAATTCAAGAATAAAGCCCATTATAAAATGGTACATTACTCCAAAAATTAAAATCGGTTGTAATAAATACTGCACAGCCCAAAAAGTACCCATAAAATGAGAAGCCTCATTAAATGCGTTTGGACTAAACACCGATAAAATATTAATAGCAAAATGCTGAAGTAGAAAAAACATTAAAAATAAAGCAGAAAGCGCCATCGCATACTTTCTACCAATTGAAGATTTAAAAAATCCGCTCATTTGTTGTTAGTTTTGTTTTACAAATTTACGACTCAATTAAGTTATCAACAAACTTTGCTTAAAATATGTAACGTATTTAGAATTATTTTAAAGAAACTTTGATTAACAATTCTGTTAATTACTATTTTTGACCGATATTCATAGAAAATTTAAGAGTAAAAAATGGACATTGGCTTACTTTCTGTTAGTATGGGCGTGTACTCTACACGAAGAATTGCACAAGAAGCAGAAAAGCGCGGGCATTATATAGAGCTCGTAGACCACACCAAATGCTCTGTAAAATTAGGAGCAACTACTCCTAAAATATATTTAAACGAAGAAGATATCACCAATGAGTTTGATGCTATTATTCCTAGAATAGGAAATAAAGTAACTAGGCACGGTGCGGCTGTGGTTAGGGAGTTTGAGTTAAATGGCGTTTTTACCACAGTAAAATCATTAAGCATAATAAAGGCACGAAACAAAGTAAAAACATTGCAAATAATGACTAGGTGTGGCGTACCTGTCCCAGAAACATTATTTTCTATTAATCCTAATAACATAGAGTCTCAAATAGCACTGCTTGGTGGCACACCTGTAATTATTAAGTTGCAAGAAGGCACACAGGGACTTGGTGTAATTTTAGCAGAAACCAAAAAATCTGCAAAATCTATTATAGATACTTTTTACAAGATGGATACAAGTATCTTAATTCAGAAATTTATTAAAGAATCTAACGGAGAAGACATAAGAATTTTTATAGTTGGCAATAAAATTGTAGCTAGTATGAAAAGAACCAGTGAAGCGGGCGAATTTAGGTCTAATGTTCACAGAGGTGCCACTGTACAAGCAATAGAACCAACCGCATATGAATGTAAAATAGCACTTAGAGCAGTAAAACAACTAGACCTTGGTGTTGCTGGTGTAGATTTAATACGATCTAAAAACGGCCCTTTACTTATTGAGGTTAATGCATCTCCAGGGTTAGAAGGCATAGAAAGTGCAACAGGCGTTAATGTTGCCAAAAAAATTATTGAATACGTAGAAAAAAATGCTTTTAAAAGACGAAAATAAAACCATAACCATTGGTACTGAAAGTGTAAAACCAGGACAAGAAAAACTGGTAAGCATAAAAATAGACAGGTTACCAACAGGCACTATTATAGATATTCCTATTTATGTATTTAACGCCAAAAACCCTGGCCCTACCTTACTAGTGCAAGCAGGGCTACATGGCGATGAAATAAATGGCATAGAAATAGTGCGCAGAATGTTAGATAAAAAATATTTTAATGTTAATAAAGGATGCATAATAGCAGTTCCTATTTTAAATATTTTTGGATTTATTCATTTTTCTAGAGAATTACCAGATGGTAAAGATGTTAATAGAAGTTTTCCTGGATCAAAATCTGGCTCATTAGCAAGTAGAATAGCATATCACTTTACAAAAGAAATATTTCCTCAAATAGATTTTGGAGTTGATTTACACACTGGTGGCGGCAGCAGATCTAATTATCCTCAAACACGTTATACGGCAGCAGATAAAAATAGTGAAGAGCTTGCGGCTATTTTTAATGCTCCATTTACTTTTTCATCAGACCTTATACCTAAATCTTTTAGAAAAACAGCTTTTACAAAAGGAATACCCACTATTGTTTATGAAGCTGGCGAAAGCATGCGTTTTGATGAATATTCTATTGAACAAGGTGTACAAGGCATTTTAAACATTCTACATCATTTTAAAATGATTAATAAAACTGAAGCCTTACTTCCTGAAAAAGAAGAAACAGTATATTTAACCAACAGAAAATGGTTACGCGCTCCTACTGCTGGTATGTTTTTACCTAAAATTAAAAATGGAAGCGATATTAAAAAAGGCGCTGTTATTGGTATTGTAACTGATGCCTTTTCTAAACGAAATAAAGAAATTAAAGCTCCTTTTAATGGCTGTGTTTTTTGTATCAATCATCAGGCTGTAGTTAATCAGGGAGAAGCACTTTTTCACATTGGAGAATTGGCCAAATAAAAGTTAATTTTTCAAATTAAAATACAAAACCCTAAAAATTTAAACTTCAATTTACAAACTAACCAGTTTGTAGGCGCTCTTTATTCCTTGCTACAAATAAACAAGTATGCATTTTATCGGTAATTATTAGTGTACACCTTAGTTTAAGCTAAACATACACTTTTTTTTAATAACTAAAACAAACCGCTTAGTATGTTATTTGCATTTGCTATTAAGAACAATTACAATTAATAACCTTAAATTAAACTAGTAACATAAACACAAAGCTTACTTAATACAAACACCATAATGAGTTAACAATATTGGCGATGTTGAAAATTATTTTTGCTGTGCGAGAAATAATAACCAACAACACTAAAAAATGAATAAAAAATTATTAGCCAAGGCTTTAGTATTCTCCTTAATAGGAGCAAGTATTATAGGTTGTAATCCTGAAGACGGAATGGATGGCACAGACGGAAAAGACGGTATTGACGGAATTAATGGTCAAGACGGTGAAGACTACACACCACCAGCTTCTATTTTTGAAAATAAATCTAATATGAAACCTTTAGTTGCTATAGATGGGCAGTTTAACTTTGTAGAGGCTTACTCTTTAGTTAGCTCTAGCGATGTACTAAACTTTGGCGGTAGCGACTTTAGAATTGGTGGTGGTGCAGATGGTGCCGGACTAATTAAAAACGGAGAAGGTTATGAATATGTAGTAAATTTTGAAGATCATTTTGCTGTAGCAAGGTTATCATTAGACAATAAATTTAATATAACAGATGCAACATATTTATTAAACTCTAGTGTTGCAGACTATGCACGCCAATGTTCTGGAACTATGTGGGAAAAGGAAATTCACGGTGGTGATAAAGATTTATTTTTATCTGCATCTGAAGCATTTAATTTTGATGTAAAAGGAATAGATCCCTTAGTAGAAACACCAACACCAACTGCAGATTTTGGTTTAGATGCATTGGGTGAGTTTGCTTGGGAAAACGCTACTCCGTTACCACAAGGAACTTATGCAGGACAAACAGTAATACTTGGTGGTGATGATGATTCTTCTGGTTCTGAAGGACAAGTTATTATGTACCACTCTACAGCTGGCGATGCTGATTTAACTGGCGGAAAAATTTACGTATTACGCCTAAAGCAAGTATCTGACGGTGCTGGTGCAGTAATGGCAGTAGCTGCAGACACACAATACAACGAAGGAAACTTAGATTTTCAGACAACTTACGATGTAGAATTTGTTGAAATTGTAAATGGATCTAGCTTAACCGTAGATGAAATGGAAACAGCTTGTAATGACGTTTTTGCATCTCAATTTATGAGAGTAGAAGACGTAGATTACCAAAAAGGTGGAGACGCAAACGCTAGAAATGTTTACTTTGCAGTTACAGGTCGTGGCCCAGGAAGAGGTACTTATAACGACTGGGGAACAGTTTATAAATTAGAACTAGACGCTACAAACCCTTTAGAAGGAAAGCTAACACAGGTTATTAGTGGAAATACAGATACAAATAATATGGATGGTAACCTTGCAATGTTACAGAGTCCAGATAACATTTGTGTAACCGAAAACTACATATACACACAAGAAGATCCTAACTCTTTTAATAGAGGTCATGCAGCATACATTTATCAGTCTGACCTAGAAGGTAACAACTCTAGAAAAGTTTTAGAGCTTGTTGTTAGAAACGATTTAGCCTTAGACAAAACTACTGGCTTAAGCGGAGAGTTTGGTTCATTAATAGATATATCTGACAAAATAGGAGAGCCAGATACTTTTATGTTGGCTTTACAACCACACTACTGGAAAAGTAATGAGTTTGCCGGTGTAGATGGTGGTACACAATCTTTACAACACCCTTGGTTAGGAGACTCTCCTTACCTAGAAGGATCTCAAATTGTAATAATCAAAGGTTTACCTAGATAAAAACAACACATATTTTATTAAAAAGATCCCTGTATCATATGGTGCAGGGACTTTTTACTATATAAAAACTACAACAAATGCTTAAACACAGTTTTAAAATTTTATTTTTTTTGGTATTACTTGCTTCTGCCTGCAAAGAAAAACAAGACTATACCAAAACCACTACTTCACAAGAAGTCAACTGGAAAGCTGCTCAAGATTATTACGCAAAACACATAACGCAAGCAGCAGAATTAATAGACACGCTAAACACAGTTAAGTATAATGACAGTTTAGCTAAAACTCTTTTTTTTAAATTACGCATTGCTTTTAAAAAAGCAGAACCTTTTGCAGGCGCTTTAAACCCTTCTGTAACCCATAAAGCAAACGGACCCGCTTTACCCACATATAATGATGATAGCGGCAGAATAGTTTCGCCTGTTGGCTTACAAAAAATAGAAGAAACATTATTTACTGAAGACGGAAACCAAAAAGACTTTTTAAGAGAACTTTACTACCAAAAAGGATTTGTAAACAACTTAAAAGAAAATATAAAAAAAAGAGAATTAACACCTAAACGCTTTTTTATTGGTACACACCAACAATTAATACGTATTGCAAGTTTAGCAATGGCTGGTTTTGACACTCCTGTAACAGGCAAAAGTATAGAAGAAACAGCGATATCACTAAGCAGTTTACACCAAGTTTATAAATTAACTTTACAACCATTAATTGTAGGAAAAAACAAGAAGCTAGACACTGATTTTAGTAAAAATATAAGTGAAGCAATTAGCTACATTAAAAAGAATACCGACTTTATTTTATTTGATAGATATACTTTTATAAGAGATTACCTAAACCCAATTACAAAAAACTGGGTAGAAATAAGACAAACATCTCAACTTTGGGATGGAAAAACCAATGCATATCCTTTTAATTTTAATGCTCCTACTTTTTTTGAAGAAGATAGTTTTAATGCAAATTACTTTTTAGATGTAAACGATAGAAACCCTTCTGAAGAGAAAATTGCTTTAGGGAAAAAGTTATTTTTTGATAAAAAACTATCTAGTGATGGCGCAATGTCATGTGCTACCTGCCATTTACCAAATAAAGGATATACAGATGGATTAAGACTTGGCAAAGACAACAACAAAGCTCTACTACAAAGAAACACACCCACACTACTAAATAGCATTTACCAAAAAGCATTTTTTTGGGACGGAAGAGCAAATACTATAGACGACCAAATAAGTGCTGTTTTTAAAAACGATAAAGAGTTTAATACAGATGTACATCGTTTTTCAGGAAATATTTTAAAAGACACCACCTATATAACATTATTTAAAAATGCTTTTGGCGTTGTACCTAATAGCAATAGAGAAACCGTTAGAGCTATATCTGTTTATGTATCTACATTAATTGGATTTAATTCTAAATTTGATAAGGACTTGCGAGGTGAAACTAGCAGTTTTACCGCTGAAGAAAAAAACGGTTTTAATTTATTTATGGGCAAAGCACTTTGTGCAACCTGCCATTTTATACCCTTAACAAACGGCACAGTACCGCCTTTTTATAAAGAAACAGAGAAAGAGGTTATTGGCGTACCAAAAACAAGTAAAAACAAAGTTCTAGACAACGACAGAGGTTTTTATTGGGTTTTTGAAGAAGATATACATGATAAAATGTTTAAAACACCCACAGTTAGAAATAGCACACTAACAGCTCCTTATATGCACAATGGCATTTACAACACTTTAGAAGAAGTTGTTAATTTTTACAACCTAGGAGGTGGAGCTGGTTTAGGCTTTAATTTAGACCACCAAACACTACCTTTTGATGAGCTTAAGCTAACAGATAAAGAACAAAAAAACCTAGTAGCTTTTATGCATACCCTTACAGATAATACTGTTGCTGGTGAAAAATAAGCAATAAAGCCAAAAACTATCTTTTGTTTTTGGCTTTATGTTTTTTATTAAGGTTTATGTAACCCCCAAAGACTACATTCCATTGAGAGAACAGAAAATCTTGTTTTCCTCTATCTGTATCTAAAGGTGTTGTAATAATACTTGGCAAATTTATATAACCACTTTTCAATTCGGTCTGAATAAAAAAGACCTTAAATAACGTTAAGTTTAAGCCTCCTGTAGCGCCTACACCATAACCTGCTAAATGAAACTCATCATTTTTACCTTTATTAAGTAAATCTGAGTTTGTTTTAGGAATTAACACGCCTGCATTTACACCAACCAACAAATTAAGGTCTGCAAAACTAGTTAAGCTAGCTAGTTTATCATTTCTTCTAAGACCTACATTTACATAGTTTAATCCATCTGTATGCTCAAACTCTAAAAAGCTTTCTTGATCAATTACAATATCATCATTATCATAAACACCATCATAAACAGTACCTGTACCCTCTATATAACCAGAAATTTTTACCGTTTGCAAATCATTTACTACATATTTCATATGGTCAGTACCAATAGAAATATCCCAGTGATCATTTAAAAAATAACCCACTCTAAAATTAAATTGAGGTATAGTTAAACGGCCAGGATTTAAATGCTCACTAACCTTCCATCTTAAATCATGGTCATGAGATTTTACATTCTTTAATACAAAATTATGGTCCTCCCCTTTAAATTCAATATCAGATGAAGAGTACTGAGCGGTATTCCAACCCCAATAAAAGTATAATTTGCCTTTTTTAGAATCTGTACTTAAAGTTAAATTCTCTTGTCCGTAAGCAGATGCTGCTGCGCTTAAAATAAAGAACAGTATATAAAATATACGCATTTAGTATTATAAAAAATTAATAAAAATAAAGAGAATGCAAAACTAAGGCTTTAAAAAATTAGACTTTAGTATTTATGGGTTTTTTAACATAAAAAAAGCCAAGAAACTAATCTTGGCTTATAAAAATATAACAATAGGTATATTTATTTTATTTCAAATTTTGTAGCTGTTTTAGCCCCATTACCAAACAATTCTATTTTATACACTCCCTTAGGCAAATATGTTTTGCCATCTTTAGCTTGCTGTAACTTTACTTTATTCTTTTTTAGAAAGTTAGATTTTCCTGTTTTAGAAAAAGCAACATCATAAGACAACACATTAAACCCTTTTTCACCATCTACAACAACAGAGCTAACCTCTGTATTATTCATAGTTAAAATACGAGCAGTAAAACTCCCTTTTTTATCTGCATAAAAATTGATATCTACTCCTGGTGTGTTTGGCCTAAACCTTGTTGATTGAGCATTACCCCACCTGCTAGAATGTTTAATGTTTTCTGGTTTAAACAAGTGTAATTTTTTAGCCAACATTTTAGGTGTCATTTCCTGAAGCTTGGCAATATTAGTTTTATAAATGCTTCTACCATGCGTACCAACCAATAAATCTTTTGCCGTAGGTTGTATTACCAAGTCATGTACAGCTACAGCAGGTATACCGTTAGTAAATAAATTCCAGGTATTTCCCATATTAAAAGACACATACAAACCATTATCTGTACCAACAAATAATAAATTTTCATTTTCAGGATCTTCAATAATAACATTTACTGGAGAAGCAGGTATGTTACCACCAATATTTTTCCAGCTTTTACCGTAATCATCACTTACATATACGTATGGCGTATAATCATCCCATCTGTAACCATTTAAAGTTACATAAACACGTTCTTTTTTATGCGCAGACGCAACAACTCTAGACACCCAAAGCTCATCGTTTTTAAGGTTATCACTTATTTTTTCCCATGAAGCACCACCATTTTTAGTAAGTTGTATGGCTCCGTCATCACTACCTGTGTACAGCAATCCAAATGCAAAAGGAGATTCTGATATTGTAGTTAATGTACCATAAGCCACATTTCCTTTTTTGCCTCCATTTGTTAAATCGCCAGAAATAGTTTCCCAATTATCTCCTTTATTAAAAGAACGGTGCAATTTATTACCTCCTAAGTATAAAATATCTTGGTTGTGAGGAGACAATAAAATTGGTGTTTGCCAATTAAAGCGATAAGGACTCTCCCCTAAATTATGTTTAGGCTGAATGTATTTTTGAGAATCGTTTTCCCTGTCTATTCTAAAATAGTTTCCAAACTGAAAACCTGTATAAACAATGTTAGCATTTCTACTATCTATCTGCACTTGCATACCATCACCACCCATTAAGCTTTCCCAAGGATACTGTCCTGTTTGGTGCCACCTTACACTTTCTCTAGCATTATTGGCACCAACCCAAACTCCGTTATCTTGCAAACCACCATAGACATTATATGGTTTTTCATCATCTACATTAATAGCATAAAACTGACCAACAGCTGGTGAATTATTTTTTATCCAATTTTTACCATCATCGTATGATATATTAATTCCGCCATCATTACCATTAATTAAATGTCCTTTTAAATCCGGATTAATCCATAGTGCGTGATGGTCTGAGTGTACATTTGGACCATCTATATTATCAAAAGTTTTACCGCCATCATTAGATTTTATTAGCGGCACACCAGCTAAGTAAATTTCATCTTTATTTTTAGGGTGTACTCTTATTTGCGCAAAGTAATAGCCATAACTATAAAACAAATTATCTATATGTTCTTGGTTTGTTTTTTTCCAAGTCTTCCCTGCATCATCACTCCTATATACTTCTGCTCCAACAACAGGCGTATCAAACAACATAGAGTTGGCATCTTCTAAATACTTAGCAATATCTATTGGTTTAACAGTACCAACACGTACCATTTGCTTAACATTTGGCGCTCTATGCTTTTCATGAAAACCGTTTGTTTTTAAAAAATTATTAAGCTTAGAGTCAGACAAAGCCAAAAACTCTTTAGTAGACATTGTTTTAAAATCATCTTTAACCAAATCATTAGATGCTTTTTTCTTTTTAGCTTCTGCAGGTCTTCTAAACTGACTATCATGAACAGCGTAAACAGTGTTTTCATCAAAAACGGCTAAACCAATTCTACCAACACCTTCTCCAGTAGGAAAACCACTTTCCTTAGTTGTAATTTTTGTCCAATTACTACCACCATCAATACTTTTATATATAGCAGAGTTAGATCCGTTACCAGAAAAATTCCAAGCTTTACGGTCTTTTTCCCAAGCAGCTGCATATTGTACATTAAAGTTAGTTGGCACCATAGCAACGTCTATAATACCAGTAACATCATTTACAAAAAGTGTTTTTTTCCAAGTTTTACCACCATCTGTAGTTTTATAAATACCACGCTCCTCATTAGCAGAGTATAAATGCCCTGTTGCACCTACAACAACCTCATTCGTATTTTCTGGATTAATTAAAATACGGCCAATATGGTGCGCATCTACCAAACCCATATTCTGCCAGGTTTCTCCTTTATCTGTAGATTTTAATAATCCCACACCAGCATAAGAAGATCTAGACGAATTATTTTCTCCTGTACCAACCCATATAGTTCCAGATTGCCAGTCTACAGCAATATCTCCTATATTTTGCGTGCTTGCATTGTCCATCACCGGAGTAAAAGTTGTGCCATTATTATTTGTATACCACAATCCTCCAGATGCATAAGCAGCATAAAACTCCGTAGGTTGCTTAGGGTTAACAGCAACATCTACAATACGGCCACTCATTACTGTTGGCCCAATATTAGTGAATACTATATTTTTTACAACAGAAGATTCTTCCATTTGTTTTTTTTGTACAAGTGCATTTTGCACAACGTTTTTGGGGGTTGCTGCTGGCTGAGCAAAGCTTAATGTACCAGAAAACATAAGGCACATGAATAAAATTTTTTTCATTTTTTAGGTTTTAGTTCGTTAGGTTTTGTTCTCTTAATTAGTCTGTTAATTTAACTTACGGAAGTTATAAATAAAGGGTGTTATGCCAAAATAATTTTTTACCACATGTATAAACACATTTATTTGTTTGTTATTTGATGCCCCAAATACGTTAAAAAGAGACTAAAAGATATGTTTTCTTATGCATCAAAATAGATATTCATTACTTTTGGTTACATCTTGAAATTTTATGCGATTTTGCCTCTGAAATTTCATTATAACAACTGAAAAATTAAGAAATGAAGTACAATCAAATCGATTCTAAATTATTCGTAAAAAACCGCAAAAAGTTTATGGCTCAAATGAAGCCTAAGAGTGTTGCTGTTTTTAATTCTAATGACATATACCCTATTGGCGCAGATAGCACAATGCCTTTTGAGCAAAATAGAAATATTTTTTACCTATCGGGTGCAGACCAAGAAGAAACTATTTTGATTCTTTTTCCTGATGCACTAGATCCTAAACACAAAGAAATTTTATTTGTACGCGAAACCAATGAACATATTGCTGTTTGGGAAGGGGAAAAACTTACCAAAGAACGTGCAACAGAAGTTTCTGGAATAGAAACTGTATATTGGTTGTCTGATTTTGACAAAGTTTTCTTTGATGTAATGACCGAGGCAGAAACTGTTTACTTTGACACTAACGAGCACTATAGACAAGCTGTAGAAACAGAAACAAGGGAAGACCGATTTATAAAAAAATGCAAAGCAGATTACCCTGCACACCAATGGGCAAAAAGCTTTACCATAATGCAAAATATTAGAGGCGTAAAAGAGCCTGAAGAATTGGCATTGATGCAAGAAGCTTGTAATATCACAGAAAAAGGCTTTAGACGTTTATTAAGCTTTGTTAAACCTGGTGTTTGGGAGTATGAAATTGAAGCAGAATTACTGCACGAGTTTATACGTAACCGCTCTAAAGGTTTTGCTTATACACCAATTATTGCTTCTGGCGCCAATGCAAACGTATTACACTACATAGAAAACAACCAACAATGTAAAGATGGTGATGTTATACTTATGGATGTTGCTGCAGAATACGCAAACTACTCTAGTGACTTAAGTAGAAGTATACCTGTAAGCGGTAAGTTTACAAAAAGACAAAAAGAGGTTTATAACGCGGTTTTACGTGTTAAAAATGATGCTACAAAAATGCTTGTTCCTGGAACACTTTGGGCAGAATACCATAAGGAAGTTGGTAAATTAATGACCAGTGAGTTATTAGGCCTTGGTTTATTAGACAAAGCAGATGTACAAAATGAAGATAAAAACTGGCCTGCATACAAAAAATACTTTATGCACGGTACTAGCCACCACATTGGTTTAAATACACATGATTACGGAGAATTAAAAACTCCAATGAAAGCAAATATGGTATTTACAGTAGAGCCTGGTATTTACATACCTAATGAAAACTTAGGTATTAGGTTAGAGGATGATGTTGTAATACAAGAAAATGGAGAGCCGTTTAACTTAATGGCCAACATTCCTATAGAAGCAGATGAAATTGAAGAATTAATGCAAGCAAAATAGCATTACAATTTGTTTTAATAGTAAAAACCTCTTCTTGTTAAGAAGAGGTTTTTTTATAGTATAATTAGCATTTTTTACTCTTTATCTTCTTCAAAACCATTGTTTGCGTAAGTATTGTACTTACTTTCTGAAACCACAAACTCAACCCTTCTGTTTTTTAATCTTCCTGTTTCACTGTTATTAGTTGCCAAAGGAATTTCATCTCCATATCCTTGCCATTTAATACGGTCAAAAGTTAAACCATTATCCAATAAAAATTCACCTACAGATTTTGCTCTGTTTAAAGACAATAGTTTGTTGTATTTAGCATCTCCTTCGTTGTCAGAATGCCCATAAATGGTAACATTAAGTCTTGGATTTCTTTTTAAATACCTTACCAACTCCCTTAATTGCCCTTTAGCTTCTTTATTAATCACATAACTATCAGATGTAAATAGCAAGTCTTTAATAACATATATTTCATCTAAGTTAATACCCTCATCTTCTACAACAGATACCTGATCTATGTAGTAGTATGATGCTTTACGAAGCCTGTCATTAGTAACCTTAGTTCTGGTTCTTTTATCTCTTTTAAAATTACCAAGTGTAACAAAAGTTTCTGTACCGTTGGCTACAAAAGTTGTAGAGACGTTTGTCCAAGTTCTTTTGTTAGAAAAACCAGCAGCAGACCTAACTTTTAACAACCTAATTTCTTCTGAGTTATTTACATAGTCTATAGCAATACTTTTTTTAGTACTCCATTTAGGAGATTTTTCGGTAAATAAAATTTGAAATTCATCTACAGCTAAACCAGCTTTATCTGCCAAGCTTACCATAAAAGACACTTTATATCTTTTGCCTTTTACAAGTGTTTGCGTTAAAACACCAGTAATGTACTCTCTGTAATTATCTGGGCCTAGCATATAAAAACCAGCAAAAGCCTTACCATGATAAACTTGCTGTCTGCCTATAAAGTTATGATTTGTGCTCATTTCTGGGCTACAGTCACTATAATAGTCTGTACTACCATCAGATGGCGTACGCCATTCCAAGACATCTTTTTCAAAGTTTCCTGGTTTTTTACTACACTTTTTAGAAGACTCAAAACTTGGGTTTTTAACTAAGTTTTGCGCATTTAATTGTAATAATGAAAAACATAAAATTAAGTAAATAATATGTTTGTAAGTAGGTTTTATTTGGGGGTTAGTGTGCATAATTAAACATTTATGATTTGATGTTCATATGCAAATTAACACATAAATAGCTGGTATGTAACAATTTGAACGCTGTATTGTTGTGAAAAACAGGAGTTTTGTAGGTGAATTATAACATTTTAGAGGTGTAAAAAACATAAAAAAACCCCATAAAAGGTAATTTTACGGGGTTAAAATGCAGTTTTATAATTGTTTTTATTCTAAAACCGAGTAATCTCCAATGCTAATTGTCTCATAATTGCCATTGTATTTTACGTGGTTACCAACCATTGCATTATCTAAATTTGCATTTTCAATTTTGCTATTGGTTTGTATTAAGCTATTTTTTATTGTTGAGTTTTCTATAACTGTATTATCCCCTACAGATACATAAGGACCAACAGTGGTGTTTTTAAGCACTACGTTTTCTCCTATGTAGCAAGGCTCTATAATATTAGCATTTTCTAATGTAACAGATTTAGAAACTAATGCCTCACCATCTTTTTCTAAAAAACCTAGCATACGCATATTGGTTTCTACGGTAACATTTTTATTTCCACAGTCCATCCATTCATCAACCTTACCAGAAACAAACTTTTTACCTTTCTGCATCATCTGCTTAATACCATCATTAATTTGGTATTCTCCACCATTAATAATGTTATTGTCTAAAACGTGCTGCAATTCATCTTTTAGAACGGCAACATCCTTAAAGTAATAAATACCAATTACAGCTAGGTCAGACACAAATTGCTCTGGTTTTTCAACTAGCTCTGTAATTTCGTTTTTATCATTTAGTTTAACAACACCAAAAGCTTCAGGCTTTTCTACCTGTTTTACCCAAATAACACTATCAGCAGTTTTATCTAAATCAAAATCTGCTCTAATTAGTGTATCTGCATAAGCAATTACAGCTGGCCCACTTAAAGAGTCTTTAGCACACATTATAGCGTGTCCTGTACCTAAAGGTTGGTCTTGCCTGTAAATAGATGCTTTTGCTCCTAAACTCTCTGCTAATTCTTTTAAACTAGCAATAACATCATCACCAAAAAAAGCCGGGTCTCCTAAAATGAAGGCTACCTCTTCAATTGGTTCATCTAAAACTTTAGCAATATCACTAACCAGGCGATGCACAATTGGTTTACCTGCTATTGGTATTAATGGCTTAGGAACTGTTAATGTATGTGGTCTAAGACGAGAACCTCTGCCCGCCATTGGAACTATAATTTTCATTTTTTTCTTTTTTTTAAATCTAAGCACAAATTAATGTGCTCATATTAATAATGGTTTATGTTTATATTATTTTTTACTTAGTGCCGGTACTACCAAAGCCGCCTTCGCCTCTTTCTGTTTCAGACAACTCATTTACCTCTATCCACTCTGCTCTCTCGTGCTTTGCAATAACTAATTGCGCAATACGTTCACCGTTTTCAATTTTAAAATCCTCATTAGACAGGTTTACTAAAATTACACCTATTTCTCCTCTGTAATCTGCGTCTATTGTACCTGGCGCATTTAAAACAGTAACACCTTTTTTAGCTGCCAGACCACTTCTTGGGCGAACTTGAGCCTCATAACCAACAGGCAACTCTATAAAAAGTCCGGTTTTTATAATAGCTCTTTCTAGAGGTTTTAACGTAATAGACTCTAAAATATTGGCTCTTAAGTCCATTCCTGCTGAAGCCAAAGTTTCATAACTAGGAGTTTCGTGTGCCGATTTATTAATTATTTTAATTGTCATTTTTTCTTTATTATTTTTCTTAATACTTCATTTTCCATTTTATACACTAAGCCTACAAATAAGAGTAGTAATGCACAACCCACCCATAGGTTTCTGTCAAAAACGTAAAAAGACAAAATTGACAATACCACAGATAAGCTAAAGTAAAAAACTATTTTACGCATATTGTAGGGTATAGGATAATTTTTTTTACCATACCAATAAGAAAGCCCCATCATAGTACCATAAGCTAAAACTGTTGCAATAGCAGAAGCCATATAACTTAATGTAGGTATAAGTGCCACATTAACAACTATAGTTACAACGGCTCCAATTACAGATATAAAAGCACCGTAACGTGTTTTATCTGTAACCTTATACCAAACAGATAGATTATGGTAAATTCCTAAAAAGAAGTTTGCTAATACAATTAAGGGCACTATTTTCATAGCCTCCCAATACTCGGAGTTATCTACAAACAATAATTTTAGCACATCAGCAAAAACTACTACACCCAATAAAATTACACTACCTAATATTACAAAATAATTGGTAATTTGGGCATATGCTTTTTGAGGGTTTTTAGCATTAGAGTGACTAAAAAAGAAGGGTTCTATTCCCATTCTAAATGCTGTAGCAAAGAGAGTCATAAACAAAGCCAATTTGTAACAAGCAGCATATTTACCAACCTCAGATTCGGCTATGTTTGCCGGCAAAAGCCATTCTAATAAAATCTTATCAAAAACCTCATTAATTGTAAACGCTATACCAGCTAATAAAACAGGTCCAGCATATTTCATCATAGAGCGCCATAGTACTTTATCAAAAACATATTTGCTTTTAAGGTATAAACCCAACATTAAAACTAATGTGACTCCGCTAGCAATTAAATTTGATATAAATATATATGAAATTTGAAAGTCTTCTTTATAGATTGATGCAAAAACAGAACCTGCATTACCAACAACTAGCTTTGGTAACAACAATAAGAAAAAGAGATTTAAACCAAGATTGATACAAATATTTACAATTTTAATAACTGCATATTTCATTGGCTTTTCTGTGGCTCTAAGCCATGCAAAAGGAATAATTACTAAAGCATCTAAAACTAGTATAAAAATTGCATAAGAAATAAACTCTTCCCGTATACCTGCAAAACTAGCTAAAGGATTTTTTAATATTAATGCAACTACAAAAAAAGTTAAGGTAGAAACAGCTATGGAAATAAGTGATGTAGAAATTACCTTTTCTTTATCCTCAGATTTATGGTAGAACCTAAAAAAGGCTGTCTCCATACCATAAGCCAAAAACACGTTAAAAATTGCAAACCAAGCAAAAATAACAGAAACCTGACCATAAAGATCTGGATCCATTACGTCTGTATACACACGCACCAAAAGAAAAGACAGCATTCTTGGCAACACCGTTGCCAAGCCATACACAAAGGTTTGCTTAAAAAGTTTTTTAAAAGGATTCAATAGCGTTTAATTAGAGTTTAAAAGTAGTTATTTATACCCTAGTAAACAAAGTCTCACTCTTTAGACCTAGAAGGATAAATTATAGCCTGCTTATGCTTTATACCAGTTATTTTAACATAGTTTATTACATCGCCTCTATAATAGCTTAAAACAGCTTCGTCATAAGCCAACTCAAACGGAAAGTCTTTTTGCAATTGTTTTGTTACTGGTTTATTACCTACTTCCTTTTTTGGGTCTGCATGCACAACCATATCTTTAGGCGGCATAGCTTTTTTAGCTACCATTGTTGCTACAACAAATTTTTGCCCATCTTCATCTTTTATTTTCACATAAGATTGTTGTTCTCTAAAATATATAGAGTTAACTCTGTAACCATCTAAGTTAGCTACAGGAATTTTTAATTCTACACCAGCACCAGATTGTTCTTTACCGCCATACCAATCTTGGCAATATGCGGTTCCTATTTCAAAAGGAGCAGAATCAACTAAATTCTTTTGAGAAGAACAGCTCGTTAACATTCCTAAAACTACAAGTATACTAAAGATTGAATTTTTCATAATGGGGGTGTTTTGATATTTATAAAGATACAATGACAAATTTAATGCCAAGTATTTCTTTTAAAAGATTTCAAAAAAACAAAAACCTCACCAGAAGTGAGGTTTTAATTTATATTATTCGTCTAGTTACGTAATAAATCAGACTTACATCATAAATTTATTTAATATATAGACTACAGTAAACTAATTTTTAGTTATTTAACGCTTCTGCACCACCAACAATTTCTAATATTTCATTAGTAATAGCTGCTTGTCTTGCTTTGTTATACGTTAATTTTAACTGATCTCTAAGCTCTGTTGCATTATCTGTTGCTTTGTGCATAGCCGTCATACGTGCACCGTGCTCACTAGCAAAAGAATCTCTAACACCTTTATATAATTGTGTTTTTAAAGACTTAGGAATTAGTTGCTCAACAATTTCTTTTTCAGAAGGATCATAAATATAATCTGTATTGTTGTTGTTACTAGTTTCGTTTTCTGATACAGCTGCTACAATTGGTAAAAACTGCTCTGTCATTACAATTTGCGTTGCTGCATTTTTAAACTTGTTGTAAACAACATCAATCTTATCATAAGTACCGTTAACAAATAACTCCATTAAATCTTCTGCAATTGCAGCTATATTATCAAAAGTTAAATCGTCATAAACCGCACTATGGTTAGCAATTACATTATAGTTTTTAGAAAGAAAATCGTTAGATTTTTTCCCTATTGCAAGAAATTCTACTTCTTTACCTGCATATGTGTTTTCTGCTAAAGAAACACTTTGCTTAAGAATGTTAGAGTTAAAAGCACCACATAAACCACGATTAGAAGTTATGGAAACTATTAAAACTTTATTAATTTCTCTTTCTTCAGAAAACTTACTACCAGAATCCGCATCTAAATTAGCACTTAAACTTTGTAAAAGCTCAGTTAATTTATCAGAATAAGGCCTCATTGCAGTAATTGCATCTTGTGCCTTCTTTAACTTTGCTGCAGATACCATTTTCATTGCGCTGGTAATCTGCATAGTTGAAGATACTGATGCTATTCTATTACGTATTTCTTTTAAGTTTGCCATTTTTTCCTCTCCTAACCTCTCCAAAAGGAGAGGGATTGATTAGTCTAATTAAAATTCCCTTTTTTTATTGTCTCTTGACAAGAAATTAAGAAGGGGATTATGCTTTATATTTTGCCGAAAGGTCTTTACATACAGCTACTAAAGTATCTGTAACCTCGTCAGTTAATTTACCTGCTTTTAAGGTATCTAAAACGTCTCTGTGTTTAGCATTTAAAAACTCTACATATTCCGCTTCAAATTCTTTAACCTTTTCTACTGGTACGTCTTTTAATAAGTTTTTAGAACCTGCATAAATAACAGCTACTTGATCTTCTACAGTGTAAGGATCGTTTTGAGCTTGCTTTAAGATCTCAACGTTACGCTTACCTTTTTCAATAACGTTTAATGTAGATGCATCTAAATCTGAACCAAACTTAGCAAACGCTTCTAACTCACGATACTGAGCCTGATCTAGTTTTAAAGTACCAGATACTTTTTTCATAGACTTAATTTGTGCAGAACCACCAACACGAGATACAGAGATACCTACGTTAATTGCCGGACGTACACCAGAGTTAAATAAATCTCCATCTAAGAAAATTTGTCCGTCTGTAATAGAAATTACGTTTGTTGGGATATATGCAGAAACGTCACCAGCCTGAGTTTCAATAATTGGTAATGCAGTTAAAGAACCACCACCTTTTACCATTGGCTTTAAAGACTCTGGTAAATCATTCATATCCTTAGCAATGCTATCATCATTAATAACTCTTGCAGAACGCTCTAACAATCTAGAGTGTAGGTAGAATACATCACCAGGGTACGCCTCACGTCCTGGAGGACGACGTAATAATAAAGACACCTCACGGTAAGCAACTGCTTGTTTAGATAAATCATCAAAAACAATTAAAGCTGGTCTACCAGTATCTCTAAAGTACTCACCAATAGAAGCACCTGTAAAAGGAGCATAAACTTGCATTGCAGCAGGATCTGATGCATTTGCAGCTACTATTGTTGTGTAAGCTAAAGCACCTTTTTCTTCTAATGTTTTAGCAATTAAAGCTACTGTAGAAGCCTTTTGACCTACAGCAACATATATACAATATACAGGATTACCTGCATCGTAAAATTCTTTTTGATTTAATATAGCATCAATACAAACAGTAGTTTTACCAGTTTGTCTATCTCCAATTACCAACTCACGCTGACCTCTACCAACTGGAATCATAGCATCAATTGCTTTAATACCTGTTTGTAATGGCTCTGTAACTGGCTCACGATATACAACACCTGGAGCTTTACGCTCTAATGGCATTTCATAAGTTTCTCCAGCAATTGGTCCTTTACCATCTATTGGGTTACCTAAAGTATCTACAACACGACCAACAATACCTTCACCTACTTTTACAGATGCAATACGGTTTGTACGTTTTACAGTAGAGCCTTCTTTAACTCCTTTAGAACCACCTAATAATACAATACCAACGTTATCTTCTTCTAAGTTAAGTACTATACCTTCTAAACCACCTTCAAATTCTACTAACTCTCCGTATTGAGCGTTAGCTAATCCGTAAGCGCGTACAATACCATCACCTACTTGTAATACTGACCCTACTTCATCTAAAGATGCGCTAGCGTCAAATCCTGATAACTGTTGCTTTAAAATTGCTGATACTTCAGCGGCTTTTACTCCTGCCATGTTGTTTTAATTAATATTTACAAAGTCCGTAGTGTAAACCAAAGACTATAGACTGTTTGAAAATTCTCTTTTTAAACTATTTAATTTATTAGCTACACTTGCATTGTATTGCAAATCGCCAATTCTTAATACAAAACCACCAATAATGCTTTCATCTATAACATTTGTTATTGACACTTTTTTACCGGTTAATTTTGTTAACTGCTCTAAAACTTTTGCTTCTAAATCTTTAGTTAAGGCAACTGCAGTTGTTACTACCGCTGTTTCTTCTCCTTTAAGCTTTTCGTTTAAAACAATATAGTGCTGAGCAACATCTTTTAAAAGTGATACTCTTTTATTATCTACAAGCAAAGAAATAAGTCCTTCTGAAATACTATGACTTCCTGTAAAAACAGCTAGCAAAGCATTCTTTTTTACATCTCCTTTAATTATTGGACTAGCCAATACGTCTTGAAGTTCCTTGCTGTCAGAAATTGTTTGTACAACAGAATGCATATCTTTTTCAACTGCATCTGTAGCCTTACTTTCAACCGCTTGGTTTAAAATGGCTTTTGCGTATCTAATAGCTGCTCTAGACTCGTTCATTTTCTCTTATTAGTTTAGCTTAATATCGCCTACCATATCTTCAACCAATTTAAGTTGCTTGTCATTGTTAGACAATTGCTCCTTAATAACTTTCTCTGCTATTTGCACAGATAAGTTAGCTACTTGGTTTTTAATATCTGCTACTGCTGCGTTCTTTTCACTTTCTATAGTAGCTTGTGCCTGTGCAATTATTTTATCGCCTTCTATAATAGACTGCTCTTTTGCATCTGCAACAATTTTTTCTTTTATTTCGCGAGCTTCTTTTAACATAGCATCACGTTCTGCACGTGCTTCTTGCAATAACCTTTCGTTATCTGCTTGCAAATTTTGCATTTCTTTACGTGCATTTTCTGCCTCTTCTAAAGCGCTTTTAATACCGTCTTCTCTTTCATTTAAAGCGTTCATTATTGGTTTCCATGCAAACTTAACCATTAAGAAGATAAGTACTAATAAAATTATTAGTAACATGAAAAACAACCCAGGCGAAAAATCGTTTAATAACTGATCCATTATAAAATATAAATTATATTCTTTTTGTTTTTTGTTTAATTACAAACACATCCTGTAACCAACCGTTACAGGAATGCGATTGTTGTTTTTGTCCTTAAGCTTTTCCTAAGATCAAAGCACCGAAAGCTAAACCTTCTAATAATGCTCCGATAATAATCATTGCTGTTTGGATTTTTCCAGCTGCCTCAGGTTGACGAGCAATACCTTCCATTGCTTTACCACCGATTTGACCTAAACCGATACCACCTCCGATAACGATTAATCCTGCTCCAATTAAATTGTACATAGTAATTGATTTATATTAAATTAAACAAACTCTTATTTCAAACTAAAATTAATGGTGATCATGCTCTTCTACAGCCATACCAATAAACAATGAAGACAACATTGTAAAAATAAAGGCCTGTAAAAACGCTACTAAAATTTCTATTAAAGAAATGAATAACGTTAAAAAGAATGATACACCTAAACTACCACCAACACCTAAAGCTTCTCTTGCTGTAAATGTTACAGCTACTAAGCCCATAACTACGGCGTGACCAGCAGTAATGTTAGCAAATAAACGAATTAATAAAGAAAATGGCTTTGTTAACATACCCAACACCTCTATTGGAATTAAAGCTATTTTCATTAAAACTGGAACACCAGGCATCCAGAAAATATGTTTCCAGTAATCTTTATTACCGTTAAATTGTACAATAAAAAATGTAAATAAAGCCAAACAAACTGTTACCGCTATTTGTCCTGTAACATTAAAACCTATTGGAGTTAAACCTAACAAGTTTAATATCCAGATAAAAAAGAATACCGTTAATAAAAAGCCCATAAACTTACGGTAGTGCTTTTCACCAATATTTGGTCTTGCAATTTCATCTCTTACATATAATACTAGTGGCTCTAAAACACGACCAAAACCTGTTGGGATTGGGCTCTTTTTATATCCTCTAGCTAATGAGCTAAAGCCCCAAAGCATTAATAAACCTGCCAACAAAATACCCACAACTGTTTTGGTAATTGAAAAATCCCAAACTTTATGTGCATTTGTAGCATGGTGCTCCTCGTCAAAAGAAACTGCTGTAGCACCTTCTTCTAACTCATATATTTTACTGTGAATTTTGGTTAACTTAACACCATCCTTATCAACAATAACATGACCGTCATCATTATGGTGAAATTCTGAAGACATAAACGTCTTAAGACCTTGACTTGTCCAAACAATAACTGGCAACGGAAAACCAATATGTTTACGCTCTCCCGCATCGTTTGTATACGAATACAAAGTGAAGTCGTGTGAATCTGCTAAGTGATGGCTAATGTAAGCCTGAATCTCTTCGCTACTATTTACTTGTGAATCATTTTCTTGTGGCTCATTGTTGTCGTTCGCAAAAGAACCCAAACTAAACACAAGTGCCGTGACTAAAATAATTTTACTAAAAAATGTATTTCGCATATTGCTCAAAAAATATCGGTCTCTAAAAATCGGTGCAAATGTACGCTTTTCTGTCAAAAAGAAAAAAACCTTTTTTTGATTATTTTAACACCAACCAAAAACCGCATCATTTTAAAACGTTAATCTAAGTTTTTGAGCACTTTAGCAATAAAAAACGTCTCTATCAGCAAACATATACTGTACGGGACAAAAAATGAAGCAAATTCTGTTAAGTTAATATTGTCATCTGCATTAAAAGATGGGTAAAAAAGCATAAAAAAGAAAAGAAATTTTATAGCACTACCTACTATAAAAAATATACCTAATTGTGTTTTAAACTGATTTCTTAACAGGTAAATAATTGTGAATATAGCAGTTACCAGCACAAAATTAATAACATAAGAAAGCACAATTTTATTATCAAATAAAGGTTTTTGCATATCATCTAGCACCAACAGATGAACACCAAAAGCTACCGCTAAAGAAATAAGAATTGTGATAAAAAAATAGATAAGCAACTTATGGTTTGCCATTAGAATTTAATTTTTTTTAATTGTGTAACTACCGCAAAAATAGAAATTGCTACACCAGAAAGTGTAGCAATTATAGTAAAAATTTCGTTTTTGATGTTATAATAGCCATCCAACCACACACCTCCTTTATGAGCTAAGTATATTATAGCTCCCATTTGAAAAGCAATACCAGATAGTATTGCGGCATTTTTTAAGTGGTTTGGCTTATTGTTATTAGGAAGCTTTGGAAGTTCCACCAGCTGAAGCTTGTTTAGCGCCAGATAAGGCTCCATTTTTACCTCCCATAACACATGATGCATTAAAAGTAGCACCTGGCTCTACAGCAAGCTTAGAAACAGAAACTGTACCTTCTATTACTGCTGAAGATTTTAATGATAACAAATCAGATACTAATAACTCACCGTTAAAACCGCCTTCTATGTCTGCATTTACACACTCTACCTTTCCGTGAATGTAGCCATCTTTGCCAATAACTACCTTACCAGATGTTTTTACGTTACCATCTAACTTACCGTCAATTCTAAAATCGGCTTCTGAAACTATATCACCTTTAATTTTGGTGTTTTTTCCAATTCTGTTAGGCTGGCCGCCCATATCTACAACATCTCTAGGTTTATTCTTGTCTGAAAACATACTCTTATTACGGTTTTGGGATTAATAGTGTTTTTTTATACTCGTTTAATTTTTTGTGTACTTGCACAACTTTGTAGTTGTTGGATAAAATTACAAAATTCTGATGACCAACCTTGTAATCTTTATTATTTTTTAATAATTCTGCATATCCTAAAGCAAATTCTTCTGATGCAAACCCGTGTACCACCACAAATTGCTGCTCTAAATTGTATATATCTTTAGATACTTTATTTTTATATTTTAAATCTTCCACAGATTTATTTAGTAGTTTATACAACTCATTTGCCGCTGTATCATTGTTTCTACTAAAAGGGAAAACCACTTTCCAAGTACCTTTTGCATTAGTTGACTGATCTACAAAATCTGATTTCTCTAATTGTGGAATCTGATATTTAATCATTTCCTGAGCTCTTTTACCCTCTGGGTTGTTTGGGTAATTTAACGCTACATAATTTAAGGCTTCTTTAAAAGCTTCAAAACCTTCTATTCTTCCGGTTGCCATTGCCTTTAACATCTCAAACTTTGGCGCAATTTCGTCTCCTGTATATCTGTTAATATTTTCTTCTGCACCAGTAATAACCTCTAAATATTGCTGATTTTGAAACATTTTATACAACTTTGTATATCTGGCGTTTGGCGTATCTGCACCACCTTCTAAAATTGCCTGAGGGTTTAACAACACCTCTGCGTACCTAGAACCTTGGTGGTTTGCAATAATATCTTGTTTCATTGCTGCTGCTAAATTACTACCAGACTCTTCATATATCTTATATAAATTATACTTAGATGGTAATATTAAACGCTCCTCTGGGTTAGACTTTAAAACCGATTCTAATTTGCCGGCTGCCAAAAGGTTTTCTTTAAATTTTTCTTTATAAATTAACCCTAATTGATAATTGGCAAAATTGCGCTCTTTTTTTAAACTATCTATTACAGCAATATTTGTTGGCAACTTATCCATATAATAACTTACCTTATACTCTTGCCCCTCTTCGGTAATAGTATTAGTTGCTGCACCAGCAATACCACTATCTGTATCACTTGTTTGTAACACTACATTTTTATTAGACCAACGCCAGTTGTCCTCTAACTTACGAGTTCCCCAAGCAGTTTTAAAATCGGTTTTACCGTAACCTAGACTTGTAATGTTATAAAAATAGAATTTACCTTTATTTTGCTTTCCTGCTTTGGTATTAGCAAAAGCTGCTATACCTGCGTTTTGACGCTCTTTTTCTTTTTTGGCTGCAGCTTCTTCTTTTGCTTTCTTTTCTTCAATAAATTTTTCAAAATAAGCCACTTGCTTTTCTTTTGGTAAATTGTAAAGCGTTACAACGCTATCTGTATATTGTACAATATCTTCATACTTTACAACATCTTCTAAATTGTCTAATTTCTTTTTTATTAAACGGTGTTTTTTACTTGTTTCTACCAAATTTGTAAGTGTACTATCAAAATAGGCACCTGCTTGCTTGTACTTGTTTTTATCAAAATAATACTCACCTAAATTCTCATAATTAAGTGCGTTTAATTTATTATCGTTTGTGGTAGCACGTAGAGACTTATCAAAATAAACTAAGGCCAAACTATCTTGTTCTTGATTTAAAAAAAACTGTGCTTTTTGTCTGTATATTTTATCTAAAAACGGCCTGTTTTCTCTATTTTCTTCTAAGTCTGTTAAATACTCAAACATTTCTTCTTTGTTGTCTGCAGTAACAGTTGTGTTCATTATTTTTTGCAGGTGTGCATTAATAAAATAAACACGAGGAGATTTTCTGTTTAAATCTATAATTTTATCAAAGGCATAATTGGCACTATCTTTTTTGTTAAGCTGATTGTACAACTGCCCAATTATAAAATAATACCTTCCTTTTTCTTCTTGTTTTTTTGTGTAGACTGACGCTCTTTTTAATTGCTGAATTGCAGTATCTGGAGCATTTAAATTAATATATGCTTGTGCCATTACCGCTCTTGCATCTGCGTATTCCTGGTCCGACAAATCGTCGTACTTAAAAAGTTTTTTTAAGTTTTTAATGGCAAGTTCTTCATTCTCTAAACGCACATTGGTTTTTTCTCTCCAAATACGCGCCTCGTTAAACTTATCACTCTGTATGTAATTTTTAAGCACATAGTTAAAAGCCTCTTGAGCAGGAATAAAACGCTGATCAAAATAACGTGCTTTTCCTAAAAGTAAAAAAGCCTCGTCTGTTTGCGGGTTACGCTCCCTATCTTTAATAACCATACTGTGTTTTTGTATGGCTTTAGTCGCTTTTTCCTCTGCAATAATAAAGTTTGGGTTGTTATTTTCTGAATCTAATTTTACTTCATCTGTAACTTCTAAACGCTCTATTGGTAATAAATCCCAATAATTATCTTTGTAGTTGGCATTTAATTCTTCTCTGCCTTTTTCAAAAGCAATATTACCGTTGTAGAGTACATTAAATTTAGTATTTAATGCGTGCCACTCTCTGTTAACAAAGGCGTTCTTTTTAGTAGAACAGGCATTAAAGACTAATGCTGCTAGTGCTACTGTTCCTATAATTTTAGTTTGAAGCTTCAAAATTGTATCTATTCTTACCTAAACAAAACAGAAAAACCGCGGTATTATTATGTTTAGGGTGCATAAATTTACTATTTATTTTTATTTATTTGGTTTGATAAGCTAGTGAACCAAAAAGACCCATCAATTTTTATACAAATTTATGGGTCTTTTATTTTTATGAAGCCGCCTTTTAATTACGGCAACTATTTATTCTTCGTCTTCAAAAACAGCAACTGCAGCATCTGGCGCCTCTGCTCCAGAAAAGAAAGCCTCTAATTCTTTTAATGTAGCTGCAGATGTTTTAATATCTTTTATAAGCTCACCTTTATCTAACACAACTATACGCTCACAAACTTCTGTAACGTGACTTAGATCATGACTAGAAACCAGCACCGTTGTATTTTGGTTTGCAGCTAAATTTTTAATTATACCTTTTAGTCTTATTTGTGTTGTTGGGTCTAAATTTGCAAAAGGTTCATCTAAAATTACCAACTCTGGACTACCAATAAAAGAGGCTACAATACCTGCTTTTTTCTGGTTTCCTTTAGATAAATCTCTTAAATATTTTTTTTGATTTAGTATTTCTCCATGGAAAAAGTCTTCAAAACTGTTTACTAGTTTATCTACATCTGCTTTATTTTGTCCGCGTAACTCACCAATAAAATAAAAATATTCTTCTGGTGTTAGGTAGCCAATTAAAAAAGATTCATCTATAAATGCAGAAGTAAAAGGTTTCCAATCTTCACTAGTATTTACTTGTACATTGTTATTTATTATTTGCCCTGTAGAAGGCTGAATAAGGTCTAACAACAAACTAAAAAATGTTGTTTTACCTGCTCCGTTATTACCTACAAGACCAAAACATTGTCCTTTAGGAATTTCTAAATTTTCTATATTTAAAACCGTAGCTGTGCCGTATGTTTTTGTTAGGTTCTGTGCTTTTATCATGGTTTTTTATTTTTTATGGTTATACTCTTAACAGAGCTACTTATTTATGCTTTTTGTTTGTATGCGTGTATAGTTTTGTACTTCTCTTTTTTGTAGATTTTCTCAATCTTATCAAAAACTATATTCCTAAATGCCATTCCTAAAACACCTGCTGCTGCAACAAGTATGTAACCTGTTGTTGCATTTACAAAGTAATATCCGGCAGCAAAAATTACCATTGGCAATATTAATTTAGGAAGCGACAATAACATTGTTTTCATATTAAAAGCCTGCTTGTCTCCAAATGCTTTTTTATTAGACGTTAAGTCTATTGGCATTTTTATAAAAGCACCGCCTAAGAGCACTAAGTGCGAGTTTACACCAATATTGTAAATAGCACCTACCAATACCGCTAAGTATGCATTAACACCAAAAAACAAGTAAAATGATGCCAATACAGCACTAATTACTGTAGCAATTACTATTAAATACCATTTAGAGGTTATGTAGTCTCTGTACTTTATATTCTGACTCATCATTAACTGATAGTACGCACTATCCCAACTTGGCACAAACTGTCCAAATGTGAATAAAAATCCGCCTGAAACAAATATTCCACCGAATATTTGCCAAACTGGTCCGTCATAAACTTCTACTGCACCAGAACCAAATAATAGTCCGTAAAACAAGAACAAAAAGCTCATTAAACCAGCTGTTTTAGGTCGTTTATTTCTTTTTATTAACTTAATATCATTCTTTAAAAATGTTCCCGTATTTCCAAATCTGTTTAAGAAAGATAAGTCTTCAGTTTTAGCAACGGTTTGTTTGCCTTTTAAGCCGGCATCTAAATACATATTCTTTTTAAAATAGCTAAATGCTGCAAAGTATAAACCTATTAAGGCTAACCAAGGTAAAATAGCCATCCAAGGCGCACTATATAGCCCGTTAAAAAATGTTGCTGTGTAATTTGTAATATCAAAAATACCAAAGTATTGACAAGCTCCTAGAGCAATAAAAGCAGCTATTACAGGGTAAAAAACACTGTCTTTATTATTAACTAAAATATTAATAAAGTTACTACAATAAATAAGTGCAAAAATACCAAAGTGCCAAGCTACAACGCCAAGCGGATTATAGCCCTCTATTAGCAATACAATAGAAAATGGCAAAAAGAAAAATGCATAACCCCAATTAAAAAAAGAAGCAATTGTTTTACCTAAAGAGTAATTTACAACTTGTGCTTTTTTTAAAGGTAAATACAATAAAGGCTTAATGTTGGTAACAGGCATTTTCTGTATCATATACCTTATTAGTAAATCTAATACAAAAAGGTATATTATGTATTTATTTACCACCTCTAAAGGATCCCCTATTTCTGCTTTTTCAATAAGATAATAAGAGCCAACGCCCATAAATAGAAATGCAACTATAAAATAAAGTGCAAAAAAGCCCATAAATATTTTAAGTGCCAAGTTGGTTTTAAAAGAGGCTGACCTAAAAAAGGACTTCCATTGAAGGCTTAAAAAGTGTTTTAACATAATTTATGGTTGATTAATTATATTTTGTTAGTGGCAACAAATGCTAATTTGTTACACTATTTTAAATTAAATTGTATTCAGGGTACGTTTCTTCTAACAATTCTTGTGCTTTGCTAGGCATTACATAAGCCGTAATGTAGAAAGTTAAACATAGTAATGTAGCAGCAATGGCAATAAGTGCTAACCAATAACTATGCAACTCACTAAAGTTAAAGCGCATAGCATTTACAATATTAAAAACATTGGTAAATGTTAACACAGAAAAACCATTTCTGGTATCCCCAATCATAGCTTCTAACATAAACACCTTTTCTTTTTTCTGCTTTTGTGTTTTCTCTTTTTTTCTTCTTTTAAATTGATGGTAAAGATCTACCGCTATCAAAATTAATATTGACCCCATTAATACATATGATGCTTGCTTTAAATGAAGCACTAAAAAAAACATTATAAAAATTGCAATAGTGGTTAACAGCTTTGGCAACTGAAACCACTCTTTAACAAACCTAAAAAGTATTTTTCTGTAACGTTTGTTCATGGCTTTTTGGCGTTTTTCTACAACATCCATAAAGCCAAAAACACCAAATTTTTTAAATTCAACTTGCAAAGCATCGTCAAAAGATAACTTTGGGTTTTGTTGCCATTGCTCTTCTATACCATTACTTAAATGGTCTACCAGTTCTGTTTGCAAATCATAATGCACTACATAATGCTTGCGAGTAAATGCATACAACTTCTCTATCTGTTCTTTAGTTAGTTTCATGCGAGTTTTTTATGAATTGAATTGTATTTTTTAAGTTGATTAACAAACAATTGAATAGCTGTGTAGAAAAAAGGAAACAACAATGCAAAAACTATAAAAATATAAGTAAATGACAATTGCTCACCTTCATCTAAAAATATTTTAGGACCTAATAACAAAGCATTTATAAAACTTACACCAGAAATACTAGATAATAAAGAAATATTAATAGTTAATGACTTCAGCGTATTTTTAAGATTAAATAATGCAATTAAACACGGGGTTAATGACATAACCATTAATAACAACAACACAGTTTTATGCATAGCCTTAGCACTAAAAAACTCTTTGGTATATAAAAATGTAATAAGCACGCAAGCGTATAGCATTAGTGACTTGACTCTAGTAAAAAACAGCTTTAACGCTTTTCGTTGAAGTTTCGCAAAGCCCTTAGTTAACCCTTGTTTTTTTTCTTCAATTAACTTCTTATACCCAGACGAATCTGCATACAAACTAGGAAAAGTATCCCAACCGGTATTTTCCTTGTTAAGCCTTTTTATAGTTAAGTCATTACCAAATTTAATGTGAACTGCTTGCATTGCATTGGTAAAACTAGATCCTACTTTCATTAGAGCTTCTACCTCATTACTAATATGGTCTATAAGCTCCATACGAACATCCCAATATTTCACCTTATTTTTAATAAGATAATCATCTATAAATTCTATTTGTTCTTTACTTAATTTCATTTTTAAACAATTTGATAATTAGTAGTTTTCTTGTGATCAAAAAAAGTTTTAATCATAAAGAAATTCATAATAATTATTGTACTTGGCCAAAAGAGATCGAGAAAGCTACTATTAACGACATCAAATTTAACAGACCACTCCCAAAAAGGATTAAAAAGAAATAATGCAATCCAGTGTGTTCTTCCGTTTACTTTTAAAAAATACTGACAGGTACTTTTTGTTTGAAATTTTGTAGCTAAATATAAAAAATATAGTGCCACCAAAGTAGACACGGTATACACAAAACCAGCAATAAAATTAACACCATCAGCATTTAATCCGGTTGGTATTAATTTAAAAAAACAAAGCAAACCAAATGCAATTAGCATCCCTCCAATAATTGACTTTAAATACATTTGCTTTATCAAGTTTACACATCTTTTTATCACTATTTTTGGACCAACTTGTGCATAACCAAAAAGAAAATGAGAATAAGGCTTAAACTCCTGTTCCCAATTTTTTAGCTCTTTAGAAGAAGCTTCTTCAAATGAAAGATCTTCATTTACCATTAACACTTCAATACCATTAGCCATATGGTCCAAAATTTCATATTTTAAATCAATGTAGTCTAATCCGCGCTCTGTTAGAATCTCATCTATATGCTGTATTTCCTTTGCTGCAAGTTTCATATTAAGTAATAGTATAATGATTGGTATATTTTTTATAAAGCTCTAGAATTACCGCAATAAAAGCAGTAGATAGCCCCAGCAATAAAACAAAAACTAAGGTAAAATAGTAATCGTTTGTAATTACAGAATTTTCATTAAAAAAAGGATTTTGAAAAGCGTTATATAACTGAAAACTTAAAGTGAGTATAAGTCCAGCCCTCTCTATGCCAGAGAAACGTTGCTTGCGCTTTTTAAGCGCTACAATGTAATATATTAGTATAGCAATTATTAAAAAACCAAATGGTACAAATTTTAGAAACTTCTTTTCTCCTAGAGGAAAAAACTGTATTAAAAGGAAAAAGCTGGCTACCATAACACAGATATTTAATGGCGCTATAAACTTTTTAAAAAGCGATTTAAGTACTATTTTATCTGTAGTTTTTTTAAACTGCTTATTATATTGTAATAACTCTTTTTTATGTATTACCATATACGCCTTAAAAGCGTCATAAAACGTAAGGTTTTCTTCTTCCATTTTTTCTAATACCGCTGTAGCAACATGGTCTACCATTTCTGTTCTGACATCTGTAAACATAATATCAGAATTTTTAAGATAGGTATCTATAAATTTTATGTTTTCTTTGGTTAATTCCATATCGCTACTCTATACTCCATTTAGGGTTTACTAAATTTTGCATACTACGTATAAACTCTTCTAGCTCTGCTAATCTGTTTATTGTTTCTTTTTCTCCGGCTTCTGTTAATTTATAATATTTACGCAAGCGGTTATCTACTTTTGCAACCTCAACATCTAATAGTCCTTCTGCTTCTAGTTTATGTAAAGCAGGGTATAAAGCACCTTCAGTAATTTTAAGTTCTCCTTTGGTTAACTCTTTTACTTTTTGCGTAATCTCATACCCATACATCTTGCCTTTTTCTTCAAGCAACTTTAAAATAATAGTATTTAAACTACCCTTGTATAATTTAGAATTTCCCATTTTTTCTATTCTCTTATTTTGCTCTTAAAACAAACATCACCCATTTATATAGCAATATTTAGCACTAAAATTACTATTACGAATATATACATAATTTTCTTATGCATAAGAATTCTATGTATTAAATTTTAGTGAACTAGGTTTTTTATCAAAAGGGCAATGTGTATTTTTGTAGAAAATATTTTTTTATGAATCATTTTCATCCGTTAACGGTACAACATATAAAGGCTTTAACACCTAGTTCTGTAGCAATTACTTTTGCTATTCCTAAAGACTTAATTCAGACTTTTAAGTTTATATCTGGTCAATACATCACTATTAAAAAAGAAATTAAAGGTAAAGAATTGCGTAGAGCGTATTCTATTAGCTCTTCTCCTAAAAAAGATTGTATTACCATTGGTGTTAAAAAAGTAGATAATGGCGGTTTCTCTGACTTTGCACATTCTAAACTTAAAGAAGGTGATGTTTTAGATGTTATGGCTCCAGAAGGTAGATTTGTTTTTAAACCTACAGATGCCGTTAAAAATGTTGCTGCTTTTGCGGCTGGTAGTGGTATTACACCTATTATTAGCATTGCAAGATCTGTTTTAGACAGCAACCCAGAAAACAAATTTGTTTTAGCATACGGTAACAAATCTTTTGAAGAAACAATGTTTCATACAGATTTAGCCAAGCTTCAGCTAGAATACAACAATAGGTTTTTTGTATACTTTATTTATAGCCAAGAACAAGATGAAAACTCTATTTTTGGAAGGATAGAAAGATCTACAGTAAACTACATTACCAAAAACAAGCACAAAGATATTGCCTTTGACGATTTTTATCTTTGCGGTCCAGAGGCTATGATTAATACGGTTTCTGACACTTTAAAAGAGAATGAAGTTAGTGAAGACAAAATACATTTTGAGCTTTTTACAACTACAGAAATTAAAGATGAAATGCCTGTAAAAGAGGGTGGAAAAACAGCTGTTACAGTTACTGTAGATGATGAAGATTTTACGTTTGAGATGGATAAAAGTACTATTGTATTAGATGCTGTTTTAAAAGAAAATATAGATGCACCATACTCTTGCCAAGGTGGTGTTTGCAGTAGTTGTATTGCTCGTGTAACAGAAGGCAAAGCAGAAATGGTTAAAAATCAGATTTTAACTGATGGCGAAATTGAAGACGGATTAATTTTAACGTGCCAAGCGCACGCAACAACACCTACATTAAAAGTAGATTTTGATGATGTTTAAAAACAGCTTCTAAAAAAATACCAAGTCGTTCTCTATAGAACGACTTTTTTTATTCCTTTAATTGTGCCTCTAAAGCTCTACAGGCTGCATCATAACCAATAGCAAATGCTTTTTCTATGCCTTTACGGTCTAGCAAACCTATTTTATCTACTTCTTTAGACTCTAATAACATATTACAAGCACTAAGTTTTTTCTTTGCAGAAGCATAAATCATTAAACCGGTTACTCTACCTGTAAGTTGCAAGGAATTTTTTAGATCTTTTTTATCTAACCTTGCTACAATAGATACATTGCTCCCAACAATATAATCGCACGTATTTAGCAATGGTTCTAACGGAAAATTATTCATTATACCACCATCTGCATATAAATTACCATTAATTTCTATGGGCGAAAAAACAGGAGGTAAAGCAGCAGAAGCTAACATTGGTCTAATTAACTCTCCATCAGAAAAAAACTCTTCATTACCATCTTGAAGGTTTGTAGCTACAATATGTAATTCTTTTTTTAAGGCCGAAAAAGCATTCTCTGGAAAATACTTTGCAAACAAAGCCACATACTTTTCTGTATCTAAAAAACCAGCCTTAGCAATAGTTAAGTAGTGGTAATTAAAAAGAGGGGTTTCTTTAAAAAACTTAAGCATATCGTCTATAGAATTGCCATTGGCATACAACGCACCAACTAAAGCCCCAACACTACTCCCAGACACCGCTTTGGCCTGTATACCAAACTCGTTCATTGCCTTTATTAACCCAATGTGCGCCATACCACGCACACCTCCTCCAGAAAGCACAAGACCAATAGATTTTGATGTAGTAATTTTAGCGTTCATTTTGCCTATTTTTCTTCAAATTTACTATAAAATGCTATTACAAAGTACTTCTTTTTTTAAACTGATTGGTTTGTTCCAGAATATTTACAGTCTTATTTCTTTTACATTAGTTCAATCAACCCAAAAAAACCAACAGTTATAGACATTTTTTCTTGTTTGATGATTTTATAAAAAAAATAAACCAACTAAATAGTTGGTTTATGTAATTTTGAGCAAGAAAAATAAAACAGCCTTAATTCACTATTAATTCTCGTGCCTCGTTTAATAAGCTTACTCTTTTTTCTAAACTAATTTCTAATGGCAATTGCGCTAAACCAATAATTCTACGTATCAATTCTATTCCCATAAACTTGTAACACAAACTGGTGTCTAATTCTGCCAAAGATTTGTATCTATCTATAGCTTTTTCAATAATATTAGCAGATTGATTTGCCATTTTTAAATGCGCTAGCATAACACCAATTTCAAACTCAGCCTTACCAAAAAAACAAAACTCAGGATCTATAATTTTTAAGCCACCAACGGTTGCCAGCCAACTACCCGGAAAATAATCGCCATGTAATAGAATATCACCATCCTCTAAATACAAATCTCCTAGTTTTTTTACCTCAGCTATTAGTACATTATCTGCCTTTAAACGGTTCGCTTCCTTTTGTAAACCAGGTAATATATCATCTAAATTAATGCCGTTATCAACCGCATAAGGGTAATTAAAAATATGCTCATGATTAAGCGCTCTCATTTTAGTATTTGAAATTCTACTGTCTTGCTTATCTGTAGTTATGCTAGTGTGCAATGTAGCTGCAAAATCTACCACAGAAAAAAGATCTTCCTCTAAAATTTTTTTTCCTAATTGATACAAATATGTAAAATCGGACCCATTACCTAGGTCGTTCATCACCATTACATTGTTTTCTTTATCTAAACCAACCAAAGTTGGCATCATAGCTTTTAAACTAGGCACAGTTTCAGTAACTTCATAAAACTTAGCTTCTGTAAGCACACGTTCTGCTGGTGCTGCTACTTGCGGGTATTTCTCTACGTACTCACGACTCTGTTTTACAATAAACGATCTGGTTTCTGTTGTAATACGGAGTGTAAAGTTCATATTACCTTCACCTGGCTTTTCTACTGTAGCAATAGACTCATTATCACCTAACCAGCCTTTACTTTTTAAATAAGTGGTTAAGTCTTCTATGTTGTTATTTAATTTAATCACGACACTATTTTTTAAATGTTTCCATTAATTTTTGATGATATCCCGGTACTACATCATAACAATAAGTTACTGGTGCTCCGTTCTCTTCTGTACACAATAAATAAGATTTATAAACCTCATTATTGTTATCTTTTACAGTATCGTCTAAATTAATCTCTAAACGCGCTTGTAAAGGCTCTGATATTATGTCTTGCGGAGCAATAATGTAATGACTCGCCATAACATCAAACGGATTAAAACCGTCTGCTCCTTGATTTTTCCACTGTTCTATCCAAGGTTGTGATGCTGTTGCCAACCATTTCATACCTGGAGTAGTATTTTTTAGTGCCTCTAGATCTTCTTGTTTTATCCAAACCTTACTAGATATTTCATACGGACAAAAAACCAAGGATACTTTGTGCTCTAATAATACACGAAAAGCCGTATTATCTAAATCAAAATTTAAATCTTTAGCCAAAACACCTTTGTTCCCTATTTTAAAATAGTCTTTAGAAGTTCTGCGGCCAGCAACTAAAACAACCTCAACAATTTGAGACTGCAACTCTGGGTACTTTAATAACAATAAACCAACATTAGTTGCGGGTCCTATTGCTAAAATGGTAAGTGGTTGCTTTTTTAATGCAGCAGCCATTGCCTCTACAGCATCATTAGTTACCACGCTATCTAAATTAATTGGGGTAGCAGCCCCTTTATAAACCTCAATTTTTTGCGCTGCAAATTCCTTACTTATATAGTTACCAATAGCAAAAGCATTGTCAACACTATTATTACCAAAAACAGTACTAAGTCCGTTAATTTTCACATTATCGGCTTGTAACAATTGTAAAACTGCATAGCCATCATCTACATCAGAATAGCCAGGTTTTCCTATGTTTTTTTTGCCAACAGCTAAGTCTGCATCTATCCAAACTTGTTTTACTCCGTTTACAATTCCGTTTGGCTTTGCCTTTTCAGTAGCTTCTTTTTTTGGTTCTTGTTTTACTTCTGTTTTAACATCTTTAACTTGCTCCTTACAAGCCAAAAATACTACAAACACTAATAAAATACCAATTAGTTTAATTTTTTGTTTCATATTCATCATTCTATTTTTCCCACCAGCCTTTGCTGTTTATATTATCTCCTCCAATACGGTCTACTGCTTCTTTATAGTTTGCACTATTAGTTGCCTGTTCTGACTCTGGATACAAATACCGAACGGGATATTTATTGTTATTAAAATTATCTGGACCAGGAACCAAGTTAGGTATTCCAGTTCTACGCACATTAAACCAAGCCTCGTGGCCTACATTAATTAAACTTAACCACTTTTGAGTTAATATTTTTTCTAAATCATTTGCAGAGCCATCTAAAGAAATTGCTGGCCTAGTAAAATAATCATCAGGGATTGGTGTATTGTAATACTCAAAACTAGCTGTAACAGCATTTTGGTAATACGTATTTGCATCTCCTGTAATATACCCTCTGGTAACAGCTTCTGCAAGTGCAAATTGTACTTCTGAATACTGCATATATTGCGCATCTATACCATCTGCTACATCTCTAAATATACTACCAAATAAAGATATGTTGTTTAAGTCTATACCATTAGCATTTATGGTGCTACTAGACTGTCCGTTTTGCAATCCGTTATATTCTGGTGTGGCAGAGTTTTTACTTGCTTCGGTTGGTTTGTAAAGCACTGCAACACGAGGGTCATCCCAAGCAGTTAAAACAGTTTCTACCGTTTTTGTCATTGTATGCTCTTGATACAAACCTAAAGCTGCGTTAAACATAGGAAACTGGTTAGGTGCCGATGCCAAGTAAGGTACTACAGCATTGTCTGCATTAGACTGCATTAACTTACCAGAATCTGCCAAACTTTGCAGCGCAGTAAAGTCTGTAGTTCTTTTACTAATACGTAACAAGTAACGCACTTGTAGCGAGTTTGCAAAACGCACCCACTTATTTAAATCTCCCTGAAACATAATATCACCCTGAATTACGTTGTTTGTATTTTCTAGTGTAGTAACTGCTTTGCTAAGCACAGCTAATAGTCCAGTTTCTGGGTCTGTATAAATACTTTCTTGAGTATCATATTTAGGAGCAAAATTACCGTCTAAAGCTGCAACTGCTTCTGTATAAGGCACATCATTCCAAAGATCTGTTAACTGAGAAAACAGGTAACTCTGCATAATATCACCTACTGCTACGTAAGCATCGTTTGCCGCTGGCGAAGCTTTCATCGATTTAATATCTGAAAGTAACCTAAAAATAGCGCTCCAGTACTCACTGTTAGAGCCCATTTCATAACGGTCTATACGCTCAAACTCTATACTAGCAGCAAATTGCGCCAAATAATTGGCCTGCCTAAACCCTTGTTGATATGCGCTAAGGTCTGATGACACAGAAACCACATTAGTTAATAAAAACTGTGGATCTACACTTTCTGGCGCATTAGGGTTTGTGTTTTTTTCTTCAAAATCGTTAGTACAAGCAGTAAAAATAATGCTTGCCACGGTTGTTGCTACAAATAGCTGTATGTATTTTTTCATCTTTTTTACTTCTTAAAATTCGGTTTTTAAACTCACTCCAAAGCTTCTGGTAGATGGGTATGAAAAATCTTCTACACCATAAGTTATGCTTTGCTCCTGTAGTGCATTTAGCTCTGGGTCAAAATGCGGATTCTCTGTAAACAACAACAAATTGCTACCTACCAAACCTATTTTTATTTTATTAAAACCTATGGCATCTACAATTTTAGCAGGAAAATTATAGTACACACTTACCTGCCTTAGCTTTACATAAGAAGCACTGTAAAGCGCACTAGCCTCGTTACCACGATCAAAAAATGCATTATTATATGCCTGTGCAGCAACAACTGTTGTATTTGGCGTGTATTGCGGATTATCTGCTGTACCTGTATTTACAACACCAGCACCAATAATACCAGATTCTCTACCCTCTAATGTCTCTTTTAAAACTCCAGATGTACTACCCAAAGCCTTTGTTCTAGAAACAATTGTTCCGCCTTTACGCCAATCGAACAAAAAGGTTAAATCTAATCCTTTGTATGAAAACTTGTTGTTAAAACCCATTGTAAAATCTGGATTGTAATTGCCTAGTAAACGCAGGTTAGGATCTTGAACAGGAAACCCATTAGAGTCGTGCAAAATTTGCCCATCTACCTCAACAAAACCTGTACCGTACATATCACCAACACGACCATCTTTTTTTGCAATGTAAAAAACAGAATTAGATCCGCCACCGCCAGAAAATATATTTGCCGTGCCAGTTACAAACTGGTCTACACCTTCTGGCAACTCCTTAACCTTACTCCTAAACGTAGAAAAGTTTACCGAACTCTGCCATTGAAAATCGGCATTTTTAATTACTGTACCACTAAGTAAAAGCTCTAAACCTGTGGTTTGTACTTTACCACCATTTACGTTAAAACTACCAAAACCACTAGATTCGGATATTGGTCTAGATATAATTTGATCTACACTTGTATTTTGGTACGCTGCAGCATCTAATTGTAACCTACCATTAAAAAACCAGGCTTCTACACCTGCTTCAAACGCATTAAGACGTTCTGGTTTAAGATTTGCATTTTTTAGAACCGTCTCGTTAGTTACTCTAAAATTAGATCCGTAATTCTGATTAAATAAAAAGTTTTGCGTGTTTTGATACGGATTGGTATCATTACCAACACTTGCCGCACTAAATCTAAAATTTAAGTAAGATATTGGCTCTGGTAATTGAAAAAGGCTACTAGCCACAAAACTTAATCCGGCAGAATAATACCCAAATGAATTGTTATTTGTTGGCAAAGTACTACTCCAGTCGTTACGGTAGGTTAGATCTAAATACAACGCATCTTTATAAGACAAATTACCTGTACCATAAACACTGTTAATTCGTTTTTCAAAAAGTCTACTATCTCCTAAAAGCGGAGTTCTAGAATTTGCTAAAGTATAAATGCCTGGCAAAGCTAGTTGTGAAGCTTCAGCGTAGCTGTACTCTATTTCTTGGTCAAAACGGTTTGCACCTACAGAAACAGTGTATTTTAAATCGTCATTTACAGCATCTTTATAAGACAGCAAGACATCTGTATTTAGTTCTCTATAGCCAATATTATCTTCCCTAAAAGAACCTTGCGGATTTGCATTTGTACTAACCGCTCTTCTAAACTCGCGCTTATCTGCATACGTATCTATACCTGCACGCACCACAACATTTAATTTATCTGTAATATCATAAACAGCAGAAACGTTACCTAAAACTCTATTTTTATTAAAACTGTTGGTGTTTTCATACACTGTTAAATATGGGTTTGTAAGCCATAAGTAATTAATATCATAATGCTGTACACCATCTTGACCAGCTTGCCAGTAATTTTTTAAAGCAGCAACATCTGCCTGTCTGCCTGTCCAGTTAAAACCATACAACGGATTCTCATAACCATAACCAAGGTTTGGCCTGTTACCACTACGTGTATTTATATAATTTACAAAAGCGTTTACATTTAATTGTTCTGTTAATTTTTGATGTAAACTAAGCGAAATACCATCACGATCTAAATCTGTGTTTGGCACAATGCCCTCGTTTCTTAAATTACTGTAAGACAATCTACTGCTACCGTTTTCACCTGATGAATTAATGGCGATGTTGTTTTGCTTAGTAACACCAGTTTCAAAAAAATTACGCACATTATTAGGGTTAGACACCCAAGGAGTAGCAGTTATAGGTGTAAAACTACCATCTGCATTTGTACGCGCAATAACATCGCCAGCACGCACCGGGTTTCCGTTAATATCTACAGAAGGACTATTAAACTGATTTACCAATAAACCTTGATCTAATCTTGGTCCGTAGCTACTTAAGCCACCATCATTAATACCTGCGCCTTTCCCGTTCTGGAAAGAGTATTGACCGTTAGAACCACCACCGTACACATTTTGGTAATCTGGTAACGTTAATAACGTTTCTACCGTAAGTGAATTGCTTGTTGTAACACCAAACCCTTTTTTATTTTTACCACGTTTTGTAGTTATAACCACAACGCCATTTGCAGCTCTTGCCCCATAAAGTGCTGCAGAACCAGCTCCTTTTAATATAGAGATAGATGCAATATCATCTGGAGAAATTTCAGAACCACCGTTACCAAAATCTACTTCTTGCAAAGCACCGTTGTTTACTAAGTCGCTCGTAATTTGCTCATTACTAATTGGCACACCGTCTACCACAAATAATGGCTGATTGCTTCCGCTTAACGAATTTTCTCCACGTATAACAATTCTAGATGAAGAACCTACGCCAGAAGAACCATTTGTAATTTGTACACCGGCAACTTGGCCTGCTAAACTATTAACCACATTGGTTAATGTAACTTCTGTTAGTTTATCTGATGACACTCTGGTTACTGCAGAAACCAAAGATTGTTTTTCTCTTTCTATGCCCAAAGCGGTTACCACAATTTCATTTAATTGTTCGTCAGATGTCATTAAAGTAATACTCGCAGGAAAATTACCATTAGTAATAGTTACTTTTTTTGATGTGTACCCAATAGATGAAATCTCTATTGTAAAATTTACAGTACTTGTTTGTAGTGTAAAGTCGCCATCTATGGTTGTGGTTGTGTAATTTTCTTTGCCTATTTCTTTTACCGTAGCAAAAGGTATAGGTTGGTTATCTTGGTCTACTATTTTAGACGAATATGTATTTGATTGCGCAAATACAGTAAAGACAAACAGCTGCAGCACAGCTATTATAGCTATTTTCATAATTAAGTGTAATAAGGTTGATAAATTATTTTATAAGCAAGCACCACCAACTGTAGTTTAATTGGTCTGTTACTCATAAAAATGCCGATTTAAATAATTTATAACCTTGGAGGTCCTCTACGAGAAACCGAAGAAGTATAAAACAACGCAACTAAATTGTTACCTGTTTTTAAAGTGCTTTTAGATTTTATATTTGTATGAAAAAGAATAAAACTACCTAAAACCGAATTGGGGTTTTCATATGCATAACAAATTACTGAAGCAGTAGTATCTAAATCTTTAAGTGTTTCTAAAACCGTAAAAGGCACATTTTTGGCAATAGCCAAAGTATGTATTTTTTTAGATAATTTAGAAGTTAACCAAGGTAAGTTTTTAAAAGCATCTTCATTAAAAATACTTTTATGAACCCCAAACAAATATATACCACCATCTTTAGACGGGCCAAAAACTACCTTTTTAGTAGCCATTGCATCTACAGCTTGTTGTATATGATTAGCTGTTAAATTTGGTGTGTCATTACCAATAGAAATTACATTGGTATACCCTTGCGCATAAAGACTTTTATAGGCATTAGCATAACGCTCTGCAAAAGTGTTTCCTTTTTGCTGAGTTTCATCTAACCAAACAACGTCTACATTACTTTTATTTGCAACCTCTAATGTGTTCTTAATTAATAGGTCAAAAAACTGTGTAGAAACCTTTTGCTTTTTAGCACCAAACAAAGGTTTCCTTTCTGCTTCTATTTTAGCGGAAAGGGAAAAAACTAATAAAACAGTTTTGTTCCTCTGTAATCTCATTGTGGTTGCTTGGTCGTTAAAAAACAGAAACCTTAATTTCTTTTATAAAAATAACACAGAATTTTCTAATTAAATATTTTTTGTAAGATAAATACTATAATTACAACACAAAATCATCAAATTTTGAGATTTATTGCCACTTTTACACAATAATAAAACAAACTAGCTAGTTTATATAGTTGTGTAAACTATATTTTATTTAATTGAATTAAGTAGTTTATCGTTTCCCTTGCCATTTACAACCTATAAAATGTGTTTTGCTATAATTAAGCACAATCTTGTAACAAACTAACCAGTCTTTTTACTAGAAAAAGAAGCTATAATGGAAAAGAACTTAAAACGTATGGCTACAATGCAAAGAATGCAGTCTGTTGGCCTAGAAATATTTTATAAAAACGGATATTATGACACAAGTGTGGATGATATTTTAAAAGAGTTGTCCTTATCAAAAGGTGCCTTTTATTATCATTTTAAATCTAAAGAGGAATTTTTTATTAGTATTCTACAGAATATTATTTTCCCTAAGGTGTATAGTGAGTTAATTGCTCCTTTTGAGGGACAAGAAAATCCTGCTGTAATACTAGATAAATGTTTTGATAACGCATTAGAAACTGCAGAACATAATGTATTAGACAATGGTTTTGTACTAAGTAAGTTTATGACGGAGTTTAGTGACAAAAACGAAACCATTGTAAATCTACTTAAAGAGATGTTTAAGGTATGGGAAGTAAATCTTATTACCAATTTGCAAAAAGGCAAAACAGATGGCTATATAGACCGCCACGTAGATAGTGAAGCCGTTGCTAGCTTTTTGATGTCTTCCTATATGGGTGTACGTGTTTTAATGATAAATGGTAATGCAAAATTACTTCGTTACAAATACATTCAGCAATTGCGCAGTTATTTTAAAACTATTGCTGTTAAGCGGTAGAGGTTAAATTATCGTTTTTTAAGATGTTTAAGTTTTTAAAATAGAAATTTAGAAACATTTATGCTATTTCGAATTACCCAACAACCTCTAAAACCTTTTTTACAACATCATCTGGCAGTATGGTTTCCATTGCTTTTTCATAACCCGGCGGAAATTTATTACCGTAAACAGATGTTGGTATAAGTGGGTATTTGTCTCTATTTGCTAACAATGCATTTGTGCTTTGTTGCGCAAATGGGTAAAAACCAGCAAATGGGTGTGTAACTCCCCAAAGTGTTATGGTTGGCACGGCAAACATTGCGCTTAAGTGTGCGTTACCACTATCCATAGCCAACATAACATCTAAGTTTGAGATTAAAGACAGTTCTTCTGTAAAGCTTAGTTTTTTAACCACAGAAACACAATTACTATAGGTTTGTTCCCATTTATCTAAAACTTCTTTTTCTTTATCTCCTCCTCCAAAAAGGATAACTGTATAAGTATTGGTGGTATTTAAACTACTTATTACTTGTTGCATAAGCTCTAAAGGGTACGTTTTACCCTCAAAAGCTGCAAATGGCGCAATTCCTATCCATTTTTTTGGTTCTTTTGGCAGTAACGCAATGGCAGTATCAGATAATTTTTCTTTTGCCAAAGCACAAGAATCATCAAGCTTAATTGTATATCCTAATTTGCTAAAAACGGAAACGTAACGTTCCTGCGTAGTTTTCAGCTGCTTAAAAACTTTATTTTTATTTGCTGTTAACGCCTTTTTATCGGCTCTGCCTTTATCAATTTGTATAAAAGGAATACCTGATAATTTAAAAAACTGTTTTAGAATGTTAGATCGTAAAACGTTATGAATATCTGCCACAGCAGTAACATTCATTGCCTTTAACTCTTTAAATAATTTATAAAGTCCGTTTACACCTTTGTGCTTACCTTTTACGTCTGCCTGGTACACTTGTACGTTTGGCAACTGTGCAAACATTGGCGAAAAAAAGGCTCTAGTTAAGACTGTAATTTTTAAAGTAGGATTTTGTTGCAATAGTCCTTTTACAACAGGAACCGTCATTGCAACGTCTCCCATAGCAGATAAACGAATTATTAATATGTGTTCTTGATGCTTATTTTGCACGAAGCACAGGGTTTAGCTCGTCATCATTATACATTTTCATTTGCTTATACACTTTCATGTACTTATTACCAGCTTCAATATCTGCAAGCAATTGGTCTATTGCAGTAGACAAATCTTTTTTCTGTTCTAATAAAACAGCAAGTTTATCGCTACATTTTTGTTTATGATCCTCAGATGCATCTGTTCTAGTTACTTCTTCTTGCATATGGTAAACTTTTAGCGCAAGGATAGATAATCTGTCTATAGCCCAAGCTGGACTTTCTGTATTTATAGTTGCATTGTCTTTTACTTGTACCGACTGGTATTTATTTAAAAAATAACTATCTATATACTCAACCAAATCTGTCCTATCTTGATTACTAGCATCTATTTTACGTTTTAAATCTAACGCATCTACTGGGTCTATGTTAGGATCTCTAATTATATCCTCATAATGCCACTGTACGGTATCTATCCAGTTTTTACGGTACAATAAATGTGCAATTTCATCCTTTGGATATGGATTACTAAAAGCTTGGTACACGTTATCTAGAACGTGGTATTTATCTATACTTTCGTTAAATATTTTAAAGGCAAAATCACTAAACATACTGGAAAATTTTAAGCAAATATACCAATTTTACTTCAGTAAAACCTTAAATATAAATACCGTTATTGGAACCAAAATAGCAACAAAAAGGTTTAACTCTTTAAAACGAGGTTTACGTAAAATTTCTATATAATTGGTAAGAAACACTGCTGCAGGAAAAAAGGTAATCATTATTGGAAAGTATCCTAAATTGGTTTCAAACAAAGTTATAAAAATACCTATGGTAAATGATATAGCTACAAGGCGCATACTTGCCAAACGACCAACGCCACTTTTACCAAGCTTTACACTGCTAATAACACCTACTATAATTACTACTATTAAGTACACTATGGTTGCAGAACTCTTGCTCCACTCTTTAAACATATCTGCATCTAATTTTAGTGTAAAAACATAATGGTCTAATATAAAATTTAGCCTTCCAAAAATTGCTAAAACTGCAGAAGTTATTAGTGCTACAGTAACAAAAGCTGATAAAGGTAAAAACCAGTTTCTTATGTTTTTTGGCTCGTAAATATAAATAGCTATAAATACCCAAATTAGGTACAGCAAAGCCCAGTCATAAAACAAACTGGCAATGATAATCCACATTGAAGCATCAAAAATTTTATATTTAATTTCCTTTAAAGACTTAAGACTTAAAATTTTTCTGGTAGCCAAAACAATAAAAAAACTGCAAAAAATACCATTAGTATCTATTAATGAAGCAGGAAAAAAAAGACACAATAAAACATAAAAAAGTACCGTAAAAGAGTTTGTTTGGGTAATTTTATTACGTTTTACAATAAAATTTACAAGAAATATGGTAAAAAAAAGTAATGCAACTATGCCAATGTTAGTACCTACTAAACCCAGTGTAAACAAGACGTTTTGTCCAAAAAAACGAGCTACACAATAAAACACCAACAATAAAGTAAGTACAATTATGTAATTTATAGGTTTTGTTTTGCTAAAAAAGCTTGAAATCATCTAGAGTTTTTATATTTTTGCACGGTAAATATACATATAAGATGAAAACATTTTTTAAAGCAATAGAGGATTTATTTGTTGATGTACTTTTTGCTCCTTTAGATTTTTTAAGAGCATTAGAATTAGAAAACTGGTGGGCTGCAAATACGCTTAACTGGATTTTTATGATTATTGGTGCAATAGCAATGGTATATTGGATGTTACAACTTAAAGAGCACGCTGCTAACGGCGAGGAAGACAAAAGCACTAACGCACACTCATTTATTAAGATCTAAAAATATCTTATTTTAGCTGTACCGGCTAAATTTAGATTTACTCATATACAAAAAAACCCAACTAGCTACTTATGTAGTTACTAGTTGGGTTTTTATTTGTGTTAGGTTTTAACTCTTATAAATCAAAACCTAGATCTTTTCTGTAGTTTATTTTATCAAAATGAAGCTTTTCTACGTTTTTATACGATTGTGCCAAAGCCTCTTTAAAATTAGCACCAAACGATGTTACTGCCATTACACGACCACCGTTAGTAACCACTTTATTACCATCTAACTTAGTACCTGCATGAAATACAATAGAACCATCTACGGCATCTAAGCCCGTTATTTCTTTTCCTTTTTCATATGCCTCAGGGTAACCACCAGAAACTGTCATCACTGTAGTTGCCGTACGCTCATCAATTTTAATATCAATAGCATCTAATGTTTGGTTACCAACAGCTTCAAAAACCTCAACTAAATCGTTTTGCAAACGCGGTAAAACAACTTCCGTTTCTGGATCTCCCAAACGCACATTGTATTCAATTACCTTTGGCTCATTATCAACCTTAATTAATCCAATAAAAATAAAACCTTTGTATGGTAAATTATCTTTAGCAAGTCCTTCTACCGTTGGTTTTACAATTTGGTTGTGTATTTTGCTCATAAACTCATCACTAGCAAAAGGAACAGGAGAAATAGCGCCCATACCACCTGTATTTAAACCAGTATCTCCTTCGCCAATACGTTTGTAGTCTTTTGCTGTTGGCAATACTTTAAAGTTTTTACCATCTGTAAGTACAAAAACACTTAGCTCTATACCGTCTAAAAACTCCTCTATTACAACAGTTGTACTAGCATCACCAAATTTAGAATCTACCAACATAGAAGCAAGTTCTTTTTTAGCTTCCTCTAAATCTTGTAAAATTAAAACACCTTTACCTGCTGCTAAACCATCTGCTTTTAAAACATAAGGAGCTTTTAAGGTTTCTAAAAACGCTTGTCCTTCTGCCAACGTATCTGCTATAAAACTTTTATATGCTGCAGTAGGAATGTTATGACGCATCATAAATTCCTTGGCAAAATCTTTACTGCCTTCTAAAGTTGCAGCTGCTTTTTGCGGACCAATTACAGGAATATTTTTTAGATCGATGTCGTTTAAGAAAAAGTCATGTACACCATTAACCAAAGGGTCTTCTGGACCAACTACAACCATATGTATTTGCTCTGTAATAACAACTTCTTTTATAGCTTGAAAATCATTAACACCAATTGGTATATTTTTTGCTATTGCTGCAGTACCAGCATTACCAGGCGCTACAAATAGTTTGCTTAGCTTTTTACTTTGATTTAGTTTCCAGGCAATAGTATGTTCTCTACCACCAGATCCAAGGATAAGAATATTCATAATGTAAAAGTTTGCTCAAAAATACAGTAAGGCAAATTAATATCCTTTAAAAAAAAGAAAAAAAGAAGTGAGAGTATAGATTGCTACGGTGTTAGAATAAAGAATATAGACTACTGTTACGAGAAATTAGATTCAAGATCCAAGATCAAAATCTCTTTTATCTATTTTCTCTACTCTATTTTCTGTTTTTTTGACTCTTTATTTAGAAAAATCCCTGTGTTCTTTATCTTGTAATTCTTCAGGGGATAACGACTTAAAGTAGTCAAAAACAATTTTTAGTCCTTCTTCTCTAGAGACCTTAGGCTCCCAGTCTAATAATTCTTTTGCTTTTGTAATATCTGGTTGTCTTTGCATTGGGTCATCTGTTGGTAAAGGCTTGTAAATTACCTTTTGCTCTGTACCGGTAAGTTTAATAATTTCTTCTGCAAATTCGCCTATAGTGGTTTCATGCGGATTACCAATGTTAACAGGATAGCTATAATTGCTCATTAGAAGCCTATAAATGCCTTCTACTTGATCATCTATATAGCAGAAAGACCTTGTTTGCTTTCCATCGCCAAAGACCGTTAAATCTTCTCCTCGTAAAGCCTGACCCATAAATGCTGGCACAACACGACCATCGTTTAGTCGCATTCTTGGTCCGTAAGTATTAAAAATTCTAACAATACGCGTGTCTAGTCCATGAAAACGGTGGTACGCCATTGTAATAGACTCCATAAAACGTTTGGCCTCATCATACACGCCACGTGGTCCAACCGGACTCACATTACCGTAATATTCTTCGTTTTGCGGGTGTACTAACGGATCTCCGTATACCTCAGAAGTAGAAGCAACCAAAATAGTAGCGTTTTTTTCTTTTGCTACTCCAAGCAAATTATGTGTACCTAAAGCACCAACTTTTAATGTCTCAATTGGAATTTTTAAATAATCTATAGGGCTTGCTGGTGATGCAAAATGAAGTATGTAATCTAATTTACCAGGAATATGAATAAACTTAGACACATCATGATGTTGAAACTCAAAATTTTCTAAAGGAAAAAGGTGCTCAATATTTTTTAAGTCGCCCGTAATTAAGTTATCCATTGCAATTACGTAGAAACCCTCTTTAATAAACCTGTCACATAAATGAGATCCTAAAAACCCCGCTGCTCCAGTAATAAGTACTTTTTTCATTCTATATATTAATATGCCTTTTCTTCTCCAGAAACAGCGTTAAGTACGGTTTGTACTATTATTTTTAAATCTAAAAATAAAGACCAGTTTTCAATATAAAAAATATCAAACTTTGTTCTATTTAAAATGTCTTCATCTTTTTCTATTTCTCCTCTATAGCCTCTTACCTGTGCTAAACCAGTAATACCAGGCTTAACAAAATGTCTTACCATATATTTATTTACTTTATTAGCATACTCACTGGTATGCTTAACCATATGTGGTCTTGGACCAACAACAGACATAGAACCAAATAATACATTGTAAAACTGCGGTAACTCATCTATACTGGTTTTACGTATAAACTTTCCTACTTTGGTAATACGCATATCGTTTTTAGTTGCCATATAATTATCTGCATCCTTGTTAGGAGCCATAGATCTAAATTTATAACAATAAAACTCTTCATTATCTATACCGTTTCTTTTTTGTCTAAAGAAGACAGGTCCTTTAGACTCTAAAGTTATTATAATAGCCATTAAAGGTATAAGCCATGATAATAGAAAAACAATAACCACTAAGGAAAAAACAACATCAAACAATCGTTTAACAAATGCGTTTATACCTTCATGTAACGGAATTTCACGTAAAGAAAGGACAGGTATATAATCATAATATTCAAACTTTAGCTTCTTTGAAAAAATGTTTTTATTGTCAGGTATAAATTTTAGTGTCTTTAAATTGTTATCTGCAAAATTGATAAGACTAATAATTTGCTTGTTTGAAAGTTCTGTAACAGAACAATATATTTCATCAATATTATTCTTTGATATGTAATCGAAACTATTTTCCAATTTAAAATTATCATCCTTTGTTGAAAACTGCTTTAGAAACTGGTATCCATACTCTACTCGCTCTTGAAAAACATTTACAAGTTGATCTGCTTTTTTATTTTTACCAATAACAACAACATTTCTTAGGTTACCTTTAATTCGCTTTCTATAGCTCATTAAAATATAGTAATTAGCAAACTTAACTATAGATATTATTAGACCTACATACAAAAAGTATTTACCCAACTCTAGTCTACTTATATTGGGCTGCTTAAAAAAGCCAATAAAAGCATAGAGTATTAAAAAGAAAAACACAAACTGTGTAAAAAGTAATATTAGTATTCTAGTTGCCTTACTATACCTATAAACTTCATAAAAATTACTTTTTAGTGATAGTATAACCCAAGCACAAGATAGGTAACAATGAAACACTAATGCATTCTCAAAATTAATAGGCATATAATAGGCAAATAGATTTATTATAAGTAAATCTAGCCCATATGATAATGGCACTAATAAGGAAGAAAATCTGTGTTGGTTAGATAACATTTAGTATTATAGATGTGAAAAGTCAAAGATATTAACTTTTTAACCTTTCTTTTAAAACTAAGTACATAAATTTAGAATTACCCACTAAATAACGTTTCCACATACGCTTAGGCTCTTGAGCAAACCTATAAAACCATTCCAAACCATAATTTTGCATCCACAAAGGAGCACGCTTTACCTTGCCTGAAACAACATCGAAACTACCACCAACTCCCATAATAAAGTTCACCTTTTTTAAAAGCTCCTTATTTTCGTATAAAAAGTTTTCTTTGGTAGGTGAACTTATTGCGACAAATAAAATGTTTGCTCCACTATCAGCTATTTCTCTTGCTATCTCCTGCTCTTGTTCTTTTTTAAAATAGCCATTTCTAAAACCAGCCACTATATCTGAAGAATACTGATTTGAATATTTATTTACAACTTCTTTAACCACTCCTTCTTTTGCTCCAAAGAAAAATACTTTATATTTCTTTTTAGCAGCCAACGCAACAAGGTTAACCATAAGGTCTATACCCGAAACACGTTCTTTTAATGGTTTTTTTAAAATTCTAGATGCCCATACTACAGCCTGGCCATCTGCATTAATTAAATCACTTTTATTAACACTTTGACGCAATTGCAAATCTGTCTGCATTGCTACTATCTTTCCTGCATTAACAACTACATGGTGTAATTGTTCCCCTTTAGAGATTGTAGAATCTATAATTTCTAATGTCTCTTCCATACTTAAATTATGAATATGGGTATTGAGTATATATATGTCAGTCATTTTTAATTAAATTAAATAGAAAAAGGGAATTAAAAAAACAAAATATTTCAACTCCTTTTTCTACATTTAAGATACACTCTGGAATTAACATAATACAAAATGTTACACTAATTAGTAACATATATATGTTTTTCCTTTTTATTGCGACTACTAAAGGGTAACCCAATAAAAATATCAGTGCTAATAATCCTAAAACTCCATTACGTGATAATGAATCTAAATATTGGTTATGTGGGTTATTATATTTCTTAACTTTACATTGAAGACAATCTATTTTTTTAAATTGCTTAATTAATTCATCGGGTAAATCTCCAGTTCCTGAACCTAATAAAATATTCTCCTTACTAATTTCTATTGCTGATTGCCACTTAGCAATTCTAGTTGAAATGCTACTGGCATCATATTTATTGTATTCAAAATTATTAATACTTTTTAGTTGTAAAAACTTGTACTTAAAATCCTTGTTAATTAATACACCTAGTGGCAGTATTAAAATAGAAATTACACCCGTTATAATAATTTGTTTCCTAAGTTTTCTTCTTTTTAACGCTAGAAAAATTGAAAAAATGATTACTACCACTAAAAGAGTTATGATAGCAATTCGCGAAGCCAACAAATAAATTACACATACATGAAATAAAATTAAAAATAAACTTATTTTTTTCTTTAAAGAATTTCTAATAAAATATATAAGTATAATAATTGATATTATAGAATATAAACTCATATACGTTGGATGAAACCCTCCATTAGCATAAACTTCTTGAAAAGACCATTTTTTTTCAAATCCATCTCCAATAATTTTAGGTAAAAAACTGCTTAAAAAATAGATACATCTACAACTATAAGAAAAAACAAAAACAATAAATATTTGAATTATTTCCCTTTTTGAGGTTTTTATTCCCAAAAAAATAATAGGAAATAAAAGAAATGAAACCTTTGATGACAAAAACGAAAAACCGTATTTAACATTAGTTGTGTAAAACATACCAACTATATATACAAGATATAGTGTAACGCATGAAAAGAAAGTTACACTTAAAATTTCGTTATATCTTTTTTCTCTTACTATTCTAAAAATAGAAAATAAAAATGTTAACCCAATAGCAATACTTCCAAAAACTTTATCAAATGGGAGTAAAAAACACGTTAGTAAAACTAAATAGAGACCTATTTTTTTATTTGACATACTGAGTATATTTGTTTAACATTATTGCTTTCTTAAACTTTTTCTCAAAAACTACTTTGCTATTTTCAGATAAAAATTCATAGTCAACTTTTGTTATTTTCTTTAATTCCTCTATGCGCTTAATCAATGATGAATATGAATTAACCACAAAACCGTTAACATTATCTTCAACAATTTCTAGATTCCCTCCTACATCATTACAAATAATAGGTTTAGAAAAATTACATGCTTCTATTAAGGAAACTGGAAGTCCCTCTTTTTTTGAAAAAAGCAAAACAAAATCACAATTAAGATACTCTTCATCCATATTTTCAACAAGTCCTTTCACTACAAATCTAGTATCTTTTCCAACCAATTGAACTAAATCATTATAATTTACACCATCTCCACAAAAAACTATTTTAATATTTTGAATCTTTGATTTTTTAATTTCCTTTACTAATTCTAATTGTTGTTTTACAGAAGTAATCCTAGCTGGATATAATAATTTTATAATATCATTTTTTATAAAATCTCTTTTTGAACAATCGCCTTTCTTAGACTCAAGTCCATTATAAATTACACTTATTCTAGATTTATCTACATTAAACACAGACATTAAATTAGATTTCACTTTTTCTGATACTGCAATTATTTTTTTTGGGAAAAAAGTTAAAAATTTAAAGTTAAAAAACTCATTGTGAGACACATGTACTATGGATAAACGAAAAAAGAGAAACTTACTCAACATAACAAAAAAACTAGTAAGTTTTCTATGGTGAGAAATCAAAACTGAATCATTTTTTTTCAAGAAAAAAGAAAAATCCAATTTAATATAATCTGATTTTTCAATTTTTAATTTATAACGATCATTTATAAGACTATAACTTGTTAAACCTGCAATTTTAACCTCTATGTTTCTTTGTTTCATACCTAAGTATAATTCAATTATCATTGATTGAGCCCCTCCTATATTATCAAAATTAGGATACAAATGGATAACTTTCATTATGATTCTTTTTTTTATTTAAAATTTTAATTGCAAAGAAATAACTTAAAATATACGCTGGTTGTAAAATTAAGTGATAACTAGTAACCGCTGGAATTGTAATAAATATTATTAAATATACCTTTTGAATTAAATTTAATTTCCAACATCTTGAATAGAGATATATTAAAAAAAATAGAGCTACAGGAATTCCTAACTTATATACAAGCATTACAAATGAATTGTCTAAAAAATAACTCTCAACAGGATGCGTAAAAACTTTAGCCCTATAAACACTACCAAACCCCATACCCAAAAAAAAACTATGAATGGACTGACTCATATTCTCGAAAATCATAACCCTAACGTTTTCAACCCTATATATAAAAGCTGGGTCATCTAATGGGTTTAAAATACGTTTAAACCTTTTAATTTGTGTTTCATTTATATAAAGAGGTATAACAGTAGTAAGAATTGGTATGACAGAAAGCATCCAAATGTTTCTTTTTTCATAAATAATCCAGGCTATCGGAAGTATATTTGTTAAAAAAACAGTTCTTTCTCCTGTTTTTACATAAATTATAATTATCAATATGGAATATAGAAAAGTATTTAAAGTGTTTATTTTCTTGCTAGAGTTTAGTGTGATAAAGAATACAATTGATAAAAAAATTACTTGAGGTCCCAAAATTCTACCGACAAAATCTAATGCTAAGTCTGACCTTATACTATTAAAAACTTGAAAAACAAACCCTCCAGGTTCTAATAAAAAAACATATATAATTAAATACAATATTAATAAAACCCTAAAATATTTATTTATTAATTCATTATTAAACTTAGAGTTTTTTATCACTTGGCAATACATAGGTATATAAAAATAGAACCTAAATTCTGTTAAAAAGTAAGAATAACGAACCTCTGTAAATATAATCCCAATAAGTGTAGATATAATACCTAAACATAAAATAATTAAAAAAAAAAGTGCTGAATTAGACAACTTATTTTTAAAAAAACTTCTAAGAAAGGTTATACCTAACAGCAAATCAAAAATAGACAGCCCCATATATATCCTACCTATTGCTCCTCCAAAACAAAATATTCCCAATAAAAAGAATAATAATGTATCATTATATTTTATGACTAGATTATTTCTCAATTTCTTTTATTGCTTTAAACATATTAACAGAATAAGCCATAGTATTAGCAGAAATATCCTTAAAAATTGTTGAATTAGCGGCGATTACTGAGTTGTTACCTACAACTATTGGCCCTATAACGACAGAGGATGAATAGATCTTTACATTTTTGTGAAAATATGGTTGCTCAATTTTTTTCCCATTATAATACCTCAACTTATTATCACTACCACCAATTGTTACATTTTGATAGACAAATAAATCCCCTTCAGAAAATACATCTCTCCCAATAACTATACCTATAGGGTGAACTAATTTTAAACCAGGTCCTAATGAAGCTCCTGGATCAATATCTATGGAAAAAATTATTCGATTAAACAACCAAAATATTTTTGAAATAAAAAAAAGGTTTTTATTGTAAAAAAAATTTGAAAATCTGTATACTAAAACTATCCAGATATTAATATCAAGAAAAACCCTAAGAGTAGAGGTTTTTTTTCCAATTTTATATAGTTGAATGTCTCTTTTAAAACTCCTCACCTTTTAATTTTTTTATAATTTTTCAAACCAAATAATATTATAATTATAAACTTAATAATTAGCATTAACCTAAAAGGATATTGTAATATAGCTTTTTTAAAAAACTTAATAGACAAACTTTTCTCATCTTCGTTTATCAACATACTACCATACTTCTCATAAACACTTGACTTATCCTTTCTCGCCAGAGAGCCAATTTGATCCTTAAATTTTATATTAAAAATATTAATAGTTTTAATCAATGCCTTAGTATTTTTAGTTATGCTATTATCTTGTAAATATGCATCACATAAAACTTCATTTATCATAAAGTAATTATATGAAAATGAAAGCCTAATGAATAAATCCCAATCTTGTAGCCTTGGTAGTGATTCATCAAAACCACCAATAGACAACAAGCAACTTTTTTTTATGATTGCGGAAGGTGTTCCTATATAGTTTGCTTTAAGTAATTCTATGTGTAAATTTTTAGCTCTAGAAATATCTTTTGATGGAAAAACGCTTATTGAGTTAGATGAAATTCGTTTTATTTTACAGAATACTACATCTAATTCTTTATTCTCAAAAAAAGCATTCATTTGTTTTTCTAGTTTATCTTCTAACCAAACATCATCACTATCCTGAAAAGCAATATATTCACCCTTTGAAGCTTTTATCCCTAAATTTCTTGCCCCTCCACCTCCAACATTTTTATCTAAGCGAATATATTGAACTCTATCATCACTTTTAAAGTTTTCCAGAATTAAATAGGTGTTATCATTAGAGCAGTCATCTACAACAATAATTTCTATATTACTATAAGACTGAGATAATACACTATCAATTGCTCTTCTAATTGTTAATTGCCTATTATATGTCGGGATTATTATGCTTACTAAAGGCTTTATCATTTTTTATTATATTTAAAATAGTGTTTTATAATTTTCTTAAACTTCAAATATGGTTTATATGTATTTAAGTAATAAATAAAAGGTCTATTTCTCTCATAATCTTTTATATTCTTAATAATCTCAGATTTGTTAATGTCTTTATTTTTTTTAAGACTCAAAATATAATCATTAATTTCAGATGTATTTTTAACCCAATCTAAGTTTTCTAAGGCATAGTTTCTTGCCTTTTTCTTGAATAAGCCTATTTTTTCTCTGTTAACAATATAATATAACATTTCTTTTTTTAAAGAGTCTACTGAGATTATAGATTGAGACCAAAAATAATTATCACTTCTTTTCTCGACGCTGTCAACTTTCACTAATCTGCCTGAAATATCCTTTTTAACAAATTCATTCATTGGAGGTTGATCCGTTGTTACCGTAGGTAATCCACATGAAATTGCTTCTGGAACAGTAAGTCCAATTCCCTCTAATCTGGACGGATACAGATATACATCATAAAACTTATAAAGCCCAGGAGCACTAATAGTTTCATCTATAACCTGTAGTTTTTCTGCTTTAATTAATTCATTTATAATTAAATTATTTTCTGGAAAAAATTGATATAAACTAACTTGAGAATGTATAATCAATTTAAAATTCTCTGTAATGATAGAGTGAGCTGCCCTCAATACAAAGTCTGTACCTTTTCGAAATGGATTCATCCCAGCAGAATGAAAGAATTGTATACAATCTTTATCTGCTATTTCAATAAATTCATTTGGAATAAATAAATCAGTATTCGTACCCCACGGAAAATATTTAGCCTGAAAATGATTTTTAAACACTGAATAATGTCTTTGGGTATTACAAAACAAAAAATCATATAAATGAAAAAAAGGCACTGTTTCTTTCTTATAATAATCAATATAAGCACCAATAATAACTCCCATTTTATCACACTCTATTACTGGGCTCCACTCATGTTGTTCATTGAATATTACTATCTCCAACTCATTAGATAAAACCCAATTTCTAAAATCTTTTAGATCAATCTTTGTTCTTGTTGAATTCTTAAATTGTTTCCCCCAAGTTATATTACCCTTATTCCATAATGGGTCTTTGATTGCAAACTCTTCACCTCCTCTAGCATATATAAACACATCATTTTCTTTTTCTAATACCTCTTTGTATTGTTTAGACACATAAGCAGCCCCCCTTTCAAACCATGTTGTTACTATTCCTATTCTCATAAGTTAAATTATGTTTTTTTTTGTTTTATAAAAGTATTCTCTGTCTAAAAAATACATACAAAGAATATAACTACTTATTCCAATTATAGGAAGTCCAAATATTCTTAGATATGTATTAGAAATAAATGTTGACAAATAAAATAATAACAATATTGGCAAAATCATCATTAGTAAGTGAATCATTATAGTTAAGAATATTTCTATTATTCTTATTGGAATAATCTTCTTGGTTATTAAGTTAAAAGAAATAATAAAACTTAAAATATGGTAAAAAATTAAACTGACTACTATAAAAATTAGCCCCAATTGACTAGATAAAAAGATTAAACAAGAAACAACTAAAAGCATAGATAAATTCCAGTAAAAACCCCAATTAACTTTACCCGAAGCAAGTATTAAACTTCCAATAGGATTACCAACAGACACAACAATATACATTAAACATAGTAGCCTAAAAATAATAACAGAATCTACCCATTGATCCCCATAAATTGTTAAAATTAAATCTTTAGCTAAAAATGCCATTATTATGTATACAACAACAATTACCGAAAAAAGGTGTTTAATAGATAATAAGTAAATATTTTTTAAATCTAACTTACTATCCTGAAACTTAGACATCAAAGGAAAAGTTATTTTAGAAACAACAGGTGATATCAACTGTAGCGGCTTAATTGCTAAATTCTTAGCTATATTATAAACGCCTAAAATTTCCAAACCTAAAACTTTACCAATTATTAAAGTATCTAATTGAGAAGTAAAATAAACTGTCAGGTTCTGCCCTAAGTTAAATGCCCCGTATCTAAATAGAGACTTCAACGACTTGTGGTTATATTTAAAACTAGGGATAAATATTTTTCTTCCATAAATTATCAAATATAAACTCTGAACTACTGCCCTGCCCACTATAGAGTAAATAAATGATATTATTCCATAATCAAGTTTTATCAGAATAGACATCAAAATTAAACCAAACAAGTAAGAAAAAATTTCTGAAACAGCTACTGTTTTAAGTAAAACTTCTTTTAAAAAAAGAAATTTATACAACCTGGAAGTTGATAATATTATAAAAGAAAAGCAAACAATTTTTATATAAAGATTTATTTCTAATACATCATAAAATGAAGAAATTAAAGGTGATATTACAAAAAGAAGTGCTGTAAAAAAAACACCTGAAAAAACGTTAACCCAATATACACTAGAGAGTTGCTCAAAAGATATATTCTTTTTGTAAACAATTGCATTACTAATACCTACATCTAAAAAAATATTAGTAAAGCCAACTATCATTTGTATTACAGCAACTATACCTAATTCAAAAGCTGAAAAAATCCTAGAAAGAATTAATATTTGAATAAACTGAATAACGGCTACTAATATACTAGATAACATAGACCATTTTACACCAAGCACAGTGTTCTTTTTAAGTTTAGAATCTAGCATAGATTAATTTAAAATTAATTATATTCTGTAAATAACTCTAAAACTTGCTCTTTAGATAGCTCCTTATTAAAGAACTTTAATTCATCAATAACACCATTAAACTGAAATTTTTTCCCGACTTTTGGGTCATTAGCTATTCCTAATTGGAAATATCTATTATCTTTATCTTTTATCGGTTTAACACCATTATATTCTGAATCTAATAATCCATTTATATAAATTTTTAATATAGATTTTGAATAAGTTATAGTTACATAATTTAATTCTTTAATTTTCAATCCTTTACTTAATTTGTATTGATCACTATATTCTTTCTTAAAACTGTAATTTTTATTTATTAAAACCTGTCCTTCTTGACTCACTGCAATTTTATTTTTCTCATTATATATCCATAACCCAGCCATACCCCAACTCTCTTGCCTCGATCCCAAAAAGATTACTGAATTAGTCTTGTTAAAATCTTCAAATAAAACAAAAAAAGAAATTGTATAATCACCTTTATTAAGTTTTAAATTTGGTAATTCAATATAATTTTCATCCTTGCCATCTGTAAATTTTATGCCTTTAGTATATTTAGTCTTTTCAAAAGTTATATTCCCTACAGGCAAAGCTATATCAGCTAATATGTAATCATTCAAATTACCATTAAAAGGGTATTCTGAAATAATCTTATTATTTGTAGAACTAGTGCAGCTTATTAAAAAAATGAAACTGAGTACATAAATATTTTTATTCATAAACTTTATTTTATTACTTATTTACCCCACAAAAGTCTAAAACGACTTTATTTGTTGCTATATTTAACTCTCTAAACTCATCATGAGAAACTAAAAATACAATAATATCTGCTTTGTTTGCAGCCTCGTTATAATCTGTTAGTTTAAAAACTTTATGCTCTGTAATATTAGGCTCTACAATGTAATATTCCTCATCATTGGCACCTTGTAATACCTTTTGTGCAATATATTTAGCTGGCGACTCTCTTAGGTCGTCTATATTCGGCTTAAATGCTAACCCCATTAACGCAATACTTGGCTTACGACCATGCTTTATTTGAAATTCTAATTTAGCTGTCTGCACTTTTTCTGCACACCAAAACGATTTATAATTATTTATTTCTCTAGCCGTGCCTATTATTTTAGATTCCATTGGATAATCTGAAACAATAAAATAAGGATCTACAGCTATGCAATGGCCTCCAACCCCACAACCAGGTTGTAATATATTAACTCTAGGGTGTTTGTTGGCAAGCTCTATAAGTTCCCACACATTAATATCTGCCTTGTCGCATATAAGTGATAATTCATTAGCAAATGCTATTTGTACGTCCCTAGAAGAATTTTCTACTAGTTTACACATTTCAGCTGTACGTGCATTGGTTTTATGCAAGTCACCTTTTATAAATTGCTTATAAAACGCAATAGCTTTTTCAGTTGATTTTTCATCTACACCACCAATAACACGATCATTATGCACCAATTCGTACATTACGTTTCCTGGCAATACACGCTCTGGACAATAAGCTATATTCAACTTCCCTTTTAATTCTGGTCTTTCTGTATAAATGATTTTCATCATCTTCTCTGTAGTACCAATAGGAGAAGTAGACTCTATAATGTATAAATCATCTACTTTTAGCAACGGCAGTATAGCTCTTGTGGCAGACTCTACAAAAGAGATGTCTGGCTCATTTTTAGCTTTAAATGGCGTAGGAACAACGATTAAATAAGTATTAGCCTCTACAGGTGTTGTAGCGGCTTTTAAATAGCCTTCTTTCACGGCATTAGCAACTGCTATATCCAATTCTGGTTCTACAATATGTATTTTTCCTTGGTTAATAGTTTCTACTACATCTGGATTGATATCTACTCCATGTACATGAGTTTTATTTTGCGCTATTAAAGCTGCTGTTGGCAAGCCTATATAGCCTAAACCAATCATTACAACACTTGGGGTTTTACTCATAACTATAACTTTGAAATAAATTCGATTATTTTTTGACAAGAAGTTCCATCTCCATATGGATTATGCAATTTACTCATCACAGAATATGCTTCTTTGTCATGAAGCAGTTTATTCGCTTCTGTAACTATTTTGTCTTTATCAGTTCCTACTAAAAAAACAGTCCCTGCCTCTACAGCTTCAGGTCTTTCTGTAGTATCTCTCATAACAAGAACTGGCTTCCCTAAACTTGGAGCTTCTTCTTGTACACCTCCACTATCAGTTATAATTAAATAAGATTGACTCATTAACCATACAAAAGCAGGATAAGATGAGGGTGCTATTAATTTTATATTATTTACATTATCTAAAAGATCATAAACAGGCTTCTGTACATTAGGGTTTAAATGTACTGGGTAAATAATTTGTACATCTTGGTTTTCTAAAGCAATTTCCTTTAAAGCACTACAAATGTTAATAAAACCTTGTCCGTGATTTTCTCTTCTATGCCCTGTAACTAAAACTAATTTTTTAGAGGTATCTACAATTGTTTTCAATTGCTCTATTTCTTCATCTGAATACGTATCTGAAGTGACTTTATTAGAGCTAAACTGAAGGGCATCTATGACGGTATTCCCTGTTACTAATATATTCTCTTGCTTTACATTTTCATTCAATAAATTTTGTTGTGAAGTTGTTGTTGGAGAAAAATGATAATCAGCAACTGAACCAGCGATACTCCTATTTACTTCTTCAGGAAATGGAGACCTTTTATTAAATGTTCTTAAACCTGCTTCTACGTGGCAAACTTTTGCACCTGAATAGAAACCAGCTATGCTCGAAGCCATTGTAGTAGTAGTATCACCGTGTACATATACAAAATCTGGCCTAAATTCCTCTAAAATAGGCTTTAAACCAGTAATAATATCTGCCGTTAAAGAGTATAAATTCTGATTAGGCTTCATTAAGTCTAGATCATAATCCGGAGTAATCTCAAAAAAGGATAAAACCTGGTCTAACATCTCCCTATGTTGTGCCGTTATACAAACTTTGGTTTCAAAAGTATCAGAATGTTTCAAAAATTCTTTTACCAATGGAGCCATTTTAATAGCTTCTGGTCTAGTTCCAAATATGATTAGATTTCTTTTCATTTATTTTTTATTTATTCTTTTTAGGTATTCTAGTAAGTATTTAACTAAACACCTCCCTCACCAATTCTGTAATACACAAAACCTATTTCTTGAAGTTTATTTTTATTTAACACCCCTCTACCGTCAAAAACAAAGGCTGGTTTGTGCATATTATCATAAATACGTTGCCAATCATACGTATTAAACTCCTCCCATTCTGTTAAAATAGCAATAGCATGCGAGTCTTTACAAGCCTCATATGCATTACCACTAACTTCTAATCTATTATTTACCTCATCGGTTTCAATAGAACCTAATGCATTAATATCTGTATAAATTTGAGATTCTTTTACTTTAGGGTCCCAAACTGATATTTTTGCCTGTTCTGACAGTAATTCTTCTGCTACATATATTGCAGGAGATTCTCTAGTGTCGTTTGTATCTTTTTTAAATGCCCAACCCAAAAATGCAATTTTTTTGTCTGAAACTGTATTATATAGTGTTTTAACAATATTATGTGCAAATCTTCTTTTTTGATGATCATTAAGAATAATTACCTGCTCCCAATAATCTGCTACTTCGTTTAAACCATAGGATTTGGCTATATAAACTAAGTTTAATATATCTTTTTGAAAACATGAGCCACCAAAGCCAACTGACGATTTTAGAAATTTTGGACCAATACGACTATCCATACCTATAGCCTTAGCGACTTCATCTACATCTGCGCCTGTAATTTCACAAAGCTCACTCATTGCATTTATAGAGGAAACTCTTTGTGCTAAAAAGGCATTCGCAGTTAGTTTAGATAATTCTGATGACCATAAGTTGGTTGTTAAAATTTTATCTTTAGGCACCCAGTGAGCATAAACATCTACCAAAGCCTGTACTGCTTGTTTTCCCTTTTCAGTTTCTTGCTGTCCGCCTATTAACACTCTATCTGGATTGGTTAAATCTGAAACAGCCGTACCTTCTGCTAAAAACTCTGGATTAGATAGTATTTCAAAATTAACATCGTTACCTGTATGGTCTAATATATTTTTAATTGCTTGTGCCGTTCTAACAGGTAAAGTCGACTTTTCAACCACAATTTTATCGGACGTAGCTACGCGTGCTATTTGCCTTGCGCACAGCTCAATATATTTTAAATCTGCAGCCATACCTTTACCCTTACCATAGGTTTTTGTTGGCGTGTTTACAGAAATAAAAATCATATCTGCCTCGTCAATAGCTTTATCAATGTCTGTGTCAAAAAACAAGTTTCTTCCTCTTGCCTCAGCAACTACATTGGACAAACCAGGCTCATAAATAGGAATATTAGACACATCAGCATCATTCCATTGATCTATTCGTTTCTGATTTAAATCGACAACCGTAATTTCTATTTCAGGACATTTTTGAGCTATAATAGACATTGTTGGTCCACCAACGTATCCTGCCCCAATGCAACAAATTTTCTTTATCACTTTATATATTTTATTGTATCAATCAAAGTTAATCACACAAAAGTGTACTATTCTTAGGCCTTTTAGCAAAACTACGATAATTATTAGCCCTTACAAGCTTTGTAGTCTTATCTAGCTGATTTTTTTTTAATATTTCTTTAGTAAAATCAAACCACGTCATAGGTATTCCGTCTGTAAAGTGTTTAATTCCAAAATCCTTATTATCAGAAATAATTATATCTATAATATACTTAGCTAAGTTGTTTGCATCTGTTGGGCAACCAATTTCTGTATCTATAACGGACAGATTTTCTCCCTTTTTAGCCTTGTTTAAAATAGTTTTATAAAAATTATGCCCAAATTCTGAATACAACCAGGACGTTCTTATAATAAAATATTCTTCTAGTATTTCTTTAATATACTTTTCCCCCATTAGTTTAGATTTTCCGTACTCATTAATAGGGTTTGTACTATCTGATATTGTATAAGGAGAGCCTTTTTCTCCATCAAAAACATAATCAGTAGATATATGCACTAGAGTAACACTATGTTTTCTACATTCTTCTGCTATATTTTTTGCTCCCTGACCATTGACCAAATAAGCTTTATTGGGAGTTTTTTCTGCCTGATCTACATTTGTATATGCCGCACAGTTAATACAATAGTCAAATTTATATTCCTGAAAAAAAAACCTTAACCTTTCTTCATTAGTTATGTCTAGCTCATCTGAACTACAAAATGTAAATTCCAAATTAGAATAAGCATTATTTAACACTTGTATACACTGACCTAATTGACCGTTTGCTCCAGTTACTAAAATTTTAATCATACCAAAACCTCTTTCAATGTTGGTAAAATCAAGTCTTTTTCTGAAACCTTAATTTCTTCAGCTTTAACCTTCCAATCAATGTTTAAAGTTGCATCGTTGTATATTATACCACCTTCAGATTCTTTATTATAATAGTTATCACACTTATATAGAACTTCAGCAGTATCACTAAGAACAGAAAACCCATGAGCAAAACCTCTTGGCACAAATAGTTGTTTTTTATTTTTTGAAGACAATTCAACTGAAAAATATTCTCCGTAAGTTTTAGAATGAGGTCTTAAATCTACCGCCACATCTAAAATAACGCCATTTAAAACACGTATTAACTTTGCCTGTGCATTATTTCCTTTTTGATAATGTAACGCTCTTATAACTCCTCTTGTTGAAAATGATTGGTTATCTTGAACAAAATTAACTTCTTGGTCAACAATATCATTAAACCGATTGGTATTATAACTTTCAAAAAAATACCCTCTGTCGTCATTATATAGTGTAGGCTCTACAACTACACAACCTTCCAATTTTGTTTTTGTAACCTTCATTCTTATTTTTCCAATATTCCTAAAAGATTTTTTCCATAACCACTTTTCATTAATGGTTCTGCCAAAGCAATAAATTGATCTTTAGTAATGAATTTCATTTCATACGCAGCTGCCTCAATAGCTCCAATGGTTAAACCTTGACGCTCTTCTAAAACCTCTACAAACTGTGATGCCTGCATTAAGGACTGAAAAGTACCTGTATCTAACCAAGCTGTACCACGATCTAATATACTTACACTTAATTTACCTTTTTCTAAATACGCTTTGTTTACATCTGTAATTTCTAACTCACCACGCTTACTTGGCTTTATGTTCTTAGCAATTTCCACAACAGTATTGTCATAAAAATAAATACCAGGAACCGCATAATTAGATTTAGGCTCCAACGGTTTTTCTTCTATACTAATGGCCTTACCCTCTTCATTAAACTCAACCACTCCATAGCGTTCTGGATCATATACTCTGTATGCATATATTATTCCGCCATCAGGATCATTATTAGATTGCAATAATTTTGCTAAACCAGATCCGTAAAAAATATTATCACCTAAAACAAGGGCCACCTTATCATCTCCTATAAATTCTTCACCAATAATAAAAGCCTCCGCTAATCCATTAGGATTTTCCTGAACAGCATATTGAAAACTGCAGCCATACTTAGCACCATCACCCAACAAATCTTTAAATAAAGGTAAATCTTTAGGTGTAGATATAATTAAAATCTCTTGTATACCCGCATACATTAATGTTGAAAGCGGATAATAAATCATTGGTTTGTCATAAATAGGCATTAACTGCTTGCTTACACTTAATGTAAGTGGATGCAGCCTTGATCCAGAGCCTCCAGCAAGTATAATACCCTTCATAACTCTTTATTTAATTATATTGTTTTTTATAATACTCTTGATAGTTACCAGATGTAACACTTTCTAGCCATTCTTCGTTTTGCAAATACCAATCAATTGTTTTTTCTAAACCCTCTTCAAATGTTACAGATGGCTCCCAACCTAATTCTTTATTAATTTTTGACGCGTCTATAGCATACCGTAAATCGTGTCCAGGTCTATCTTTAACATAAGTAATTAGTTTTTCACTATCACCTAAAGGCCTGTTTAGTTTAGCATCCATTAAACTACACAACAACTTTACCAAATCTATATTTTTCCACTCGTTAAATCCGCCTATGTTATACGTCTCTGCGTTTTTACCCTTATGAAAAACCAAATCTATAGCTCTGGCATGATCTATTACATATAGCCAATCTCTAGTGTAATTACCATCTCCATAAACAGGTAATGCCTTTTTATGAATTATGTTATTGATAAATAACGGAATTAACTTTTCAGGAAAATGATTTGGCCCATAATTGTTAGAGCAATTGGTAATTACATAAGGTAACTTATACGTTTCTCCGTATGCTCTTACAAAGTGGTCTGAACTTGCTTTAGAAGCCGAGTAGGGCGAATTAGGATCGTACGCCCTAGTTTCTGTAAATAAACCAGATTCTCCTAAAGCTCCGTACACTTCATCAGTACTAATATGATAAAATCGTTTACTTTCCAAGTCATTTTTCCAAAAATCACTGGCTGCATTAAGTAAATTTACTGTTCCAATCACATTTGTTTTCACAAAAGCCATAGGATCTGTAATAGACCTGTCTACATGTGATTCCGCTGCTAAATGAATAACTCCATCAAAATTATATTTTTTGAATATATCTTGAATAAAATTCTCATCGGTAATATCACCCTTTAAAAAGGTATAATTAGAAGAATCTTCTATATCTGATAAATTCTCTAAATTACCAGCATACGTTAAGGCATCTACGTTATAAATATGATATTTTGGATATGACTTAACAAACCTCCTAACTACATGAGATCCAATAAAACCCGCCCCTCCTGTAATTAGTATATGCATTATTTTTTTGAGTAACCTTTTAATATTTTATTAAGCTCTAACAATAATAATAATACAAGCAATACAGATACTAAAAGTATAGGTAGCATAAACTTATACTGATTCGTAATCCCTCCTAATTTTGCCCCTCTGGTAGGGAAATCTGAAATTACATTAAGAATAGTTGCTTTATTGGCCTTTTCTAGATTTAAAGCTACAATTTTTTGCTTCAATTCGTCTCGCTCCTTTAAAAGCTCAATCTCTTTATTTGTTCCATTGCCATTATCAGCCAAACTAATATTAGTACCCCCTATTTCCTTAGAGGCTTCTTTAACCATTACATCTTTATACAGTTCTTGAAGCGAAATAATTTCATTTAATTGCTGATTGTATATTTCCTCTTGAAAATTGATGTTCTTATCATTTGTAGCCTTCTGTTCTTTAAAGTACGTATTGGTAGAAATAGACTTTACAATAGCAGGTTGTGCTTTTTTAGCAACTGTACTGTTTGTACTTATCAAGTTTATTTTATGGAAACGAGCATCAAACGTATTAAAATTTTCTAGGTAAGCTTCAAAATCCAAATTCTTAACGGTTGTAGAATCTAATTCTCTTATAAACTTATCAAACAATAAAACTTTTTGATTTTCATCTGAATAGGATTCTATCTCTAACTTTTTAATGCTAGCCGCTTCACTTGACGTAATTTTTAACGCATTAGCAAGTGAAATTGAATCTTGTGCTTTAGCAAGTTCATTGTAAAAACTAACATTATTATACAGCTGTTGTACACTATTAAAGTTTGGCTCTACTACCATACTAGAAACAAAAATATCTTGCTTTCTCAGGTCTAAATATACACCTAAGCCTACTCCAACTACTCCTGCTATTACAAACTTTATAAAGTGCTTTTGAATAAATAATAAAAACAACATTATAACGTGGAAAACACCTTTAAATATACTTGCTATAAAAGCAAATAGTTTTTTAAAAGCATTTCCTATTAACTGAAATAACTGACCTAAATCTATTTCCTCTGAAGATTGTTGTGGCTGTTGGTTGCTACTCATTTTTACAAATTAAATAATTGTTCTAAAATTTTGTTGGTTATTAAGTATGTTGGTTTTACACCTGTTGTTCCTAAACCACCAGATGCCAATGTACTTCCTGTTTCTAAAGGATTGTCTGAAGCATAATACGCATATCTTACTTTAACATCCTCTTTAATACTTTTTCGTATTTTAGATGCAGCCTGAATTGCTTTTTGGTAATGAACTCCTTCCATTTCTAAACCTATAACTCCCCAAGTAGAATCTTTAAAAAACTGCAGAATATTTTTATTCTGTAAAGACGTTCCCAATACGGTTACCATTGTCCCTTCTAAAACCTTAAGACCGTGACCTTCAAAATCGGCTGCAGAAAGTTCGTTTTTAAAAGGATAGTTATCTGCTGTTCCTTCAAAAATATGAGCGGTAGCAATCATAATATCACCTTTACCACCTTCTAATATTCCGGCTTTACCCATAATAGAAACAGATTCAATGTTTAAAAACTCTTTTGTAGTTCCTTTTTGATACGGTTTTAAAAGCTCATCTATAGTTTCATAAGCTTGCTCTCCAAAGGCATAATCCATTACGAAAATAACAGGTTTTTCATCGTCTTTTAATCCTTCTGGAAGATCAAAACAACACGCTTTATCTCCAAACTTAGCCGAATCAAAAATCTGAACATCAATATTTGTTCCAGAGGTATCATTCAGAGAAATCATTCCGTTTTTCTTGGCATAGGCTGTTACTTTTGCCCTTAGCTTATCATTTTTAGACTTACTTAAATCCTCGTAAATTTCTAAGCTATCTTTTGAATTTGGATACTCTTTAGCCAATGCTTTTTTAGCAAACAAAGAATTCATTACACTGTGCATATTTGCACTAATTATGTGTATTGGTCTATGCAGTATACCGTTTTTTTCTAAAGTCTCTTTTATGGTTAACGCCCAAAGATCTCCGTGAATATGGTGACCTAAACGCTCACGTAAAACAGGACTAAATGTAATTATCCTTTTATCGCCTAATGTTTCTTCTTCTATAGCAAGTTTTCCCATCCAGTAAATGGTACGTAAAAACTTTTCTGGGTTTTCTTTGGTTGCAAATACCTGGTGCATTGCTTTAACCTCTACAAAAGATCTACCCAAAATATTAGCAGTGTAACTTAGCGCAACCTCTAATTCTGCCTGTGATAACTCATCAGATTCTAACGCAGTTTCTAACTTAGTCCAATCTCTTATTGTTTTTTTTGTATCTTCAATTAATACACGTTTGCATATTTTTTCAGACTCAATAAACAAAAAAGTTAAGTGTGTAAGAATATCGTAAATATCAGATCTACCTCTGGTAATTACAATATTCATTTGGTCTTCATCTATACGGTAACAATCTCTTCTTCTTTTTGCAGGTATTATGGCTTTAAAGTGAGATTCTCCATAACCTTCATCTGAAGTTAAGTTAATGTATCTACATTGTTCAATTCCCTCTGGAAGACGCTCTAGAACGTATGTTAAACCGTTTAATTCTGATTTTTCTTCTCCTACCGACCCGTAAATTTCTGGTCTTAATTGCAACAATGCATTGCGTAGTGTTTCTCCCGAAACACCCATTGGCTTGTAAAAACCTCTATTAAACAGGTGCCTCATAGTTATATACAAACGCTCTATGGCATTTGTAGACTCCTGTGCTCTGGTTGTATTTATTATCTTATTCATATTTCTTCTTCGTTGCAAATCTACATAAATTAACACTATATTGTTAAGGTAGACACGTTAGTTTACAGTAAATTCTTTCAATCCTTCAGCCAGTTTTCTATCATTAGACAAACGTTGTACTTTATTTTGACCTCCAAATTTGCCAATATTTACCATATAATTTTTAAAACCGTTTTTTTCAACTTTAGTAACTTTTAAAGTTTGGAGTACTTTACCATCAATTAAATCAAAGTAATAACTATTTTGTTTTTGTAAAGACTCATCTATTGTTTTAACAAACAATTCCATATCCTTTGGCTCATTTTCAAACTCTATAAACCACTCGTGATAAGGCAACTCATTATTTGTTACCGTTTGTGGCGCTACAGTAAACTCATTTATTCTAGCATCGGTTGCTTTAATAGCCATTTGCATTGCCTCTTCTACTTCTTTAGCAATAACGTGCTCTCCAAAAGCTGATATAAAATGTTTTATTCTTCCTGAAACAATTACCTTATAAGGATTTTTAGAAATAAACTGAATGGTATCTCCTAAGTTATAACCCCACAAACCAGCGTTTGTAGAAATTATCATTACATAATTTACTCCTATTTCTATATCTTTTAGAGTGATGCGTTCTGCATCATCTTCATAAAAATTATCAGCATTTATAAATTCATAAAATATACCCGAATTTAAAAGCAATAGCATTCCGTTTTCTTGCTGTGAATTCTGATATGCAAAAAAGCCTTCACTAGCCGGAAAAAGTTCTATACTATCTACCTTACGACCAATTAAATTTTCAAATTTTGCACGGTAGGGTTCATAATTTACGCCACCATAAATAAAAAGCTGAAATCCTTTAAACAAATCACCAACCTTTTTACCTGTATCGGCCTGTAGTTTCTCAAAATACATTTGCACCCAAGATGGTATACCAGCAATTACGCTCATATTTTCATCTTTAGTCTCTTCAACAATCTTATTTACCTTAGTTTCCCAATCTTCTATACAATTGGTCTCCCAGCTAGGCAATCTGTTACGCTGCAAATACTTTGGCACATAGTGCGCAGAAATACCTGATAAACGACCAAGCTTTACGCCATTCTTCTCTTGTAAGATAGGACTACCTTGCAAAAAAATCATTCTACCATTAACAAAATCTGCTTCGCCAGTTTCATTAATGTAATTTAAAATGGCATCTCTAGAAGCTTGAATTTGGTATTTAATAGACTCTTTGGTTATGGGTATATATTTTGCTCCTGATGTAGTACCAGATGTTTTTGCAAAATAAGCTGGTTTGCCTGGCCAAAGTACATTAGATTTACCTTCTACAACCTCATCTACATAATTTTTTAATGCCTCATAATCTCTTACAGGTACATTTTTAACAAAGTCACTATGTGTTTTTATAGCATTAAAACCATGGTCTTTACCAAACTTAGTATTAGCTGCTTTTTGTATTAATTGTTTAAATACTTTTTCTTGAGTCTCTATGGGTTTAGAGATCCATTTGGCATTTTTAGCAGCTATATTTTTAGCAAAAATTTTTGCTGCAAAAGATTTTAAAGACATAATTTACTTATTTAAAATCTATATAATTTGTAGGGTTTACAGAGGTACCGTTACTCCACAGCTCAAAATGCAAATGTGGACCTGTTGTTATTTCTCCTGTATTACCAATAGTTGCAATAACCTCACCTGCTTTTACAATTTCTCCTTGTGCTTTATGTAAAGCGCTATTGTGTTTGTAAACAGACAAAAGATTGTCTTTATGCTCTACAATTATTACGTATCCTGTTTCTGTGGTCCAATCTGCAAATATTACGGTGCCCTGCGCAACAGATTTTATAGGGCTGTCTTTTGGAGCAACAACATCTACTGCAAAGTGTTTTTTATCTTTATCATAGTCCTGTGAAATTGTACCACTAACAGGAGAAAATAAAACTAAAGAAGATTCTGTTTTTGTGTTTCCAAATAAATTGTATTTGTCTTCTAATGCAACTTGAGCTCTTAAATTTAGATCTTCCTTAATTGGGCTAAGATCTACAGTATTAGGATCTATTTTAACCTGTTCAAAAAGCGAATCCCTATTCATTTTATTGTTGGCAACGTCTCCGCTTAAAACCATACGTATATTAGATAAATACTTATTGGTATAATTTAAAACATTTACTAAAGAGTCTGTCTTATATGTTAATTCTGTAGCCTGTTTTTTTAATTTGGTAGAAGAATATCCAGGTATGTATTCTCTTAAAGGCGTAAATGCAATTAAAACCGTGGTTAGAGCAATTAACACAAAAGTAGAAATCCACCCCAAAACAAAAACATTAAGTCTACTAAGCTTAAAGGAAATTTTTTCTTCAAAAGTATCTTCATTAAGAATAACCAAACGATACTTATTTAAAAGCTTGCGTTTAATCTCCTTTCTTTTTTTCCTGTCTTTTGCCATAACAAACAAATATAAACTTTAGAATTTTATTACACTAACAAAAATGGGGTTCAAAGTACCAAAATTAAGTTAAATAGGTATAAAACATTCACTACAAGTACAAAAAGTAATTCTATTTCTAATATTAACATTGTTGTAGTTACTTTTTATTATCTTTGTTTTTCAAAATTAATTATTATGATTTCATCAAATATTATGTTAGCCATACCAGGTGGTGCATCTATAGCACTTATAGTTGTTGCAGTTTTATTACTTTTTGGAGGTAAAAAAATACCTGAATTAATGCGTGGTTTAGGAAGCGGTATTAAAGAGTTTAAAGATGCCTCTAAAGACGATGACTCTAATGACAAGCTAGAAGAGAAAAAGTAAATTACAATATATCTTATTTTACAAACCCTGCACGAAAGTGCGGGGTTTTTTGTTTTTAAAATATAGATTTTACCAAAAAATAAAATTCTCTTACCACATTCTTTAGCATTTTTAAATACATATATACCTCATTTACAACAATTAAAGTTAAAAAAATACAAAGTAACGCTATCTTTGTTTTTAATTAAAAGTTGCTTTGTACAGCTTTAATAATTTCAAAAAACAATCCCTTTTAACCTTAAGTGCTATTAATTATTAACACACTTATACACGAAACTTTAAATAAAGTCGTTAGTTATAAACTGAGACAACTTTAAAAAAAATACTTTTAAAGCTCAACTGTTTCTCAAAAACTTAAACTAAACCCTAGATTTTTTTAACAACTTGTAATGAAAAAACTAATACCTACTTGTTTATTCTTGCTCTCTTTAAGTGTCTTTTCTCAAAAAGAACAAGAAAAGACCACTATTAACAATTCTCAGACTAAAAAAGGATATACTATAGCAAATTTAAAGCTTGCAAATAGCAACTCTTATTTTAGTGATGAAACAACAAACAACAACTCAAATACTAGTAAAAATAAAGTTACAGTTAAGGAAAGCAAGCTAATAAAAAAGGCTTATGAGTATTTTGATATGCTTTGGTATGCTGAAGCAGCAAAATTATTTGAGCAGGCTTTAGAAGAAAATAAAGAAAACTACACAAAAGATATATTGCAAAAGGCTGGAGACTCTCATTATTATAATACAAATATGGAGAGAGCTTATCATTGGTACCAAATATTATATGATACATACAAGGATGATTTAACTCCAGATCAAATTTTTAAATATTCCCACGCTCTTAAAGGAAATGGTAAATATGGGAAAGCAAAACGTTTTATGCGTATGTACAATCGTATGAAAAAAGATGAGCCAACAGGAGTTGAATTAAATACCGAAGATAATGCCCGTAATGAGCAAGTGTTAGATCAAATTCTAAATAAAAAACCTAATTATGAAGTTAAAAACTTAGCTTTAAATACAGAGAATTCAGATTTCTCTCCAATGTTTTATAGTAATGATAAAATAGTTTTTGCTTCTGCAAAAGATTCTTCTTTTTTTAATACCAGAAGATATAAATGGAATAACCAACCGTATTTAGATTTATATGTTGCTAAAATAAATCAGCAATCAGACGATTTAAAAGACGCTATAAAATTCTCTAAAAAAGTAAATACCAAGTATCATGAGGCATCTGTTACTTTTTCTCCAGATAACAAAACAATGTATTTTACCAGAAATAACTATGGCAAAAAATTAAAAAGAGATAAAAACGGCATTAACAACTTAAAGTTATACATGTCTAAAAAAATAAATGGAGAATGGTCAGAGGCTGTAGAACTACCTTTTAATAGTGATGAATACTCAACTGGTCACCCTGCTTTAAGCCCAGACGGCAAACAGCTATATTTTGTGTCTGATATGCCAGGTAGTATTGGTGAAACAGACATTTTTGTAGTAGATGTATTAGAAGATGGCTTATTTTCTACTCCCAAAAACCTAGGTCCAGAAATTAATACAGAACAAAAGGAAATGTTTCCTTTTTTAAACAACAAAAAACTATACTTTTCATCTAACGGACATATAGGTTTAGGTGGTTTAGATGTATATGAAGTTGCCTATGATGAAGAAGGTTTTAAAGATGTTGTTAATGTTGGACAACCAATTAACAGTAATAAGGACGATTTCTCGTATATAATTAATGAGGAAACACAAAAAGGATACTTTGCATCTAATAGAAAAGGTGGTAAAGGTGATGATGATATTTATTCGTTTAAAAACTTAATAGTAGAAGAAGTAAATGAAAATGCAATTGCTGGTGTAGTCACAGAAATTGTAACTGGAGATCTAATGCCAAATGCGCTTGTTACTTTATTAGATGAAAACAACATAAAACTAAAAGAAATAGTTACCGAAGAAGATGGCAGCTTTGTTTTTGAAGATTTAGACAGTAACACTAAATACAAATTACAGGCTAATAAAGAAACTTTTTTCGATGAAGAGCTAAACACTGAAACTAAAGAAAACCAAGTAGTAAATGTAGATATTGCAATGAGAAAGTTGCATGATATGATAGCTATTGAAAACGGAATTAAAAAGCTTAAAACAGAAAAAATATTCTTTGATTTTGATAAGTCGTACATAAGACAAGATGCAAGTGTAGAATTAGACAAACTTGTTGATGTTATGACAGAATATCCTAATATGAAAATTAAAATTGAATCCCATACAGATGTAAGAGGTAATAATGCGTATAACAAATACCTATCAGACAAGAGAGCTAAGTCTACAAGAAAATACATTATATCTAAAGGTATAGACGAAAACAGAATAATTAGTGCTATTGGTTATGGAGAAGAACAGTTAATTAACGGTTGTGAAGATGGTGTAAGTTGTTCTAGAGAAAAACACCAAGAAAACAGACGATCAGAATTTATAATAGTAGAAATGTAAAAACAGAAAATATACATATTTAAAAAGCTTCTAGGTAAAACTAGAAGCTTTTTTTGTTTACATATGTTACAAGTCTTAGACTATCATAAAGACTTTACTTACAAAAAAAATACAAGCTAACTATCTGATAATGTAGTTCATCGGATAAATATTTTAATTGTTGGAATAGAACCTTTTTACATAACGGTTTAACTAAAATTGTTGCTTTATACCGAGCCCTAATACGATATTTACAACTTAATTAATTAAATGCACGCTCATGAAAGGAATTTTACTTTGTAAAGAAATCTATTTAAATGGATTTAAAAACCTTGGGCACTTTATTTTAAAAAACTATTTCAAGATGTTTTCTTGGTTTTGTTTTACATTAATCGTTATTGCAGCTTATGCTTTAATGTATAGAGTGCTAACCGGGTTCGCTTTTGTTTAAATAGGCAAAAAGGTTTAAACAAAAAGACACAAATTAAAAAACTAACCAATTGCATTTAATAGTGCAATACTATGTGAAAATTAAAGGCTCCAATTTTATTGGAGCCTTTTTAGTTTTATAATGTATAGCTAATACTTAATTAGAAGCCTTCTTAGGCAAAAACTTTAAAGTTTTAATAATAGCTTCCAGCTCAAACATAAAGTCTCTTTTAACAGCTGCAGGGGCAAACGTAAAGCCTTCTACAACTAACTTGCGGTTGTTTTCTTTATCATTTATAATATATGACACATATGGGCCAGCCATAGAATAATTATAAATCTCCCAACGCCCTCTAATTTCAGCCGCTTTTTTACCTCCTATTTCTGCAGGAAAAACAGATGGTGCAAATGCCTTTTCTGTGTCCATATACGTACCCTCGTTAGGTCCTGGAATATACTTTTTACCTATAGAGTCTCTTTTACTAACAATATCACTAATAAAAGTAGCATTATTACTAAAAGAATCCCACGGTAAAGCATACACAATTAAGTTCATTGTACCGTTTTTAATATCCCTATCTAACCATATAAAATTATCCTCTACTTTACCAATAGAATATACAGATGGTATATCCATTGTTACACCAAACATATCTTCTATACTAGTATCTTGTAACAATGAGCGTTTAAAGTTACCCTGTGTTACTTGCAAATCTGTTTTATTAAATTCTGATATAATATGATCTGCGTTTTTATTGATAGTTTCTATAAGCTCATCTTCTGTAGGAGCAACAATAACTGCTACGTTCTGAGGTCTAGAATAGGTGTTTTTATTAATGTATGATGAGCTTGTTGTATCCTTTTTTTGTACCACTAAAATAGACCTAGATTTACGTACAGCTCCAGTAAATACAGTTTCTGGTAAATGACGCAAGGTAAAAATTGGTTCATTCCAAGCAATTCCTACTACAGATTTGGCAAATTGATCTCTAACATTATCTCCTACCTTGCCTTCCCATAGTTCATTACTCATTACTACTGTAAGCGAGTTTACTTGCCCTATTGATGCTGGTGTAAAATCTTGTTTGGTACTAGCACCATCTTTACATGAAGTTACTGCCAAGCAAGTAACAAAAACTAAGATTAAAATTTTTCTCATCTGATTAAAAAATTGGTTTAACGGTTATATTTTCTTGGTAGAGCAATCGCACAACATAATTTTTGTGCCCAGCTTTAAGTTTTTACCACTAATACCGTTCCAATCTTTTAAATTTTGAACAGAAATTCCAGAATATTTTTGTGCAATGGTCCAAAGTGAGTCTCCAGATTGTACTGTATGCGTTTTTGCACCAGGCGGAATAGGCTTTTGTTTTGGTTCTGGTTTTGCTGCTGCAATGGCTTTAGAATTTCTAGAAAAAATAGTTAAACGCTGCCCTACTCTTAAATTATTGCTTCGCAAACCATTCCATCTTTTAATTTCACTAACTCTAACTCCAAATTTTTCTGCAATTTTACCTAAATAATCACCGCTTCTAACTCTGTATCTAGATTGTGATTCTGCCTTAACCAACTTTGGTAATGGCTTTTCTACCTTTTTTAATTCTTCTTCTGCTAAAACATAAATATCATCTTCATTAGACACAAATTTACCCATAACACTAGTTGGCAAACGTAGAGCGTGGTTTCTATCTTCTTGAAAAGGAATTATATTTAATTTGTATGATGGGTTTAAAATTTCTAACTCTTCAACACTTACACTTGTAAATCTCGAAATTTGATCAAAAGTTAGCATACTTTTTACATGAACTGTATCCGTTTCAAAATAAGGTCTGTCTACAACTTCACCATATATGCCGTGCTCTTTTGCATATTCAAAAATATACATTGTAGCCAGAAACGCTGGTACATAACCTGCTGTTTCTCTTGGTAAATGATTTCTAATATTCCAGTAATTCGTATATCCGCCAGAACGTCTAATAGCTTTATTTACATTACCAGGACCAGAGTTGTAGGCAGCAAGTGCCAAGTCCCAATCGTTATAAATACTATATAAGCGTGTTAAATATTCACAAGCTGCTTTGGTAGATTTTATTGGATCACTACGTTCATCTACATAGCTATTAACCTCTAGGTTTTGCTCCTTACCTGTACCGTACATAAATTGCCACAAGCCTGTAGCTCCTACTCTAGATTTTGCTCTAGGGTTTAAGGCAGACTCTACAATAGCTAAATATTTCATCTCTAACGGCATATTAAAATTATCTAGCTCCTGCTCAAACATAGGAAAGTAAAACTGACTAATAGTTAGCATACGTTCCATTAAGCCTCTGTTACGAGATAGGTACGATTTTATAACGCGTTCTAAAGACTCATTATACTCTACATTAAAAGGTGTTTTAGCATTTAAGCGAGCTAGCCTAGCTTTTAACGTATCTGTTGGCAAATCAATAAAACTGACTGGTATATTTTCTATACGTTCAGTAGCAATTTTATTGTAAATAGTATCAAATAAAGAAGCACTTTCTTTTATTTGTTTTAGCCAAGCTTTATCATAATTAGCCGCATTTTTATAGTCTGATAATTGATACTTAGTTGCTGAAGAATCTTCAGAAGTAAGCGCAATAATAGGTTGCACTTTTTGTGGTGCATCTGCTTGCTTTTTTACAATGGTATCTATAGTGTCATTCTTTACAACACTTAAAATTTCTGTACTTACAGATGTGGTAACAATGCTATCTTTTTCTTGTGCAAAAATAGCGGTACCAGAAAACAGTAGTACTCCTAAAAAAATACGTTTCATTTAAAATTCTCTTTTGGTTAGTTTAGTTGATTGCTTGGTAAAGTCGTGTTTTTTTATTTAAAAATAAAATTTTTAACGCTTTTTAAAGCAATCAACAATTGTGCCTAACCTTATATTATGCGGTAATTGCAGCAATACCTGGTAAAGATTTACCCTCTAAGCTCTCTAACATAGCACCACCACCAGTAGATACATAGCTTACTTTGTCTTGAAAACCAAATTGCTTAACTGCAGCAACAGAGTCTCCACCTCCTACTAATGAAAAAGCTCCTTTTTGGGTAGCTTCTGCTATATAATTTCCTATTTCTATAGTTCCTTTGGCATAACTTTCCATTTCAAAAACACCAATAGGGCCGTTCCATAAAATAGTTTTAGATTTTAAAATTACATCTTTAAAAATCTCTAAAGTTTTTGGCCCTGCATCTAAACCTTGCCATCCTTCTTCAATTTTATCTACATCTGTAATTTTTGTGTTTGCTGTATTGCTAAACTCATCTGCAGCAATAACATCTACAGGAATGTGTACCTCAACTCCTTTTTCTTTTGCTTGTTTTAAAATATCTAGAGCAAGTTCCATTTTATCATCTTCACAGATAGAATCTCCTACTTGTCCGCCTTTTGCTTTAATAAAAGTATACGTCATACCACCACCAATAATTAAGTGGTCTACTTTATCTAAAATGTTTTCAATAATTGTAATTTTAGAAGATACTTTTGCTCCACCTAAAATTGCTGTAACAGGTTTTTCCCCTGTTTGCATTACCTTGTCTATAGCTTCAATTTCTTTAGCTAATAAAGCGCCAAAACACCTGTTCTCTGGAAAAAACTTAGCAACTACAGTTGTAGATGCGTGTGCTCTGTGGGCGGTACCAAAAGCGTCATTAATGTAAACATCTCCCAATTTAGATAACTGCTCTGCAAAGTCATCTCCTCCTTTTTCTTCTTCTGCGTTAAAACGTAAATTCTCTATTAATAACACTTGTCCGTTTTCTAAATTAGCAGCAGCTTTTTCTGCTTCTTCACCAACAGAAGTAGATACAAAATTTACTTGTACACCTAACACATCAGAAACAGTACTGCAAATGTGCTCCAAAGATAAATCTGGTACAACTTGCCCTTTTGGTCTTCCTAAGTGACTCATTAAAACAACACTACCACCATCTTCTAGCACTTTTATAATTGTTGGCTTAGCAGCTTCAATACGGTTGGTATCTGTTACATTAAAATTTTCATCCATAGGAACATTAAAATCTACACGTATTAATGCTCTCTTATTTTCAAAATTAAAATCGTTTATTGTTTTCATAATGTGTGCTTGTTAAATTTAGCTTAGTTAGACTTACAAACTCCAAATGTAAAGATTTAAGTATAGCCTATAAAACCATTAACAGTATTTTTAGCTTTGCCCAGTGTAAAGACTATATCATTATCATAAAAACTAATTTTGGTATATATTTTTATGTATTTTACATTTATTTTCAATGCTATTTTAAAAAGTAAAAAATAAGCAAAGTTATTTGCTAATATTTTTAAGCATTAGCATTATTTTTAATTTGCTTCATTTGCATATCTTTGACGGTATGCAGTTTCAAGATATTTTAGGACTTTCTCACATAAAAAAACACTTATGTTTAAGTGCAGATGCTGGCCGTATACCACACGCACAACTTTTTGTAGGTAATGAGGGTTGCGGTACATTGCCAATGGCTATTGCGTATGCACAGTATTTGTTGTGTAAAAATATAAACGGAGAAAACTCTGGTGGCATTGAGGCTTGTAATTTAAAGTGTGCTAACTTGTCTCATCCCGATTTGCATTTTGCTTTTCCGGTAACAAATTCAGACAAAGTAAAAAGTCACGCTGTTAGTAACCATTATATGCAAGATTGGAGACAATTTGTAAACGAACAGCCATATGGTAATTTGTTTGATTGGTATAGACTTATTGGTATTGAAAAAAAACAAGGCCAAATTGGTGTAGATGAAGCACAGGATATTGTTAAAAAACTTACTTTAAAATCTTATGAAGGTGGTTACAAAGTAATGATTATGTGGATGGCTGATAAAATGAACATAGCCGCTGCCAATAAACTGCTAAAACTTATTGAAGAGCCACCTGAAAAAACCATATTTATTTTAATTGCAGAAGACGAAGAGCAAATTATACAAACCATACGTTCTAGGTGTCAAATTTTGCACTTTCCGCCCCTAGCAGAAAATGCAATAACTGAAGCACTAATAAAAAAAGGATTAGACCAGCAAACCGCTTTTAAAATTGCACACGAAGCAAACGGAAATTTTAACAAAGCGCTAGATCTAATGAATAACGACTCTGAAGATTTGGTGTTTGAAAAATGGTTTGTACAATGGGTGCGTACTGCTTTTAGAGCAAAAGGAAACAAAGCTGCAATACAAGATTTAATTTTGTGGAGTAATGAAATTGCCAAAACAGGCAGAGAAACACAAAAGAAATTTTTAACGTACTGTATGGCTATAATGCGCCAAGCTATGTTGGTTAATTACAATACCAATGAGCTCGCTTTTATGGAAATGCATGTAGAAGGATTTAAACTAGAAAAATTTGCTCCTTTTATTCATGAAAACAATATTGTAGATATTATTACAGAGCTAGAGCAAGCAATGTACCATATAGAACGTAATGGTAATGCCAAATTAATTTTAACCGATTTATCAATAAAACTAACTAGATTTTTACACAAAAAAGCAAGCTAAAAATGACTAACGTACACGAAAATATTACTGAAATTTTATTATTAATCTTTCTAATTATTACTTTTTTACAAAGTGGTTTTGACAAGGTTGCCGACTGGAAAGGAAATTTATCATGGCTAACGGGTCATTTTAGTGAAACACCTTTAAAAAATGTAGTTCCGTTGCTATTAGGCATCATTTTAGTTATTGAAGTATTGGCGGGAGCACTTTGCGGTGTTGGTGTTATACAATTTATTTTAGATGGTGAAAGTACTATGGCTATTTACGGTACAATTTTATCATGTATAACACTATTGTTTTTATTGTTTGGCCAACGTGTTGCCAAAGATTATGAAGGTGCTAAAACCATAGTTATTTACTTTATGCCAGCTGTATTTTTATTATATATTTTAGCTAGCAACTAATATACAAAAGCAATTTAAAATTTTAATGCTATTACTTTTAATGGTAATAGCATTTTGTTTTTTATATTATGAAATAACAAAGTACCATTACCTAACTTTAATTTCGGTTACAGTATACATTGTAAACGGAAGATTATTCCTTAGAAGATGACAAGTTTTCCTGTAACTGCCTCTACCCTTTCTGCAACTGCTTTATGCAAGCTGGTTAAAGAAAAATACCAATTAACCGAAGATTTTAAGTGTTTACTATACAGAACAGGTATTAACCACACCTACTTTATAAAAAATAAACATAACACTTATGTACTACGCGTATATTGTTACAATTGGAGAACAAAGCAAGAGATTTTAGAAGAGTTAAAACTTTTAGAGCTGTTAAAGAATAACCAGCATAGTGTTTCTTATGCATTAACAGATAAAAACAAAAATTTTATACAGCAAATACAAGCACCAGAAGGTATACGTTATGCTGTACTTTTTACTTTTGCTGAAGGAGGAAAAGTTAGGTTTTTAGACCACCAAACAACGTTTGCTATTGGTGCGCTAATGGGAGAAATACACAACACCACTGTAAATAAAACAATAGCGCGTGTTAACTATACCACAGAAACACTAACTACCAAACCCTACAGCTATACACTTAAATATTTTGATGCCAAATTACCTGAAATGGAATACATTAGGGAAGTAGGTAAAAAGGTTGAAGTAGCCTTTAAAAATAAAAAAATACCAGAAGGTATTATTCATTTAGATATTTGGTATGATAATATGGCCATAACAGACAATAGAAAAATTACAATTTTTGATTTTGATTTTTGTGGTAATGGTTACTTGGTACTAGATGTAGCCTATTTTTGCGCACAACTTTTTCATATAGAAACAGATAAAGAAGCCTATAAACTAAAGATAAAAGAGTTTTTAAAGGGATACCAAACAAAGACTAAATTAAGTAAAACAGAGATAGACTTAATACCTATTGCTGCAACAGCAGTATGGTTGTTTTATTTAGGTGTACAATCACAAAGGTTTGACTGGTCTAACATATTTTTAACGGAAAACTACTTAAAAATGTATTTGGGAAGATTAAAAAACTGGATGAATTTTTGTGAAGAAAACCCCAATACTTTTACACTGTAAGTAGTGCATCTCTTTTTTTAATTAAATAGGTTTTCTCTGCAAAATTTGGCACACTTTCTATAGCTGTGTTTAAATAACTTATAGCTTTATCAATATTCCCCACACATTGGTAATATTTTGCTTTAACACCATAAAACAAATAAGAGCGTTGCTCTAGCGCATTTGGCTCTAATTTTTGTAAAATTAAATATGCATTTTGCGGTTCATTTAACTGTATAAACACCACTGCTATTGATAAAGAAACAATAGTATTTTCTTGGTGCTGTTCTAATTGTTTGTAAAGTTCCAAAATTTGTTTCCAGTTGGTAGCTTCAAAAGTAGGTGCTTTTATATGTTCTGTAACAATAGCAGCTTCAATATGATAAGTAGAAAAATCTGGGTATTCATTAGCTTTTTCTAAAGCATTGACACCTAAATTAATTAGTGGCAAATACCATTTACTGCGGTCTTGATTTTTTAAATCTATACTATTAAAATTTTCATCAACCTTGGCTCCTAATCTAGATGAGTTTAGGCACAATAATGAAAATAAAGCATAACTAGCACCACACCTAAACTGTTCTTTTCTTAATATTAATTTAGTTAATCTAAGCGCCTCTCCACAAAGTTCTTTACGCACAAGTAATTTGTTGTGGTTAGAGTGAAAACCTTCGTTAAAAATAAGATAAACTACCTCTAACACATTATGCAACCTACTTTGTAATTGCTTTTTAGCAGGCAACTCAAAGTTCAGTTTTCTTTTAAGTATAGTTTGTTTAGCTCTGGTTAATCTTTTTTTTACAGTTTCAGGTTTTAAAAGTAATGCAGTTGCTATTTCTGATGAGCTAAAACCACCAATAGTTTTTAAAGCAAAAGCTATCTGGTCTTTAGGGTCTAATTTGGGGTGGCAGGCAGTAAAAATCATACGTAGTTCACTATCCTGTATTTCTTCTTTTTCAAATAAATTATTAAATGCAATAGCAGAAGCACTGTAATTTAGTTTTTCAATTCGGCTTTTATCTGCATCTAATTTTCGTAACAAATCAATAACCCTATTTTTAGCAGCAGTAGTAAACCACGCTTCTGCATTGTCTGGAACTTTTTTACGCCACTGCACCGTTGCTTTTGCAAAAGTATCTTGCACAGCATCTTCAATAAGTTCAATATGTTTTAATCCAAATATTCGAATTAAAATAGAAACCATCTTTCCATACTGGTGTCTAAAAAGATGGTCTATAAGTTGCTGATTTTGCATTTTACATTTCGTCAAAAACTAAAACTTCTCTAACTTCTACAGTATTGCCAAGATCATAATCCGGAAAGTCTTGTGCAATTTTACAAGCATGATCTAAATCATTGGCTTTTACCATATAATAACCGCCAACAATTTCTTTAAGTTCTGCTGCTGTACGGTCTGTAACAGTTCTGTTAGGTCCAGATATTTGCCTAACTTCTGGGTGTAATGCTTCTCCGTGTTTAACAACACCTTCTTTTTGCATTTTTTGGTTCCAAGCAAACCATTTCCCCATTCGTTCTTGCATTTGCTCAGGAGAAAGTCCCAGGTCTGTGTACTCTTTACCAATAAAAATAAGCATAAAATCTTTCATTCTTTTTGTTTTAAAATTAACAATTAATTCATTATCAACTCTATAACGAAACAGAAAAAAATTTGGGGACAACTTTTAACTAACTTTTTTAATTTAGAGTATACAGCTATCAATATAAAAATTATTAATAGACAAAAACTTACAAACGCTTATACTTAAAGCTACTTAAATGTAAATAATCTGTCAAAATATAGTTACAAATAGTAAAAAAACAATCGTTGAATTACATAATTTTACCGTTTAACGAAAACACAATAAAAAAGAAAATACAAACAACAACAGAGACGTTAGTATAGGTACAAGTTAAATTCCCCAAACATAAGTATGCAAAAATTGTGGTTCAGGTACCGTAAATGGTATATAAATTATATTGAGTTTGAAATTACAAACACCAATAAAGGTTTAGAATATTTTAGAGATAAATTATTTATTTCTATTCTATTATTGGTAAACTTTTTTGGTGTATTAGCATATATACCTAGTGTAATTGTTGCCTATATAAATTTTGAAATGAAATTGGTATTGATAAATACCTTGGCTGTTTCTGTACTTTTATTTGTGGTATTTAATAGGTCACTTAGTTTAAATCTGAAAAAACATATCTTTTCTGGCAATTTATTAATACTATCTACGCTATTATTTATTAATAACGGACTTAGCGGAAATGGTGCATTAATATTATTAATGACTACATCTGCAGTAACATTGTATAGCGGTAAAAAAGCCGGTTTTTTTGCATTTGGTTATGCAGTTTTAATGTATGCTTGTGTATTAATTTTTACCAAATTGGGGTATTACAACTTTGTACACACAACGGGTTATAATTTTACAGAATATGTTATAATTAGCTTAAACAACCTATTATTTAATTTAATATTGGTTTTTTCTATTTCATTTTTAATTACCCAATTACACAAAGCCTTACTTAATGAAAACAAGTTACAGAAAGAACTAATTGTTAAACACAACAATGCTGTTGCTGCAAGAAATAAAGCAGAACAATCTGAACAATTAAAATCTGCTTTTTTAGCTAATATTAGTCACGAAATTGGCACACCTATGTACAGTATTTTAGGAACTACAGATTTATTAAAAGATTACAATACTGAAGATAACGGTTATCAAAAATCTTTACAATTAATTGAAGAAAACGGCAACAAACTATTAGATATTATTGCAGATATTGTAAATATCTCTAAGGTAGAATCTGGCTTAATGCCAATAACTCCTACTGCATTTAATGTTAAAACTTGTGTAGAAGAAATATACACTAAATTAAAAACTGAAGTTGTCGAAAAAGATATAGATTTTACGTTAACCAATTTAATTAGCACAAACGAATCTTTAATTTATACCGATAAAGAAAAAGTAGAAGCCGTATTAAACCACTTGGTTAAAAATGCTATAAAATATACCGAAAAAGGAAGCATAAATATAAAATGCCATTTACCGGAAGAAGGTATTGTTGCTTTTGAAGTAAAAGATACCGGAATTGGTATACCTAAAGACAAATTTAGATCTATTTTTAAGGCGTTTTACCAAGTAGATACAGATCAAAAAAACGCTTTGCACGGTTCTGGTGTTGGACTAGCCATATCCAAAGCATATACAGAAATGCTTGGCGGCAAGTTAAGTTTAAAAAACAACCAAGACTCTGGCTCTACATTTGGATTCACAATTTGCACACATTGGCAGTGTCCAGAAAAAAAGAAAAACTTAAAGCCTGCACATAACCAAAAAATAAAAAAAGTTCTTTTATAGCTAAAATTTACTGTTTAACGAATAACACCATTGACCACAGCAGAATACTAATAAAATTCTTACTTTTAATAAGTTACACTTATAAAATAAATAGTATAAACTGCCTAAAAAATGGTACATAAATGGTGGAAATCTTACACAAATTGGTTTGTAAAATACAGTAATTTTAAAGCAGTAAACAATAAAAAAGGCTTAGAATATTTTAGAGATAAGCTATTTATATCTATACTGTTACTTACTTTTTTTATAGGTGGTATTGCTTATTTTCCTAGTGGATATGTTGCAATAACCAGGGGTGAACTTTTTGTTCTGTACATAGATACCCTTGCAATTTTAGCTTTAGTTGCCATTGTTTTTATCAACAAAATTGGTTTTAACACTAAAAAAACAATTTTCTCATACACCTTATTTATTCTCTCTTTTGGACTTTTACTTCATTTAGGTTTTAAAGGAAACGGTAGCATACTTTTATACACAACAACATCACTAATAACACTATATAAAGGAAGAAAAGAAGGCTTAAACTGGGTAATAGTAACAGTTGTGCTGTATTTAATACTATTAGCTGGTTATTATTTTAACTTATTTTATTTTCCTTTTTATGATGATTACGATTTTGATGTACTTGCAGTTGTAACAGTAAACAATGTACTGTTTAATTTTATACTAGTATTTTCTATTTCGTTTTTAATTAAGCAGTTGCATAATGCATTAGTAAAAGAAAATAAATTACAAAAGGAGCTTGTAATAAAGCACAATAAGGCCGTGCTTGCAAGACAAAAAGCAGAGAGCTCAGATAAATTAAAATCGGCTTTTTTAGCCAATATTAGCCACGAAATTGGTACTCCAATGTATGGTATTTTAGGTAGCGCAGACTTTTTAAAAGAGTTACACAAAAACAACAAAGAGTCTCAAGAATATTTACAGTTAATAGAGGAAAACGGAAATAAGCTTTTAAGTATTATTGAAGACATTGTAAACATATCTAAAGTAGAGAGTGGTTTAATGACCTTAAACAACTCTACATTTAACATTAACTCTGTTATAAATAACACTTTTAATAGTGTAACGGCTATGGCAAAAGAAAAAGGCATACAAATTATTAATAACAACTTAATTAGCAGTAATGAGGCATTGGTGCATACAGATAAAGAAAAGCTAACCACAGTGCTTAAACACCTAATAAACAATGCCATTAAGTATACAGAGCAAGGGACTATAACTTTAAAATGTTATTATAAAAACTTTAATACTATAGAGTTCTCTATAAAAGATACAGGTATTGGTATACCTAAAGACAAGTTTAATGCCATTTTTAAAGCTTTTTACCAGGTAGATACAGACCAAAAAAATGCCTTACACGGTGCAGGTATTGGTTTAGCAATTGCCAAGGCGTATACAGAAATGCTAGGTGGAAAAATGAGTTTAGAAAATAACCAAGAAAACGGAGCCACATTTAAGTTTACTATAAATGCACAAGTATAAAAATTAAGATGCTTATTGTAATAAAAAATACCAATTAGTATTTAACAAAATAATACCCAAACATAAGTACTAAAATAGGCAATACTCCAAAAACAAACACACAGCTAAGTGCTGTCCAGAACTGGTAATTACGCTTCTCTTTTTTTATAGCACTTATCACAAGAGAAATAATAGCAAGCAGTAACATTAAAGTTGATAAAATACCTAAATACAAAAGTCGGTCTAAACTATAGGTGTTAAATACACTGCTGTAACTTATTTCATTATAAAAGGTAATTACATTTATGATAATCACCCAGACAGAGAAATGAAATGCCCATTTTTTAAAACTAATTCTCTTCATACAGCATTAAATTTATCTAAAATAAAAGGATTAACTAACAGCAAAAGGATTTTTTTCTGCAGGTAAGTCTAAGTTTGCCAATACGTTATCTAAATTTTTAAGCGATTCCTCCTCTACTTGTTTTATATGTACAACCAACTCTTTATCAGCTGTTTTTAAAATATATTCCTCTTTAGTTTTTCTAATGTAGGTAATATCTTTTAATGCAATTTTCTTACCAAAAACTGTTGCTTCCTTTAGTATTCCGTTTTCTAAAACCATACAATAATTGGTAGATTTTAATATACTTTTTAGAAACCAATTAATAGCAATAACCAGTAAAATAAAGCCAATCCACTTTATAGATTCACTTTTGATAGTAAGATACACCGACTTGTATAATGCATAAACAACAAACAAGAATGAGAATAGAATATTGGTACGTACCTTTTTTTTAGTGTATCTGATTTTCATAAAGTCAGCTTTAAATTATTGTTTGTTGAATTAGTAAGCTCTGATTTCTTATGCTTTTGAGAAACTAATTTTAATAGTTTATTTTGAAATTCCTCATTAACTTTATTACTTTTCTTCAACTCTGACAAAATATAATAATCATAATCAACCTTATTAATTGTATTATAAATTGTTGAAGCAACAAAAAACAAGGAAATACCCAAAGAAATATAGGTCAATATTGTATTTCGTCTTCCTAATTTTATGTTCTCTTTTTGTTGATATTTCAATAAAGATAATAGCTCTTTATTATTCTCTATTAGAAGTTCATTTTGAGTGCTTATTTTCTCATAAACATCTGATAAACCTACATCAGACCAAGCTAGATCATCATTATTCAAAGGCTCTAAATTCATCTTTGTTGGTATGTTATTAAATCAATTAAAAAATAAATCTTGGGGGAAAGAATTGCCCCACAAATATATAACATATCAAACTAAAAAATTACGGAAATACGTAATACATAAAAAAATAATACGTAATGTCTTACTTAAATTTAAGTGTAAAACAGAAAGTAAATATTGTTTAAAGAGGAATACCAAACAATACTTATTTCGTAATGTGCTCTAATGCTTCTATTTTTAATTCTAAGGTCGTTTTAAGAGGTTTTTACCACATTTGCATACAAACTACCAACCTTAAACATACTTCTAATTAGAAGAGCTCTAAAACAAAAAAAACCTCAGCATAACGCTGAGGCTCTTTATATGTGTAAACAACAAGATTACTTCTTGTAGTTATCGTTTAAGATTTTAGTAATCTCATCTGTTAGGTCATCTGCGTCTGTACCGTATAAAACGCTACCACCGTCTCCACCACCAAAGATGTATGAGAAACCGTTTGTTTTACCGTAAGCTTTAATTTCTTTTTTAACTTTAGAAACTAAGCTATCCATTTCTGTTTGACTGCTAACTTGTAGTTGTTTTTCTTCTTGCTGCAATTGCTGACCAATAAATTGGCTTTTTTGCTGTAGCATACCGTACTCTTCTTGAGCTTTAGCCTGAGCCATTTTTTGTGCCTTAGCCTGAAAAGCTTGTGCTTCCATTTGAAAAGCTTGCTGTACGCTATCTCTCTTTTTACCAAAAGCTTCTATCTTAGTTTTAAACTTAGCTTCTAAGTCTACTTTCTCTTGGTAGTCGTTCATAAGTTTTACGTTATCTACGTAACCCATTTTACTTTGTTGGCATCCTACTAAACCGATGAATGCAAGTGCAAAAATTATTTTTTTCATTTCTAGGTTTTTAATGTAAACTCCCGAACCGACGGAAAGTTATTTAAGTTGAGCAAAAATAGAAAAGTTTTTGAATCTTAAAGAAAAACAATCTTTAGTTTTAAAATTGGTTAAAATTAAATTTCAGACTTTTTTTAAAAAATAAAAGAAAACACTAGTATTAGCATAAACTATTAAGAGAAATAATTAATATAATTAAAAACTATTATAGCTATAACTTATGCTGTATAATCAAATAAATAAATCAAATCTATTAAAAAGTGGTTTTTATTGTTATTTCTAATGCATAAAAACAAAAAAAAGGACTTAGTACTTGTGACAGGTGCTAAACCCTTCTTAAAACGCCTTAAAATGAGTTTTAGTCCTTTTTAAGGATGTAAATTACAGAAGAATGTTCATTGGTTCTCATTGCAGATAAATTAGAACGCAAACCTCTGTAAAAAGCGGTAAACATATTTTGTTTTCCTGTTTTGTATTTTTCAGATAACAATGAAACATAAAAAGCATCAAACAACATTGGCTTGGTTTTTATAAGTTTCATATTGTGCTTTGCAAAAATCTTTTTTATAGCTGTTTTAGAAAAATGCCATAAATGTCTTGGCACATCAAATGCTGCCCAATACTCTTTGTAATATTTTGCATCGTAACTTTTAAAATTTGGAACCGCAATTATTAACGTACCATTTTCTGTTAATTTAGATTTTAGCATTTTTATTTGCTCATCTAAATTTGGCAAATGTTCTAAAACGTGCCAAAGTGTAATTACGCTGTATTTTTTTTCTGGTAGTGTTTCTAAACTACTAAATAAATCTAAACCTTTTTCTGTAGCTTTTTTTCTGGCCGCTTCATTTGGTTCCACTCCAGCACAAGTCCATTTATTATTTTGCGCAGTAATTAAAAAATCTCCTGTACCTGCACCAACATCCAAAACAGATTTTTCTCCTTTGGTGTAATATGTAATTAACTGAATCTTTTTTTGCAAACTGTAATTTTTTACAGCTTGGTACATTTTATCCACAACAGTTTCTTTTGCGTCTGTATGAGAAATGTAATCTTCACTCTCATAATAAACATCTAAATTTTCTGGTTGTGGTTCTGTAACCAACATATCCAATTCCTCATTATGGTTTAATGTAAAATTTTCTTGTGTTACAGAATGGTCTTTAGTTTTTAAATAAAAGTTCATTGTAATTGTGCGTAGCTAAATATTCTTTCTTTAAAGCACGAAGATAGTTTAAAACTAAAGGACGTGAAAGTGAATTTTTATCCAAGCAATCTTTTCCGTCATCGTCTGTAACGCTTATGGCAATATAATAATTACCTTCTACACGTAACCGAGGCTCTTCATTAAAAAGATCAGAAGGATTGTCACTAGAACCAATAGCTCTATTTGCAACAACTCCTAAAGTAGGAGAAAGTATATCTATACTCTTTCTTTTTTTTCTACTTCATAAAAAGAAAAATAATAAGGAACATCGTTTATGAAAAAAGGAACGTTTTAAAAAACATCAATATTATATAATTGATATTTTACATCTACATAATTATAAAATTCACTTTCGTCTTTTGGATCTTCAAAAATAAAAACGTGATGCTTGGTTAATCCTCTCTTAAAAGTTTTGCCTTTAGTAATTTTATAATCTTGAATATTGGGAGCAATCCGCAACGGAATACAAGATTGAACAAAAACTAAAATAACCACAAGAAATACATTTTTCATTTTTTTTATTTTTTGAATTGAATGCCTTTTATCAAAAACAAAAATTGAACCAAGAGTTAGAAGTTAGAAGAAAATATTTTTTTGAAAATACAAATCCAAAATAACTTAAAAAATAAAGAAGGAATAAAACTAAATTTTGAACACTACACTATTCTAATTTCTTTTAAAAAATAGCTTAACCTATTTACTTTTTTGGGTTGATAAAAAAATAACTTTAGGAGAAAAAATTAGTCAACTGAAAAATTTAAATCCAAAAAAATTTACAAACCAAAATGAAAAATAAAATCTCTAAATAAAAATTATAAAAAAAATAAAGCAAGCTAAAATTAGATCTCAAAAATTAAAACTAGTAAATTTTAAAAAAGAAAAAAACATTAAAGAAATTGAAAATTGAAAACCATAAAAGAGAATGAAAATTAAAAAATAGATTCATTTTAAAAACTACAAAAAAAGAAAACAGAAAAAACAAAAAACTAACAAAAGGGTGAAGTTTTAAAATCTAAAAAAACTAAAAATAAAAGTGGAAATTGAATTCTAAAAAAGAGAAAAAATTGATGCAAAAAAATGAAGAAAATGGCACATAAATAATACGTGAAATTTGAACAAAAATTCAATTAAAAAAATAAAATAAATATGAAGAGAAAATAAAAAATCTGAATACAAAAAATAAAAGTTGCTGATAAAAAAAATAGAAACAAAAATCTGAAATCAATTCTAAAAAGGAAGGTATAAAAATCAATATCAGAAAAAATAAAAAAGATGAAATTTGAAGTAAGGATTCTAAAACAATTTAGGTTCGAAAAAATTGAAACTGAAAATTGAAAAACTAAAAATTCAGAACACTTAAATTTTACAATTGATCTAAAAAAGGATAAAATATTTTCTAATTAACCCACAGCAAAAAAGTAAAATTATATGCTGAAAAAATCTAAACTAAGAGCATTAAAAAAACTTAATGAGAATTAAAATTAACTCAAAACAAACATACAATAAACAACACTAACCTACCGTTATAAAAACCATAGAAAAGACAAACAAAAAAATCTTTGTTAAAACAAAAAAACCCAATTGTTCCACGTGGAACAATTGGGTAAATCGTCTATATAATAAATTAAATTAGCGACCCATAAATACAAGCAGTACACTGATATCACTTGGCGAAACCCCACTAATTCTAGAGGCTTGCGAGATAGTAACTGGTCTAATTGCCTCTAATTTTTCACGAGCTTCATAAGATAAACTCTTTAATTGTCGATAGTCAAAACCTTCAGGAATTTTAATATTTTCTAAACGCTGAAGCTTATCTGCATTGTTCTTTTCCTTGGCAATATAACCTGCATATTTAACCTGAATTTCGGTCTGCTCCATTACCTCTCTATCTATATTTTCAGCTTCAATAAATTCTGAAACAGACTTTAATTTACGCATATGATCCATAGTGACATTTGGCCTAGAAAAGCTCTTAAACATTTTGTGAGATTGTTTAACTGGAGTAGAATTTACAGACTCTAAAATAGGATTTATGTCCTCTGGAACAACACTTGTTTCTCTGAAAAAGTTCACAAAAGCATCAGATTTTTGAAGCTTTTCTTCCATCCTTTTTAGTCTAGAATCTGATGCTAAACCAATTTTATGACCCAATGGAGTAAGCCTAATATCGGCATTATCTTGTCTTAATAATGTTCTATATTCTGCTCTAGAAGTAAACATTCTGTATGGTTCTTCTGTTCCTTTTGTAATTAAATCATCTATTAAAACACCTATATAAGCCTCATCTCTATTTAGTATTAATGGCTCATTTTCTTTCACTTTTTGGTGTGCATTTATACCAGCCATTAGACCCTGACTAGCGGCTTCTTCATACCCTGTTGTACCATTAATTTGACCAGCAAAATACAGGTTATTTACAAGCTTAGTTTCTAGTGTATGCTTTAATTGTGTAGGCGGAAAATAATCATATTCTATAGCATAACCAGGTCTAAAAAACTTCACATTTTCAAACCCAACAACAGAGCGTAAAGCTTTAAATTGTACGTCTTCTGGTAGCGAAGTTGAGAAGCCATTTACATACACTTCTACCGTATCCCAACCCTCAGGTTCTACAAATAATTGGTGCTTATCTTTGTCTGCAAATCTATTAATTTTATCCTCAATAGAAGGGCAATAACGTGGTCCTAAACTCTTAATTCTACCGTTAAACATAGGCGATCTATCAAACCCTTCGCGCAATAAATCGTGTACTAAAGTACTAGTATGAGTCATAAAACAATCGCGTTGATGCGCTAAAGATTTAGTGTCTGTATAGCTAAATTTCTCTGGAATAACATCTCCTGGTTGCACTATCATTTTAGAATAATCTAATGATCTACCGTCTACTCTAGGTGGTGTTCCGGTCTTCATTCTACCACTTTCAAACCCTAAATCTACTAGTTGTTCTGTGATGCCTGTTGCTGCTTTTTCACCTGCTCTACCACCTCCTAATTGACGTTCACCTATGTGAATTAAACCATTTAAAAAGGTACCATTTGTTAGTACAACAGACTTAGATCTGATCTCAATACCCAAGGAAGTTGTTACTCCGCATACCTTATCTCCTTCTATAATTAGGCCAGAAACCATCTCCTGATAGAAGTCACAATTGGGTGTTCTTTCTAATGCCAAACGCCATTCTTCAGCAAAACGCATACGGTCGTTTTGCGTTCTAGGACTCCACATTGCCGGTCCTTTTGACTTGTTTAACATCTTAAATTGTATAGCAGATTTATCAGAAATAATACCACTATAACCACCTAAAGCGTCAATTTCACGTACAATTTGTCCCTTTGCAATTCCTCCCATTGCAGGATTGCAAGACATTTGCCCTATGGTTTGAAGGTTCATTGTAACCAACAAAGTTTTAGAACCTAAATTTGCGGCGGCAGCGGCTGCTTCCGCGCCTGCGTGGCCACCTCCTACTACAATAACATCGTATTCTTTATCAAACATAATCTTAATGTTCCACGTGGAACAATTTAATTTTTTCTTCTTCTTTACTCCTCATTAATGCCGCTTCTTCAATAGATTTATCCTTGTATCCGGCAAGATGTAGTAAGCCGTGAGCCATAACTCTAAGCATTTCTACATCAAAATCTACCTTAAAATCTACTGCATTTTCTTTAACTCGTTCTACAGAAATGTAGATGTCAGAGCTAATAACCTTCCCATCTGTATAATCAAACGTAATAATATCTGTATACGTATCGTGATTTAAATACTGCTGATTGATGTTTAACAAGTATGAATCATCACAGAAAATGTAATTGATATCACCTGTTAAATGCTCTTCAGAAGCTATAATCCTATTAATCCAATCGATATACTTGGTATTATCAATTAAACTAAAATCTGTTTCATAATGAAAATCAATCATTTGTTTTAAAATAACGTTGCACTTTATTTTGAAAAATTTGCTGCAAAGGTAGTGCTTGTCTATTTAAAATTTCTATTTCGTTACGATAATTCTGTAAAGCCTCTGGCTTAGTCATAATAGGATTGGTAAACTTATTTTTTGCTTTATTAGCTTCTCTTGCACTCTTTTCACCTTGTTTTAAAGCTGCATTTTCTAACTTCAAGAGTTGATGTTGAATATTATTTGCTTTGGTTTGAGTTCTATTTGTTATACCATTTTCAAGTAAATCGTTCTCAAAATCTTCCATTTGTTGCAACAGTTTCTTGGCTAAATTTTTATCTTCTTTTGCAATCATATCATTTAATTGCTGTTCTAAAGCCTGTCTAATTTGCTGTTGTTCTTTGTAAATTTCATAAATTTCTTTTAGTTCTTCCTCAGATAATCCTTGTCCTGCGGCACCATTTTCACCATTTTGGTTTCCGTTTTTGCCTTTAGAATTCTTATTTTCTCCATTGCCACTAGCTCCATTTTTGCCATTTTCACCTTTCTTTCCGCCCTCGCCTTCGCTACCTTTTTCTCCAGTTTTACCTTTTTTACCATCAGATCCCGGCTTGCTCCCTCCAGGTTTTTTACCTTCAGAAGATTTTGAATTTCCCTGTTTACCTAACTTATCCTTTAAGCTATTTTGAGCTTTAATAATATCTGGTAATTGAAAACCTTGCCCCTTTCCTTGTCCTTTGCCAGCACCAGATTTCATACTCTGGTTCATATTATCTAGCAAATTAGCAAGAAAATCTGCCAAACTATTAGATGAGTTAAGAACATATTTTTGATTAGCGGTGGCTAAATAAGTCCTATTTTCTGCTAATTGTTCTAATGATTTATCAATATTATAAAACACTTCAGTAATGTCTTTATTTACCTTTTCTGAAATTTCAGCCTGACGCAAAGAGAGTGCAAACAGACTATCATCTACATGCTCAAACAATGTACGTAATTCTTTTTGGCGCTTAATTGTTGTAGAAAACTTAGCAACATCATCATCTTTTGAGCTAATATCATTATACAATTGCTCCTGTTTAAAAGAGAAAATAACAAGATTTTCTAGAATTTGACGAAGCATTTCAGCATCTTCAGTAATAGATGCTCCACTAGAACCAGATGAAGATTGCTGCATTTGAGAACTCATTTGTCTCATTTTATCAGCTGCAGATTTCTGTTTTTTTGCAGCTTTATTACTGGCTTTACTATCAGATTTAGAAGAATTATCACTCCCCTGTTCCTTATTTAGCTCTTCTAAAGCATCATTCTGATCCTGTTTAACGGCGTCTTGTTTTGCTTTATTAGCCTTAATATCTAATGGTTTTTGTAATTTTTGATTGTCCTTTTCAAGCTCATCAAGTTCTTTAGTTAAATCTTCAAAGGCTTTATTTAATTTTTCCTGCTCCTCTTTTTCAAAATTTTGGTCCTGTTTAAGCTCTGATAGTACCTCTTGTTTCTCTGCAAGTTTCTCTAAATCTTGTGCTAATTGGGCCAATTTTTCTGTAACATAATATTTTTTTGTGAGCTCTAAAAGCTGTTCTAGGTTACGCTCACTATTTTTTTGGCTCTTACCAAGTTCTTCTAAACGTTTAGTTAACTGATCTTTATTTATTTTATCTGCTACTTTATTTAGTTCTTCAAGTAATTTTTGGTTCTTTTTTGCTTGTTGTTCCTGACGTTCTAAACGTTCTTGAAGTAACTTATTCTGTTTATCGTCTGTATTACTCTTTTGTAAATTCTCTTTTAATTGCTTGCTAAACTTCTCCATCATTTGCTCTTGCTGTTGTTGCTTTTGCAAGTAATCTTTAACCTCAGACTGTTCGGTATAATTTAAAGAAGTTTTTTCCTTTTGTTTATTATTTAATTCCTTTAAAACATCCTTTTGTTCTTTAAACTTATCTAAAGAATTATCTAAATTATTTAAAAGTTGTTGCTGTTGCTGTAGACTATTATTTTTAAGTGCATTATCATCTAATAAGACTGTACTAAACACTTGACTTTTAGTGGTTTTACCATTATGTATAGCATCATTATCTGTGGCAATAAAGTAAAAATTATAGTCAACATTAGGTTCTAAACTTAAACCAGATGGAAATGTATAATAAAATTGTGCTACATTACTATTAGGTGATGAAATATTGATTATTTGCTTATTTTCTATAGAATTACTTGGATAACAAACTAGTTTTATACTAATCAGTTTATAATCATCAGATGCAGTACCAGAATAATATAACACATTAGGGTTTAAGCTATCTTTAACTTGGTTGACTTGCAATGCAGGGCTAGCATCTTTTACAACAGTAAACTTATATTCTAATTTTTCAAAATTTGAAACATTTTTGTTAGAGGTGCTAATACTATAGTGGGTACTTTTGTATATATTTTTAGTGGTTGTAAAAATGTTTTCTTTTTTATTAAAGCCAATTTTTGAATCTTTCACCTGTAAAGAAATACTATCTATATGATTGCCTTTTATAGTCCACTGAACTTTGGTTCCTTCAGGAAAAGTAGCATTACCAGTACTTTGAAGAGTTTCTGGTTGCCTGTTAGTATATGAAGGATACATTAATTTCATATTAAAATTCTCTAGAAAAGGGACCTCTAAAACAGTAAGGCTATATTGTTTAGATGTAATACCATTAGCTAAAAAATAAAAAGAAATGCTCTTATCTGGAGAAACAAAAGTATGCTCATAAAAACCATTATTTTCTTGTAAAAAAAACTCATTACCGTTAGCAATAATAGATATATTTTCTGGCTTAATGTCACCTTCAGTTGTAACCTTAAGTGTAATATCTTCACCTTTTAAAACACGTAAATTACTGTTAATCAATATAAAAGAAAAAGGAGCAGGTTTTTCAAAAGCCATTTTATAGTTAACAACCCTATCATAGGATCCAAAAAAAGAACTTAAATTTCCAGATAACCAAACCAATATTAATACTGCTAGTGGTACTAGCAAATATTTAGCGTATTTAAAATTTTCAGAAAAATTTATTGCTTTAGTGAAAGGAACAGCATCTAACTTTTTAGAGCGTTGTTCTATACTGGCCAATAAAAGCTCAGATGTTTGTTGGTTATCTGCTAAATCTAACAAATTATACAACTTATCACCTACCTCAGGAAAATGTTTACCAATTAAAATTGCTGCATCCTTATTAGAAATTCCTTTTTTAAGCTGAAATAAGTAAAAAAGAGGTGTTAAAATATAAGCATATAAAAGGTAAAAAGTAATTGCTAAAAGTGTTAAAAGCAACAATAATCTACCTGTAGAATTAAACCATAATAGGTACTCAAGCCCTAATATTACTAATAAAGTCAGCAATCCAAAACTAATAAAAAGGAGTAATCCTTTAAGTAACTTTTGGGTATAAAACCTTCTAGTAAAGGCCCTTAATTTTTGTAAAATATGGTCTAAACTATTCAAAATCTGTGATATTTTATACCAAGATACCCACAGTTTAAGAAAAACATAGAAAAAAATTGTTAAAAAGTGAGTATAACACTTTAATAGGATAAATAACTAACTGTATCTTTGTAGCAATAAATATATATTATGAGTTCTAAAGTAAGAGTACGTTTTGCTCCAAGTCCTACCGGACCGTTACATATTGGTGGTGTGCGCACTGCCCTATTTAACTACCTTTTTGCAAAAAAAAAATGGTGGAGATTTTATTTTGAGAATAGAAGATACAGATCAAAATAGATATGTAGAAGGTGCTGAGCAATATATAATTGACAGTTTAAACTGGTGTGGAATTGCTTTTGATGAAGGTCCTGGAAAAGAAGGAAAATTTGGTCCGTACAGACAAAGTGAACGTAAACATTTATACAAAGAATATGCAGATGAGCTAATTGCAAATGGTAAAGCATATTATGCTTTTGATACTGCAGAAAGTTTAGATGAACATAGAAAAAACCACGAAGCTAATGGTAAAACTTTTATTTACAACTGGCATAATCGTTTAAAATTAAACAACTCACTAGCACTAAGTAAGGAAGAAGTAGATGCCAAATTAGCTAATAATGAGCCATTTGTAATACGTTTTAAAACTCCTGAAAACGAAAAATTAGAATTTAACGATATAATACGTGGTACTATGCATATAGATACTAATGTATTAGATGATAAAGTATTGTTTAAAAGTGATGGAATGCCAACGTATCATTTAGCAAATATTGTTGATGATCATTTAATGGAAATTACTCACGTAATACGTGGTGAAGAATGGTTACCATCTTTAGCCTTACACAAACAATTATATGATGCATTTGGCTGGCAAGCACCAGAATTTGCTCATTTACCATTAATTATGAAGCCTGTAGGTAAAGGTAAATTAAGCAAAAGAGATGGAGAAAAGCTTGGGTTTCCTGTGTTTCCGTTATCATGGAAAGAGTCCACTGGCTATAAAGAAGAAGGGTATTTTCCGGAAGCAGTTGTAAACTTTTTAGCTTTACTTGGCTGGAATCCAGGTACTGAGCAAGAATTGTTTAGTTTAGATGAGCTTGTAAAAGAATTTTCTTTAGAGCGTGTAAATAAGTCTGGAGCTCGTTTTGATCCAGATAAAACCAAATGGTATAATACACAGTACTTACAAGCAAAAGATAATGCAGAAATTGCAACATTATTAATGCCTACTATTTTAAGTCACGTACAAGAAACTCATCCGTTGGCAAAACAAGAAACTGTTGAGCGTTTGGTTGACTTATTAAAAGAGAGAGCAACTTTTGTAAAAGATATTTGGGATTTAGCAGACTATTTTTACGTTGCACCAAAAGAATATGCACCAAAAGCAGTAAAAAAACAATGGAAAGAAGGTACTCCAGACATATTAAACCAGTTGGTATCTGTTTTGGAATCAATAACAGACTTTAGCTCAAGCAATACAGAAACAATTGTAAAACAATGGATTACAGATAAGGAATTGTCTTTTGGTAAAGTAATGCCTCCTTTTAGATTGGTATTAGTTGGCGATATGAAAGGACCACACGTTTTTGATATTGTTGAATTATTAGGAAAAGAAGAAACTATTAAAAGAATACAAACTGCTATAGATAAATTAGCGTAAACTATATACCTTATTAAGCAAAAGCTACAAATGAATATTATCATTTGTAGCTTTTTTTTTATAAAAATGTAACATATCCCCTATTTTAATTACATATATATGTACAGTATTTGTACATTTAAAACATAAACCTAAAAACCTTAAAAAATTATGGGAAGTTATTTATTAATACCACTAATAGTATTTGTAGTATTTGTAATATTTTCAGCTGCATTTGTAGTTAAACAACAAACAGCTGCTATTATTGAAACATTTGGTAAATTTAGTAGCATTAGACAATCTGGTCTGCAATTTAAAATACCTTTTATGCAACGTATTGCTGGTAGATTAAGCTTAAAAATTCAGCAATTAGATGTAATTATTGAAACAAAAACTTTAGATGATGTATTTGTAAGATTAAAAGTTTCTGTTCAATATAAAGTAATAAAGGATAAAGTATATGATGCTTTTTATAAATTAGATTATCCGCATGATCAAATAACATCTTACGTTTTTGATGTAGTACGTGCAGAAGTACCAAAAATGAAATTGGACGATGTTTTTGTTAAAAAAGATGATATTGCACTTGCAGTAAAAGCAGAACTTAATGATGCAATGTTAGATTACGGTTTTGATATTATTAAAACATTAGTAACTGATATTGACCCAGATGCACAAGTAAAACAAGCTATGAACCGTATTAATGCATCTGAAAGAGAGAAGATTGCAGCGCAATTTGAAGGAGATGCGGCACGTATTTTAATAGTAGAAAAAGCAAAAGCTGAAGCAGAAAGTAAGCGTTTACAAGGACAAGGTATTGCAGATCAACGTAGAGAAATTGCACGTGGATTAGAAGAATCTGTAGAAGTACTTAACAAAGTTGGTATAAATTCTCAAGAAGCTTCTGCCCTAATTGTTGTTACCCAACATTATGATACATTACAATCTATAGGTGAAGAAACAAATACTAATTTAATATTATTACCAAATTCACCACAAGCTGGTAGTGATATGTTAAATAATATGGTTGCATCATTTACAGCAAGTAATATGATTGGTGAGTCTATGAAAAAAACAAATACTCCTAAAAAAGGAGATCAAAAAAAATTAGACAAACCAAAAGATGAATAGAAAAAAGTAATCTAATAAAAATTAGAAAATCCGATAGAAATTTAAATTTCTATCGGATTTTTTTATACTTATAAAATTTTACAAAAATTAAAAAGCAAAACTTGCTAAAAAAGGAACTTTTAAGACAAAAAACTATTTAAATGAGCTTACAGAGCATTATACTAAACCACCCTTACAATGGCATTAAGTTTTTTAAAAAAACGTTTAAAACTCACTAAAAAAAGCCTTTTTTAATAAGAAATGTTAATGATTTTTACATTAGCATCAATAAAACTTATACTAGCTTTTTTGCTGAATTTTTGCCCAAGAATCTCGTAATCCCACAGTTTTATTAAAAACTAAATTTTCAGATGTACTATCAGTATCAATATTAAAGTAACCCATTCTTTGAAACTGAAAACGATCTCCAATATTTGCATCTTTTAAACTTGGCTCAACAAAACCTTTAATTACTTGTAAAGAATCTGGATTTATAAATTCCATAAAATCTTTATCTTTATGAGTATCCGGGCTTTCATCTGTAAATAACCTATCATACAATCTAATTTCAGATTCAATTGCATGTTGTACAGATACCCAATGTAAAGTTCCTTTTACTTTTCGTAAACTTTCTTCGGTACCACTACCACTTTTACTTAAAGTATCATATGTACATTGAATTTCAGTAATATTCCCATCGGTATCTTTTGTGCAAGATTCTGCCTTAATAATATATGCACCTTTTAAACGAACCTCTTTACCTAATTTTAATCTAAAGAATTTTTTATTAGCCTCTTCTCTAAAATCAGCTTTTTCAATATAAATTTCTCTAGAAAATGGTATTTTTCTACTACCAGAATCAGGATCTTCAGGGTTATTTTCTACGTCTAACCACTCTTCTTGTCCCTCTGGATAATTGGTAATTACAACTTTTACAGGGTCTAAAACACCCATTACTCTAGGTGCAATTTTATTTAAATGTTCACGAACATGAAACTCTAATAATGATACATCTATAAGGTTCTCTCTTTTTGCAATACCTATTGTATCTGCAAAATTACGAATAGACTCTGGTGTGAAACCCCTTCTACGCATACCAGAAATAGTAGGCATTCTAGGGTCATCCCAAGATTTTACAACTCCTTCTTCTACCAATTTAAGCAACTTTCTTTTACTTACAACGGTATGGCTAAGATTACGTCTTGCAAACTCTCTTTGTTTTGGTCTTGTTTTAGATTCATCATATACTTGGTCTAAAAACCAGTCATACAATTCTCTATGCATAGCAAACTCTAACGTACAAAAAGAATGAGAAACTTGTTCTAAGTAATCACTTTCTCCATGAGTCCAATCATACATAGGATAAATACACCAATCGGTATTTGTTCTGTGGTGGGCTTTGTGTAATATACGGTACATAATAGGATCTCTCATAAGCATGTTAGAGGAGGTCATATCTATTTTAGCACGTAAAACGTGTTCGCCTTCTTTAAATTCACCATTTTTCATACGTTGAAAAAGGTCTAAATTTTCTTCTACAGACCTGTTTCTAAAGGGACTAGCAACACCAGGTGTTGTAGGAGTACCTTTTTGTTCTGCCATAGCATCAGAAGATTGACTATCTACATAGGCCTTATTTTGCTTTATAAGAAAAATTGCCCAATCATACAACTTCTGAAAATAATCTGAAGCAAAGCACTCATGCTCCCATTTATAGCCTAACCAAGAGACATCTTTCTTAATTGCATCTACGTACTCTTGTTCTTCTTTTGCCGGGTTTGTATCGTCAAAACGCAGATTAACAGGTGCATTGTAACGTAAACCCAACCCAAAATTTAAACAAATAGAACTAGCGTGTCCTATATGTAAATACCCATTAGGTTCTGGTGGAAAACGAAAACGTAAATCCTCTTTTGAGAAACCATTTTTCAGGTCTTCCTCGATAATGTGCTCTATAAAATTTAATGATTTTTCGCCTTCATTCATAGGATAAAATTAAGCTGTAAAGGTACAAAATTAGATTAATTATAGGTGCTAAAAAATCGGTCACCATACAATAAAGCCATTTTCACAACATATTTAAATACTACTACAACAATAAATTTATGAACAAGTTATAAACAACCATATTTGTTAAAGCAAATTTCGCACACGCGTTAAAATGTTTGCAAAAATTTTAAACGTTTAATCTAACTAACTATGTCCCCAGACAATAAATAGTTACAAAAAAAATCATCTCATGAGAACAACACCTACTACAGCTCTTTTGGTACTTTTATTGTTATTTAGCTACTCGCTAACAACAACAGCCCAAATTTTAAATGCTCCAGAACCCATTGCCGACCCAAGTGGTGGTGGTACAAGCGGATGGACTGCCGCATGTGCATCATCTGGATTTAACTCTTACTGGGTAAACTTTACCTGGATAAATGCTCCTGCAGTTAACAGTGACAACAAATTTATTTTAGAATTATCTGACTCTAATGGCAACTTTGGTAGCCCTGTAGTATTAGCTACATTAGATGATAAAAACTCTAATTATGACTTTAACATACAGTTTGCATTGCCTACAGACACAAGAGGCGAAAATTACAAAATACGAGTAAAAAGTACTAGTCCAGAGAAAGTGAGTCCGACTGCGGGTCCTTACTCTATGTACTATGTAGACTTTAACTCGCCAATATTAATGAGTCAAGATGGTAACGGTAATATACCATCTGGCGGTACCATAGAAGTTTGTGATGGTACAGCAATAACAATGGCTCCACATAATGTACCTAATGCTAGTAGTTACAAGTATAACTGGTATAAAAGCGGTACATTATTATCAGAAAAAGGACCATCATTAACTACAACAGAAGCAGGTATGTATTCTGTACAGATAGATTATGGTTCTATATGTTCTGGATCTGCTAGCACAGATTCTAATATTATAGAAGTTACAACGGGAACAAGTTTAGGAGTTGCCTTAAATACACCTTCTAAAACAAGTTTATGTTCTACAGAAACAGAAACACTTACTGCAAACATATCTGGCCAAGGCTTAACGTATGTTTGGTATAAGGATGATGTTGCTATTACATCACCAACTGTAGATAACCATACATATACAGTAGATGGCTCTACAGCAGGTTTTGAAGGTAACTATGCAGTAGAAATAAGTGGCCCAGGAGCTTGTTTAGAGCGTTCTGCAGCTATTTCTATAACAACTGCATCTAATGTTACATTAACAAGAGATAATGAAGCTAACCTTGTTATTTTACCAACTAAAACTAAAACATTACAAGTAACTAGTAGCAGTACAGCTGTAACTTATGCTTGGTACAAAGATGGAGTAGTACTTAGTGGAGAGACTACAAATACATTAGTTGTGGATAGTGCAGGAGAATATTTTGCGCGTATAACAGACAATGGTGGCAGTTGCCCATTTACAATAGATTCTGATAAAACAACAGTAGTAAGTCCGGCTTCTTTTAACATAGCAATAGATTATACAGCTGCTTATACAGACTGCCAAAACACAACAACAACATTAGATGTAAAAACAATTGAAGCTGTTGCTGCAGATGGTACAAAAACAGATGTTACAGCAGATCTTAAAAATGAATTTACATACCAATGGAAAAAAGATGGTGTGCCAATTTCTGGCGAAACTAACAATGCCATTGCACTATCAGATATTACTGCAAATGGAGATTACACACTAAATGCAAGCATAAGTGGCTACAGCGCTACAGATTCTAACACTTTAGGCGTAACATTATTAACATCAGAGACCGTAGCTATTACAGCAAGTAGTACTACTTTTTGTAACCCAAGCAATCCGGTAGTAATAAGTACAACAACAGCATTAGCAGGTGAAACCTTTACTTGGTACAAGAATGGTGTTAGTTATAATACTACAGATGAAACTTTAACTAGTACAGAAACAGGAACATTTGTTTTAGAGGTACTAAAAAATGGCTGTCCGTTACGTTCTAACGAAGTTGTTATTTCTCCTTTAAATGAAGATTTAATAACGTTAGACAGCTCAGATCCAGTTATTCTTATAGAAGGACAAACTAAAACAATATCTGCAAGCGGTGGTACAAGTTACCAGTGGTTAGATGCAGCTAATGTAGAATTAAGCACAAGTTCATCTGTAAGTTTAACAGCAGAAGGCACATACACGCTTATAGCAAAAATAGACGACTGTGAAGTTATAAAACAATTTACAGTTTCATACAAAGATACTTTTAATGTTCCTAACGTAGTAACACCTAATGGTGATGGTAAAAACGACCTTTGGGTATTACCAAACTCTTACTCTAACAACCCTAATGCTACTGTTATTATTTACAACAGTAATGGTGAGGAAATTTTAAATGAAAAAGGTTACAAAAACAATTGGCCAACTTCATCTATGAGTTTCCCTAAGCAAAATATGGTGTTTTACTATAAGATTATTGATGACAAAGGTGGTCAAAAACAAGGGACTATAACAATTATAAGATAATTTAAAATGTTTAAGTTTAAGTACATATACTTTCTATTATTAGTGATGGTGCTAACCAATGTTAGTGCCCAAGAGGTTAATCCATACCTATCATACGATGTTCCATCGCAGAACCTTTTAAAATATAATAGGTTCTTAATAAACCCTACGTTTTCTACGGTAAGGGAAGACAAGTCGTACATAAACTTATTACACAGAAACCAATCGGTAGAATTTACAGATAACAATCAAAACTACTTTTTAAGCTATAGTGGACGTATTAATGACCGTACAGGTTTAGGTTTAAGTATATACCAACAAACAGCTGGTACACTAACAAATTACGGTGTACTTGCTAACTATGCTTACGGTGTAAAACTAAACGACAAAAGTAACTTTACTTTTGGAGCCAATATGTCTTACTACGCCAGTGGTTTAGATAAAAGTAGAGTAAACGCTGCAGATCCAGACGATCCGTTTTTAAATGGTCAAAGAGACAATTTATTACAGTTTCAGCCTGGTGTTAACTTGTCTTATGGTAAGTTTGATATTGGTTTATATGCAGAAAACTTATTTGATTATAACCTAAAAACAAGCGAATCTATTACAGAATTTGCAGATAAAACTTTCTCTGGTCACTTACAATATACACATCAGTTTGATAAAACATCTGGTATTTTAGAACAAGGTAGATTAATGCCTTTGGCTAGAGTACGTAAAGGTGGGCAAGAAGATGTTGTGCTTGGTGGTAGCCTTATACTAGATTTACCTAAACTTGGATGGGCCCAAGTTGGTTATGATGACCATTATGGTGCCGCTGCAGGTTTAGGTTTTAATCTAAACAAACGATTATCATTAGGGTATACTATGGAAAAAGGTATATCTGGTGATTTAGATAATTTTGGTGTAACTCATGAAATCTCTGTTGCATACTCATTTACTCCAAACTTAACAGAAGACAGAGTAATGTTAGAAGATGATAGTGATAATGAACTTGCATTTAATGAAGAAGATACAAACTTAGACGAAGAATTAGAATCTGAAAAATTTGAAGAACTTAAAAAACGATTGGCTGAAAATGACCAAGTTTTGGCAGAGTTAATGTACAGACAAGATTCTTTAGAAATAAACAGACAAAGAGATTTAGAAAAAAGGTTTGAAAGAGTGTTACGTATGGTACGTAGTGAAACTCAAGGTAAAAGACCAGATTTAGAAGAGAGAGCTAAAAAAATGTATTTCATTAATAATGATGAAAATGCAGTTGCTGAAAACACTACTAATAAACCAAACGGTATAGAAAAAGATGTAACAACTGTTGTTACTCCAAAGACCTCAACTTCTGGCTACCAAAATGCTACTAACAACACTGTTGAAAATGCAACTGTAGCAACAGATGCAACTAAAACAAATAATGCAGTAGCAAATAATAGTACAACAAAAAAAGTAACTAAAAACGCTTCTACAATAAAAAGAAGAAAATTTAAACACTTAAACGGTGTACAAGATGGCTACTATGTAATTGCTAATGTATACAAAGGGCAAGGGTATTTAAATAAATTTATTAAAGACCTTGAAGATAATGGCTTATCTGCTGATTATATAAGAGATCCAAAAACAGATTTAAAGTATGTGTATTTAGAAAGATATGATACTTGGAAAGAAGCAGAAGCAGCACATAACTCACAACTTAATGGCGCATACGATTATGATATGTGGATTATGAATGTAGACAATGGTACAAATACAGATAGCAGGTATAACAATACTGGCTATGCAGCTACTACTACAAAAGACAAAACAAAAACAAGAGATAAGTATAGTAATGACAATCCTAAATTTAGAAACCCTGTACAGAAAGACAATGTTGCAGGTACTTATCCAACACCCAAAATTGTAAAATTTAATGGTGTAGACTCTGGTTATTACATAATTGCAAATGTTTTTGCAAGTGCTAAAAATGCAAACAACTTTGTTAAGCTACTAAATAAGCAAGGCTTAAACGCTAGCTATTTTATAAACCCAGAAAATAATTATAGATATGTCTATTTAAAAAAGCATGGTACATGGAACAATGCTTTACTGTCATACTATTCTAATATTAACAGCTCTTACCAAGACCGTATGTGGATAATGAGAGTTACTCAAAACAACATAGCGTAATGGATAAGATTTTTTCTAAAATAATACTTTTTTGTGCTCTATTGCTGACTTGTATTGCATTAGCTAACACAAAAAATACCAATAAGTATACTGTAAAATTCAATGACAGTATAACAACTAACAACTCAACTCAAATTAATTACTCACCAACAAACACTAAAAACATTCAACCTAATGAATAAGTTTTTAAAATCGCTTTTAATTATTTTTTTCTTAACTATATCTCATTTAGGGTTTAGCCAAGTTAAAAATAATTTTGAACCTAGATATGACAACAGTATCCGTGGAGACTTAACTATTATAGCTAATAATATTGTAAACCGTGAAGGTAACGAAATTACTAGGGAAAGAAGATGGGTAAATACCCGTTGGGGAGGATATTGGCAATATTATAATGTCTCTACGCCCGTAGATGCAAACGATCCATACAACCAAACAGGAAATAGCTCTACAGCTAATGATAATTGGGATATGCAATACATAGATATAGATGGTGATGCATCTACATTTAGTTCTAGTAGTGCAGAGTTAACTGTACCAGATGCCAGTTGCTCTAGAGTTAGGTATGTTGGTTTATATTGGTCTGCTGTTTATGCAAATGAAACAGACCGTAGTAACATTGGAAATATTAAGTTTAAAACACCAGGTGGTTCATATGTAGATATCTCTGCAGATGAAGTACTTTTTGATGGTTTTGGTGATACAGATTTTGGCTATTACAGTCCATATGCTTGTTATAAAGATATAACATCATTAGTTACTGGCTTAGCAGACCCTAATGGAGAATACACAATTGCTAATGTAAGAGCAAGTGTAGGTGAAACTCCTTCGGGCGGTGTATCTGGTGGATGGACAATGGTTGTTGTTTATGAAAACCCAACATACCCAGGTAAATACATTACTACTTTTGATGGTTATGCAGGTATTAAATCTGGAGAATCTGTAGATATTCCTGTATCTGGTTTTACAACATTACCAGCTCCTTTCCCTGTAAATGCAAGGTTAGGGGTAAGTACATTAGAAGGTGACAACGGTATAACTGGTGACGGTTTATCTATTAAAGCAAGCGGTAGACCAACTTATACTCCTTTAGGTACAAATAGGTTTGGAGCAGACCCTAATAAAACAAACAACTTTTTTGACAGTAATGTCACTTTTGAAAATAATATCGTAACTACTCGTAACCCCAACAGTGTAAACACATTAGGATGGGATGCAGACCTTTTTACAATACCTAATACAGGTTGGTCTACCATCCCTAATGATGAAACAAGTGCTATATTAAGAGCCACTTCTACACAAGACAAATACGATATTTTCTTTACATCTTTTGATGTAGAAATTATAGAACCACAAATGCACTTAGCCAAAAGGGTAGAGGACATTGGTGGTACAGATATTACCGGGCAAGGTGTAAACCTAGGTCAGGTTTTAGACTACGTTTTATCATTCCAAAATGTTGGTAATGATGATGCAGATAATTACACCATTAGAGATGTATTACCTGTAAATGTAACCTTAGATGAAACTAATATTACAATGCCTGCAGGAGTATCTTATACTTATAACCCTGCTACTAGAACAGTTTTATTTACAATACCAAATGACTTAGTAGTACAAGGCGGGCCTTTAGAAAGCATACGTATGCGTGTACGTGTAGCAGAAAATTGCTTTGATTTTATAGATGCATGTTCAGATCTTATTCAAAACTTAGCATACTCTACTTACAGAGGTGTAATTAACACAAATGAAATTACAGATGACCCTAGTGTTACAGATTTTGATACTTGTGGATTTACAACACCTGGTGCAACAAATTTTTTATTAGATGATTTAGAAAACTGTGACTATAGCAGAAGTGTAGAAATTTGTGGTGCAGATGCAGTTCTAGATTCAGGTGATGGTTTTGATGACTATGTTTGGTATAAAGATGAAAACGGAAACGGTGTTATAGACAGCGGAGATACTGTTATTAATGACGGTAATCCAGATGGAGATTTAAGTACAATTGTTGTAGATGATATAGGAGTATATATAGTTGATAAAATAATTGCAGATCCTTGTAAAGGTTTTCAAGAAATTATAACTGTAACACGTTTTGGAACCACACAAACTAACCCAATAATAGATTTAATAAACGATACTTCTAACACAGTTGATGGTGAAGTAACTATTTGCCCTATTGATGGTGACCCATTACCAAAAATATTTTTATGTGGTTTAAATGATGTAGAACCAATAAGTATTAATATTCCTGATGCTACAAGCATACAATGGGAAAAATTAGACGAAGGTAGTTGTACAGCTTCAGTAGAAGATTGTGCTAATAAAAACGGAACCTGTACTTGGAGCCAAGTGGCAACAGGCCAAACATTTAATGCAGAAGACGAAGGACAATATAGAGTAGTAATTAACTATTTAAATGGTTGTTTTACAAGGTTCTACTTTAATGTATTTAAAAACGATTTAGACCCTAGAGCAACAGTAGAAGATATTATTTGTACTACAGATGGTAGCATTAGTGTTACTAACGTACCAGCTAATTATGATTTTCAGTTATTAGATGCAGCTACAGGTACTATTCTTGTTCCTTATAGTGCTAATAATGGTCCTGTTTTTCCAATAACAAATAACGGAGCCTACACAGTAGAAATGCGTCAGCAAGGTGTAGTAGACGGTTGTGTGTTTAGATTAGAAGATATAGGAGTACTAAGAAGAGACTATGTAGTTAATATTACAACTAAAGATACAGATTGTAATGGTTTAGGAGAAATTAGAATTTCTGCTGAAGATGTTGAGCCTCAATACTATTTTTCTATTTCTCAAGGAGGAGTAGAGGTAGATACTTTTGGACCTACAGATGATAATGACCATACTTTTTTAGGTTTAAACGATGGTGTTTATGATGTTACCGTAAGAACTGATGATGGTTGTACATTAACTAGAGAAGTGACCATTAATGATGTATCTGACTTAGCTGCTTCTGCGTTAACAACAAAATCTATAGACTGTACAGATGGTATTATATCTGTAACAGCTACTGGTGGTGTTGCTAACCCAACGTACACATATGCAATATGGAGTAAAGATGGTGTAGACTTATACCCAGCTCCTTTTACATTAAGTGATATTCCTGCAAGTGCATACCAAACAACAGAAGACTTTTACTTTAGTGATGCAGATGCTGGTACTTACGAATTTATAGTTGTAGGAAGTAATAATTGTTATGTTATTACTAATGAAGCTACAGTAGATATAGCACCTGCAATTACATATAATCCTAACATTACAGATGAAACCTGTTTTGGTGCAGAAGATGGTAGTTTTGATATTAATATTACAAATAGTAATGGTTATACTTTATCATACAGTTTATTGTATCCAGACGGCACAACAACTAGTGTAAACAACTCTGGTAATTTTTCATCATTACCACAAGGAGATTACATACTTACGATAACACAAACAATAGGTGGTACATCATGTGATTTTGATGAACCTTTTACTATTGGTGGTCCTACAGATGGTGTTACAGGTGATGCTGTTTTAGTTGATGATTATACATGTTTACAAGAAGCAACAATACAAGCTCAAAATGTAACTGGTGGTGCAGCTCCTTATGAATATAGTATAGATGGTGTTAATTTTAACTCAGGTGCAGGTGCAGACACATTTGCAAACCTAACTAACGGTAGTTATACTATTACAATTAGAGATGCTAATATGTGTACGTTTGTAACAAATGAAATTGTTATAGATACATTAAATCCGCCAACAGATTTAGACTTTACAGCAACAGCTCCTAACTGCCCTACACAAACATCTAATGTTACAGTAACAGTTTCCAATGGTACAGCTCCTTATGTTTTTGATATTATTGCTCCAACAGCAATAGCAGCTACAAGCACAACAGGAAACACAGCAACATTTAATGGTTTAGCTCCAGACACTTATACTTTTAGAGTAACAGACGCTAAAGGTTGTGAATATGAAGAGAGTTTTACAATTAGACCAGTAAATCCTATTTCTGTAGTTGGTAATTTAGTTAGTAATATTTCTTGTTTTGATGATATAGATGGAGAAGCAAATTTTGAAGTATCAGGTTTTAATTCTACATACAATTATGTAATAACAGGACCAACAACTATACCAGGAGGTACAGGAGTAAATCTTGCTACAATTTCTTTAACAAATTTAGATAATGGTACATACACAATAACTGTTACAGATACAGAAACAAACTGTACTGCAACTGCAGATGTTATTATAAATGCACCAACTGCTGCTTTAGCACTAAATGTTAACCCAACACAACCAACTTGTACAACAGATGGTAGTGTAGTTTTAACTGCTACTGGTGGTTGGGGTAGTAACGAATTTACAATTACGTATCCAGATGGTACAACTACATTTACTAATGGTACCGGTACGTTTAATAACTTAAACCAAACAGGAACTTTTAATGTTAGTGTAGAGGATGCTAATGGTTGTATTGTTACATCAAGCTTTGATTTAGATGCTTCAATAGCTCCTACTTTAGAAATTGTTCCAAATAACGATTGCTTTACGGCAGCTGCAGGACTAGAACTTACAGCAAATGTAACAGCTGGCGGAGATGGCACTTATCAATATAGAATAAATGGAGGCGCTTACAGCACAAATAACGTGTTCTCTGGCTTAAATCCGGGTACGTATACTATAGATGTTATAGATGGTAAAAACTGTACAGGAACAGCCTCTATTACAGTAAACCCAGAATTAACTGTTACGGCAACCGTAGATAATATTACAGCTTGTGATACAGATACAGAAGTAACTATTACTCCTGCTGGTGGTAGTGGCGTAAATTATGTATATGCAATTGTTGCTGATGGTACTACTCCGGCTGCAACAGATTTTACAAATGTTAATCCTAGAACGGTAACAACTGGTGCTGGTGATTATGATGTGTATGTGCGTGATAATAACGGTACAGGAACTTTTTGTGAGGCTATGTACGATTTAAACATTGCACAAGATCCTGCTTTAACAGTATCTACAACAAGTACAGACATACTTTGTAGTGGCGAAGCACAATCTACCATAACAATAACTGCTGGTGGTGGAGAAGCGCCTTACCAATATAGTATAGATGGTGGTGCAACATTTGTACCAACAAACACATTTAATAATCTACCTGCAAATAGTTATAATATTGTAGTTAGAGACGCTAATTTATGTACTGTAACAGATACACATACTATAACAGAACCTTTTACTTTATCTGCTTCTGCAGCAGTAACAGCTTTATACGAGTGTAACCCAACAACTGGTGCTGAGGTTAGAATTACAAATGCACAAGGTGGTACACCTGCATATGAATATAGTTTTGATGGTGGTGTTAACTACAGTACAAACTCAATATCTAACTTATTACCTGGTACACATACATTGTATATTAGAGATGCAAATTTATGTACTTATGAAATGACAGTAACTGTAGATGCTGCTCCTGAGGCACCTACATTTGCTCCGTCAATTTCTTATGATTGTGAAGGTTTAGGTGAAATTACAGTTACACCTAGTAGTACAGATTTTGATTATGTATACTCTATAGATGGTTCATTTAACACGCCAGATAATACAAGTAATATCTTTACAGATGTAGCAGCAGGTTCACATACAATTAGAGTAGATTATACTTCTAATGCAGCTCCTACACCAAGTAATTTATTATCAGAAGATTTTGGTTTTGGTGCAAATACATCAATAACACAAATAGATCCTTTATACTGTTATGAGCCACAAGATGGTACAGTAAGAACTTGTGATCCTGGTGTACATACCAGAATTAATGATGGTGAATACTCGGTTACACAAGCCATAGCTTTACCTTTTGGTACATGGAGAAGTCCTAACGACCATACAGGTAACGCTAACGGAAGGTTTTTAGCAATGAACGTTGGCGGAGTAGTAGGTGTTGGTGGAATTATCTATGCTAAGGAAAATATAGAAGTAATACCAAATAGAGATATTACCATATCTACTTGGGCATATAATTTATTAAGAACTGGTACAACAGGAGGAGATCCTTCTATTGAAATACAATTAGTAGATGCTGGTGGGACAGTTATAGCTAACACGATTACGGGAAATATTCCTAAAAATAATAATGCTGATGATTGGCATAATTATACAGTAACATTAAACCCTGGTGCTAATACAAACCTTGATATTGTTATACGTACAAATTCTGCCGTAACAGGTGGTAATGATATTGCAATAGATGATATACAAGCATTTCAACTACCAGAAGTTTGTTCTTCTTTTGTAACTTTTGACGTTGTAGTTGAAGCAGGTAAAGCTTTTACAGCAAACATTACAAACCCTGTAAACATTTCTTGTTTTGGTGGTAATGATGGTGAATTTGTTATTAATGCAGCAAATTTTGGCGCTGGCGGATATGAATATTCTTTAGATGGTGGTGCAACCTATTCTGGCCCTTTTACAACTTCTCAAACCGTAACTGGTTTAACTGCACAAAACTATACTATTGAAGTTAGAGATGCTGATGATAATGCATGTAGTATTCCATTAACACAAGAATTAACTGAACCAACAGAAGTTACTGCTACTGCATCTATCACAGATGAATTTACATGTAATAATACAGGTGCTACAATTACTGCTGTTGCAAATGGTGGTACACCAACGTATAACTATCAATTAGAAATATACAATACAGTAACAACAAATTATACTGTTTTTAGAGGATACCAATCTTCTGCAATATTTACAGATGTGCCTGCAAATGCAGCTAATGAAAATTATATTGTAAGAGTACAAGATGATAACTTATGTACTAATGCTATTACACCTGCAGTAACTGTTACTACCCCAGAAGTACCAACTTTTACAGTAACACCAACAGCGTGTTACTCTGGTGCAAATGATGGTGAAATACAAGTAGATGTTACTTCTATTCCTGGTAATGAAAACTTCCAGTTTAGTATTAATGGTGGTGCTTGGATTACACCAACTCCAGCAACTGCAACTACTTATACTTTTACTAATTTAGCAAACGGTACTTACACAATAGACGTTAAAGATGGTTATGGTTGTGTTGGCGTACAAGAAACAGTTGTTTTAAACCCTGTAATAAACGCAACAATAGATGTTGTACATGTTAGCTCTTGTGCTGATGGTAGTATTACTGTTAATGCAACTGGTGGAGATGGTAATTTAGCTTATGCTTTTGTAACTACAGGAACTCCTGTAACTGCTGCAGATTTTAGTAATGTAAATAATTATAGTGTAGCCGCTATTGATGCTGGTGACTATGATGTTTATGTATGGGATAATAACGCAGCAGATCCACATTGTGAATATATGGAGACTGTTACAGTTAACCCTGCAACTCCTTTAACTTATAATGCAGTACCTACAGATCCTACTTGCCATGATGGTACAGGAACTATAGAAATTACAGTTACCTCTGGTATATCTCCTTACACATATGAAATTATTGATTTAGATAACGGCGGAGCTTCTAATGAAACTACAACTAATGTAATAAACAATACTAAAACATTTTTCAATTTAGCACCTGGTAACTATACAATTAATGTTACAGATGCAAGCGGATGTACAATAGAAACAACTCCTGTATTAATTAATAATCCAGATGAATTAGTAACAGATATAGAGTCTATATTATCTGGTAATTGTGACCCTGCAACAGGATTTAGATTTATCAATTATACAACAACATTAAATGGAACATTAGAATTTAGTCATGATGGTGGTACTACTTGGCAAACATCTGATGAGTTTGATGCTCCTGCATACACATTAACTTCTGGTGATGCTGTAGACCCTTCTATTAGAACTGTAGATGCTTCTGGTAACACCTTATGTAGATTAGATTTACCTAGATATATTATATCTTATCCATTAGATAATTTAGATATAACAATTTCAGCAATTATTGTTGATTGTAATGAATTACAGGTAACTGTACAAGGTAACGAGGGTACAGCTCCTTATCAATATACCTATACAGACGATCCTGTTAATTTTGATGCAACTTCACCTATTAATCCTTGGACTACTCCTGCAAAGGGACTATCAGATCCTCATACCTTTACAGGTTTAATACCAGGTAGAACGTATGTATTTCTTGTAAGAGATGCTAATGGTTGTGTTAGACAAAGTGATAGAAATGTAAACGATTTAATAACATTACCATTAGAAATTACATCAACTTCTGTACCTGCATGTTTTGGTATGACAAATGGTAGTATTACATATACAATTACAGATAATCAAGCTCCATTTGGTACAGAATACAGATGGGAAGTTTTTAATATGACAACTGGTACTCCTGTTTCTGTAGCAAATAGTGGAGGTAATATTCCATTTTCTTCTCCACAAACAGTTACAGTATCTGGTTTAGGAGCTGGAGAATACTTTATACAAGTTACCGAAAGAGATGGTGGTGTAGATAGTTGTATATCTGCATCAGAAAATCTATTGTTAGAAGAGTTAGATGATATTACAGCAACATTAAATAAAATTCAAGATATTTCTTGTGCTACACCTGGTCTTATTCAAATAGAAAACATTAATGGTGGTGGCGGTACTTATACTTTTACTGTAACTGGTCCTGCTCCTTTTACAACTATTACAGGTACTACAGATAATCCAATAGAAATTCCTGCTAATTCTCCTGCTGGTACTTATAACGTAACTATTCAAGATCAATATAGTTGTGCTAAAGATTTAGGAGATGTTATAATGACATTAACTCCTAATCCAACAATAGATAATATAAATGTAAATAATTGTGCAATACCAAATACTTTACAAATAGATGCAACTAGTACAGCTGCTCAAATACTATATTCTATAGATGGTGGTGTAACATATGTAGATAATGGAGGTTTATTTACTAATCTTTCTGTTGGTACATATAACATATCTATAAAAGATAGTAACGGTTGTATAGCTACAGATAGTGCTACTATTTACCCAGTATTAGAGGCTAATGTTGAGCTTACTAAACTAATGGATTGTACTCCTGGAACCGCTGAAATTACAATTGAAGCTATAGATGGTTCTGGAGATTACGATTATGAAATCACAAATGGTTTAGGAACTGTTGTTGTTAGAACAGCATTACCAACAAATCCTTATGTAGCAACTGTAACAGTTGTGGAGAATTATACTGTTACTGTTTATGATAATAATACAAATTGTAACATAGTATTTACAATAGATGTTCCTGCTGCCGTAACCCCAATATTTACACACACATTTACAGATGTTATATGTAATAGTGCAGATGATGGTACTATAACTTTATACCAAACAGATAATGGAATAAACCCATTAACATATACAATTACACCTTTAGCTGGTACTTATGATGCTGCTACAAGCACATTCTCAGACTTACCTCCTAATACATATACAGTAACTGCAACAGGTACAAATGGTTGTACAACAGATATTACTAATATTGTAATTAGTGAACCAAACCCTATTGTCATTGCAAACGCAGATGTTGTAGAATTTGGTTGTACACCTACAAGTGGTAACACTAATAATAATGCTAGTATTAGCATAGATAATACTGCTGCTAATATTACTGGTGGTAGTAATACTTATGTTATTTATGAATTTATAAATGATAACAATACGCCTGCAACTGGTGATGATATTATTGTACAATCTGGTTCTAATAATGTTTACATAGAAACTAATACTGCTGGTGGTTCTTATACTATTAACGTATATGATGATAAAGGCTGTGTTGGTACAATAGAAGCAGATATTGCTCCTTATGATGAATTGTTAACAGCTTCTGCTGCAATTACAGGTGATATTACTTGTGATCCTGGTACAGATGGTGAAATAACTATTACTGCTACTTCAAATACAAATGATACTTCTAAATTTGAGTATAGTATTGACAACGGAACAACATGGCAAGCTTCAAATGTTTTTGGTGGTTTAGATGTTGGTACTCACAATTTCTTAGTAAGACATACAGATACTGGTTGTGTTATAACAACATCAGAAACTATAACTAGTCCAGATGTATTAGAATTAGATGCAACTGTATTAAGTAATGTAATTTGTTTTGGTGGTAATGATGGTAGTGTAGAATTTAATTTACATGATAATGCTAATGTTACCTATACAGGTGCAGTAGCATACATTCTTTACCAAGATATAAACAATACTCCTGCAAATACTGGAGATGATACACAAACTCCAGGTATTGCACCAAATGGTAATTTTGTAATTAATAATTTAGTAGCTGGTACGTACTACATAGAAGTACAACAAACTCCAGATCCTAGATGTGCGTATACACAAGCATTTACTATTGCTGGTCCTAGTGCTGCAATAACTGCTGCTACAGAAGTTGCACCAGTAACTTGCTTAGGTAATGACGGAGTTATAGAAGTTATTAATGCTGCTGGTGGTTGGGGAGACTATGTTTACTTTGTAGATGTAGCAACTAATCCTGCTCCAGTATATCCAACAGATTATGTTTCTAATCCTAGATTTACAGGTTTATCTGGTGCTGCAGCTCCGGCTGGTACAGATTACCAAGTTTGGATTGCAGATAAAAATGGGTGTATTGTTCAATTAGCAGATGTTAATTTAGTAACACCAGACCCTATAACTGCAACTTTACAGGTAAACCAAGAAAACTGTACAAACCTAGAAGGTGAAATTGAAGTTATTGGAACTACAGGTGGACAAGGAAGCAACTACACATACCAACTTATTAAAGATGGTACAGCAGTTGGTTCTCCACAGACTACTACAATATTCTCTGGTTTAGGTGCTGGTTCTTACACCGTATTAATTAACGATCAATGGTCTTGTGACTTTACAACACTTGCAACAGTATTGTATGAAGAAATGAATGTTTCTACTATTGTTGATAAACCAATAGATTGTAATACAGTAAATCCGGGCGGACAAATAACAGTAAATGTAACTGGTGGTTCTACAAACTTAGAGTTTACTGCTACATTACCAATAAGTGGTGCTACAATTACAAACACAACTGGTGTATTTACTGGCTTAACAGAAGTTGGTGTGTATAGCTTTAGGGTTCGTGATTTAGACACAAGTGCACCAATATGTGAAAAAACAGTTACACAAGAATTGGTTGATAAGGTAGATCCTATTTTATTAGCTTCAACTATAGAAAATGTTAGTTGTTTTGGTTTATCAGATGGTAGTATTACTGCTAATTTAGATCCTGCAACAAATGTAGATCCTATATATAACTATAATTTATATGATGCTACAGGAGTAACTCAAATAGGAGTAACTCAAACTAGTCCAACTTTTACAGGTTTAGCTGCTGCTTTTTATCAAATAGAAGTAGTATCTGCAAAAGGTTGTTCTATTAGACAAACTGTTGAGGTTACTCAGCCTACAGAATTACTAATAAGTGCAGTTGCAACAGACTTTGCTTGTGCTCCTAATAACACTGTAAATACAGCAACAATTACAGTAACTATAGAGGATGGTGCTACAACACCAGGAACTCCTTCTGGTACTAGTCCATATTTGTACAGTATAGATAATGTAAACTTCCAAACAGGAAATACATTTACTGTTACAGATACTGGAGTTACACAAACAATTACTGTTTATGTTAAAGATGATAATAGTTGTCCGCAGACAACAACAGTAACAATAGAGCCTATTAATAAGTTTACTGCTATAGTAACTAAGGATACAGACATATCATGTAATGGCCCAGAAGAAGTTACTATTACAGTAACAGATAACGGAGATGCTACAAATGTTTATACGTATGAGTTGTTACCAATTGGTAATACAAATGCTACGCAAACAACAACACCAACGTATAACACTGCAACTTTTGAGTTAACTGCAGTGGGTGGTTATGTATTTAGAGTAACAGATACAAATACTGGTTGTTACGTAGATACAGATGTATATAATATTGCTCCTTATGATTTAATTAAGGTTTCTGCTAGAGCGTCGTCTCCAGTAACTTGTTTTGGAGATACAAATGGAGAAATAGAAGTAACGGTAACAGACGCTACTGCAACATTTACATATACAGTTTTAAATGCTGATGGTACTTTAACAGGTATAAATGGTAATGCAACTACAAATACATTTACAATACCAGGTTTATCTGGTGGTAATTATTATGTAGCTGTTACAGAAGATAATGCTCCTTTCTGTACAGAAGATTCTAATGTAATAACAATAGCATCTCCAGATATGGCGCTAACAGCTACAGTAAACAAAACTGCAGATGTAACTTGTGATGATAATGCTGGTGAGATAACAGTAGTACCAACTGGTGGTTACGCACCTTATGACATTGTTTTAAGAAACAATACTACTGGTGTAGAAACTACTTTTACAGATGTTAATTCTGCTAGCTTTGTAAGATTAAGTGCTGCTACATATACTGTAACAGTAACAGATAATGGTGGATGTCCGTTTACAGACACCATAACGCTAGACCCTGCAATACCTATTACTGCAGATATTACACCACTAACACAAATGTTAACTTGTTTTGGTGATAGTAATGGTAGTGTAAGTGCAGTAAACGTACTAAATGGTGAAGGTGTTTATACATATCAATTAAACGTTTATGATGATGCTGGTACAACAATACTATACTCTAGTAGTCCGCAATCTAACCCAATGTTTAACAATCTAGGTGCTGGTGTGTACACCATAACTGTTTCTGACGGATGGAATTGTGATGTAGAAACCGTACAAGCCGTTATAACAGAGCCTACAGATATCACTGGTTCTCTAGTTCAAGTATCACAATTAACGTGCGTAGATCCAGCTGAAATAAGATTAACAGCTACTGGTGGTACAGCTCCTTACGAGTTTAGTGTAGATGGTGTAAACTTTACTCCAATGAGCGGTGGAGATACACATACATTTACAGTAACACAAGGTGTATACCAATACTATATAAGAGATAATTTTAACTGTGGTAATATTATTAGTAACCAAGTAACTATTGATGCTGTACCACCATTACAAATATTGTTAGATGAAACTGCTGCAGTAATAAACTGTAACGGAGAATCTACTGCAAGTATACGTGCAACTGCAATTGGTGGTTTAGGTAACTATTCTTATGAGTTGTTAGATACCCCAACAAGTACAACTCCATTACAAGGACCACAAACTAGTGGTGATTTTAGAAACTTAGGAATTGGAACTTACTATATAAGAGCAACATCAGATGGTGGTTGTGAAGAAGTATCTACTGCAATTACAATTACAGAACCTGCACCATTAGTTGTAGAAAACGAAGAATTTACAGACGTACTTTGTTTTGGTGAAGAAAATGGTACTATAACTGTTGAGGTTAGCGGTGGAACAGGAGAAATTAAATACTCAATAACACCTAATTTAGACCAGTTTGATACTAAAAATGTATTTACAGATTTAGCTCCTGGAGTTTATGATGTAATTGCACAAGATGAAAATGGTTGTTTTATTACATTTAATTTTACAATTAGTGAACCAACTGCAATGCAATTGAGTACTACTACAACTGGTGAAACATGTACAGGTAATGAAGATGGTATGGCTACAGTTACAATAACTGGTGGTACAGCTCCTTACAGTACAAGTTTAGATTCTAATGATCCGGCAGATTATGAGCTAGACAGGGTAGACTTTACAGGTTTATCTTCTGGTACACACGTAATATTAGTAAAAGATGCCAATGGTTGTGATGCTAATATTGTAATAGATATTGCACCAGGTGTAAATTTAAAAGCCACAGCAACACCTATTTATGAGTGTAGTACAGATACACCAACAAATTATTTAGAAGTTGTTTTAGAAGACAACACAATAACAGACGTATTATACGGTTTAGATACTACAGATCCTGCTGCAATGCAATTAACACCAGACTTTACAAATATGTCTGCTGGTAATCATTATTTACACATATTGCATGCAAACGGATGTTCTGAAACTATTGACTTTACTGTAGCAGATTTTGAACCGTTAACTCTTGTATTAGAAAATAGAAATATTAACGAAATAACGGCAATTGCTGCAGGTGGTAACCCAAAATATACTTTCTATCTGGAAGGAAACAATAATGGGGAAGACAATACGTTCAGAATACGTAAGACTGATACTTATACCGTTGTTGTTGTAGACGAAAATGGTTGTGAAGCTACTCAAGATATATTTATTGAGTTCATCGATATAGAAATCCCAAATTTCTTTACACCTAACGGTGACGATGTTAACAACACATGGAAGCCTAAAAACACAGAAGGGTTCCCTAATATCTTAACTATTATCTATGATAGATATGGTAGAGAATTATATAGAATGGGAGCTGATGACAAAGGATGGGACGGAACTTATGATAATAAGGAACTACCATCTGGAGATTACTGGTATACTATTAAGCTTAAAGATGAAGTAGATGACAGAGAATTTGTTGGACACTTTACATTGTACAGATAAAAAATAAAAGAACTTAACCTATAATTATGCGATTTAAATTAGCAATCTTATCATTATTTGCTGGCACAATGCTATCAAATGCACAGGAGCTAAACTCCCCACAGCTCTCACAGTATTTAGCAGATAACCCATTTGTTTTATCACCAACATACGCAGGTATTGGTGACCACGTAAAAATTAGAATGAACGGCCTTGCACAATGGGTAGGAATAGAAGATGCACCTAGAACACAGTCTTTAGCTGCAGATGCCAGAATTGGGAATAAATCTGGTTTAGGACTATTTTTATACAACGATAAAAACGGATATACAAAACAACAAGGTGCCAGAATTTCTTTTGCTCACCACTTAACTTTAGATAGATATGAAGACGAGTTTTTATCGTTTGGTATATCTTACAACTTTAACCAGTTTAGATTAGATATACAAGAGTTTAACCTTGTTGCTAATCCTGATAATGCTGTAACAGATGATAGGTCTACTACAAACCATAACTTTGATGTTGGACTTATGTATAGAATTAATAAATTTTATGCTAGTTTAAACGTATCTAACCTTGTAAACAAAGACATATCTAACTTTAATGAAACTTTTGAGCCAAATGCTTTAAGAAACTATTACTTGTATACTGGTTACAGATACAAAAAAAGTAGAAATAGCGACTGGGAAATAGAACCTTCTGTACTTTATAAAATGTTTGAGAGTGATGGAAGATCTGAAACAGATTTAAACTTAAAGTTTAGAAAATACGATTTTGAAGATTACTACTATGCAGGTGTAAACTACAGGTTTTTAAATGACCAAATAGGTAAACCATTATACTTAGCACCTTTTGCAGGTTTAAAAAAAGATAACTATTATTTTGGTTATTCATATCAAATAATTTTAAATGATATTTTAAATTACAGTACAGGTACACACGTTATAACAATTGGTGTAGATTTATTCCAAGGATTAAGTAATTGTAGATGTACTTACTAAGTTTTTATTAATTCTATTAGTTAAGTTTGCAAATCTAAACTAAACCTAATGGGAAAAATAACAGTAAGTACTATTAAAACATATGCTTACCACGGATGCTTAAATGAAGAAGCATTAATTGGTAGTGATTATGTAGTTAATGTTAGTGTAAATGCAGATTTAAGTAAAGCATCAATATCAGATGATTTAGTAGATACTGTAGATTATGTACATATTAACCATATTGTAAAAGAAGAAATGGCCATAAGATCTAAATTATTAGAACATGTAGCCAAACGTATTATAGATCGTATTTTTTTAGAATTACCTATTGTTACAGAATCTGAAGTAACAGTTTCTAAATTAAACCCACCAATAGGAGGAGATGTAGAAATGGTTTCGATAACATTGCAATTAACTCGTTAAACTGCATATTAGTAAATTTTTTATACATATAAATATATGTACATTTGAACTCTCCCCCGCATAAATGGCATTGTGGTCGAAATGGATAGACATAATCCCGCAAGGATTAGCATAGTGGTTCGAATCCACTCGATGCCTCGAAAAAAAATGCAAAATTGATTTAAAAAAACTTATTTGCTTATGAATTTATTTTTGTAAGTTTGCAGTCCAAAAAATGGCATCGTGGCCGAGTGGCTAGGCAGAGCTCTGCAAAAGCTTGTACAGCAGTTCGAATCTGCTCGATGCCTCAAAAACCTTCACTAACGTGGAGGTTTTTTTGTTTGTAGTTATAACTATAAAATTATCTGTCTTAAAATCAAATAATTATATAATAATATCCTATTATTTAATAAAATGTACAGCAGTTCTCCCGAAGCTTCGGGATGCTCGATGCCTCAAAAACCTTCACTAACGTGGAGGTTTTTTTGTTTGTAATTATAGCTATAAAATTAACTATCTTAAAATCAATTTTATATAATAGAAAGTAATCCTAAAGAAACTAAGCGTTTATTGCTACCAAAAAATTCTAGAAATTTATTAGATTTTATGCTTCTAATTTTCTCACATTCTTTTTTAAATTTAAAATAATCCATTTCTATTTCATTTAAATAATTACCAGCATAGCTATTTTTATCAGCTAGCATAGCAAGTATTATATGTTCTGGATTAACTTTTTTATCTGAATAGATGCGAGCATAAAATGAACCATTTTTTAAAACATTATTAAACTCTTTAGTTAAATAGTACTTACTAAGTATTTTTTTATCATCTGATTTTAAGAGTTCTATTAATTTTTGAAATTTCCAATCGTTAGATTTAAATATTTTTTGAGCAACATTATTAGATTTTAAAGTAGCTATTAAAAAATGAAAAGAAGAAATATATTCGGAATTTAAATCTATAGCTACTAGTCTACTATTAGCTATTATTTTTTCTAGTTCAGAATCAAATTCCATTTTTTTACACAGTAGTATTTAAAAAATTATTTTTCTAATAACTCTAATCCTTCTTGTATATTTAATTGGTCTTTAGGTAAAAACCCTTTGGTTATAAGTACTAAACCACAAATAACAAGTATAATACCTAATATTTTTTTAGTTAAAAAAATACGTTTTGGAGTTAAGTATCTTTTTAATTGTTTAGCTAATAATATTTTAATTATGTCTGTAATAAAATATGTGCCTAGCATAGCAGAAAAGAAAACTAAAATTCTGTTAGGATTGTTATCTAAACTTGGGCCTACTACTAAAATTACACCCAACCAAAATACCAAAACACCTATATTTATAAAGTTTAATAAAAAGCCTTTAATAAATAAACTTAGGTAAGCGCTTTTACTAGATTTAAGTTGAGTTGGCTTTTCTTTTACAGGTTTTTTTATAATTACAATTATGCCATAAACAAGTAATATAACACCACCAAAAATATATAATCCTGGTAAATTACTTAGGTTTTCTAATAATTGGTAACTACTAAAATAAGCAACAGTTAAAAATAAAACATCTGCTAAAATAACACCAAGGTCAAAAACCAATGCAGCTCTAAAACCTTTAACAGCACTAGTTTCTAGAAGAACAAAAAAAACAGGACCAATCATAAAACTTAAAAAAAAGCCTAATGGTATTGCTGCCTGTATATCATCTAACATGTAATAGTTTTTCTATTTTCTAATAATTTTACCACCAAAAACGGTTTTCTCATCCATTTTTGCTGGGTCTCCGTAAACCAAAACTTCACCACCGGCTTTTACAGTGGCTTGTACATAATTTGTTGCATTTATTTCTGCATTTCCACCAGCATTTACACTAATTGTTGTAAGCTCAGTTTCAAAGTTTTTACCGTAATAAATACCACCTGTATTAATTTTTATATCTTGGTTTTTAGCAAAACCGTTAGAAGTAATAACACCACCAGTAACGGATTTTACTAATAGTTGTGTTACCTGAGCATCTATAATTAACTCGCCACCTTCTTGAGATTTTAACTCTAACAAATCCTGTTTTATAGTTTCATTAGAGCTAATTCTTGCATCTTCATTTACATCTATAACAGTTAAATTATCTGTATAATACAAATCTATAAAAGTTCTATAACCACTAAAAATTTTATCCAATTCCATACGTAGTTTTAGAACACCATCATTATTAACAATTGCAACTTTTTGTGTATTAGCCCCTGTTATAACTGCTTCATTTTTAGTAGATTTTATTAGATTTACAGATAAACCGTCAAAAGCTTTAACTTCTGTAAAATTATCTAACTTTTGTGTAATTTTTTCGTTTTGCGCATTTGCTAAACTAATAGCAAAAAATAACAGCGTAAATAAGGTTAACTTATTCATTTTAATGTTTTTAGGTATAATTCCTAATCTAATTTACAAATTTCGTTCCAAAAATACTTTATTCTGCCTTTCTAAGTAATGAAAAATCTAAATGTCTTTTTACTAAATCTGTGCTTTTAACCATTACTACAACTTGCTCTCCTAACTGGTAGCTGTTGTTTGTACGTTGCCCTACTATAGAATAGCTTTTTTCATCAAAAGTATAGTAATCGTCTTTAATATCTCTTATACGCACCATACCCTCGCATTTATTATCTATAATTTCTACATAAATGCCCCATTCTGTTACACCAGATATTACACCCACAAATTCTGAATCTTTATGATCATCCATAAATTTAATTTGCATGTATTTTATAGAATCTCTTTCTGCACTTGCTGCCAAACCTTCCATATCTGAAGAATGCTTACATTTTTCTTCATAAATTTCTTGTTTTGCACTTGCTCCACCATCTAAATAATGTTGTAATAAACGGTGAACCATAACATCTGGATACCTACGTATTGGAGAGGTAAAATGAGAATAGTAATTAAAAGCCAAACCGTAATGTCCTATATTATCTGTGGTATAAATAGCTTTACTCATACTACGTATAGCAAGCGTATCTACTAAGTTTTGTTCTTTTTTACCTTTTACATCTTCTAACAATTGGTTTAAAGAACTACTTATAGTTTTTTTACTTTTAAAATCTAGTTTATGACCAAACCTAGAAATGATGCCATTTAAATTGGCTAATTTTTCTTCATTTGGCTCATTATGAACTCTATATATAAAAGTTTTTTCTGGTTTTTGTTTTCCTATAAACTCAGCTACTTTTCTGTTTGCTAGTAACATAAACTCTTCAATAAGTTTATTGGCATCTTTAGACTCTTTAAAGTAAACACCAGTTGGATTTGCGTCTTCATCTAAACTAAACCTAACTTCTACTTTATCAAAAGAAATAGCTCCAGCATTCATACGTTTACCACGCATAATTTTAGCAAGTTTATCTAAAGTTATAGTAGCATCAACAATTTCATTACTAACACTATAAGCTCCGTTTTCTCTAATAGAAATAGCCTCTGGAATGGTATTTTCTCCCGTTTCTATTATATGTTGTGCTTCTTCATAAGCAAAACGTTCATTAGAGTTTATTACAGTTCTACCAAACCATTGGTTAATAAGTTCTGCTTTTTCATTAATCTCAAAAACTGCAGAGAATGTATATTTTTCTTCATTTGGTCTTAAAGAACAAGCATTGTTAGATAAAACTTCTGGTAACATTGGTACAACACGGTCTACTAAATATACAGATGTAGCCCTGTCATAGGCCTCATCATCTAAAATAGTGTCTGGTTGTAAGTAATGAGATACATCTGCAATATGAACTCCTATTTCATAATTACCATTTTCTAATTTTAAAAAAGACAATGCATCATCAAAATCCTTTGCATCTTTAGGATCTATAGTAAAGGTAAGCGTATCTCGCATATCTCTACGTTTTGCAATTTCATCTGCTTTTATAGATGTATCAATTTTATTAGCATAATTTTCTACTTCTAACGGAAACTCATAAGGCAATCCGTATTCTGCTAAAATTGAATGTATTTCTGTATTATGTTCTCCTGGTTTACCAAGTACTTCTACAATTTCTCCGTAAGGTGAGTCTGCATCATCTGGCCAATCATTCATTTTTACAATGACTTTATCACCATCTTTAGCATTATTAATTTTATCCTTAGGAATAAAGAAATCTGTATACATTCTAAAATCTGTAGCTGTTACAAAAGCGTAATTCTTTTGCAATTGTACAATACCAACAAAGTTAGTTTTGTCTCTTTCTATAATTTTAGTGATTTCACCTTCTAATTTTCTTCCTTTTCTTCTAGGAAAAATATAAACTTCTACAATATCTCTATGAAAAGCTTTTTTTAATTTATTGCTAGAGATAAATACATCATCTTCTAAACCTTCTATAACTATATAGGCATTTCCTTTACTAGTAATATCTACTTTACCTGTATGGTAAGTTTTAGTATCCCTAGCTACAGCTTTATATTTGCCTCTACTTTCTTCTATAATTCTTTTTTTCTCTTTTAATTGTACTAATCTCTTTACTAGTACATTTCTCTTATTTGCATCTGTTATTCCTAATTTAGCAGCAATTTGCTTGTAGTTATAACTAGCATTAGGATCTTTTTCTAATACCGTAAATATACCTTTAGTAATAAGATTACGGTCTTGGTTTTTAGGTCCTTTTTTTTTCTTAGTCATTCATTTTATTTATTTCTGGTAAATTACAAATTATAATCTACTCTTATCTTAATTAAACAGTTTCTTAATTTTTTAGTAAAGAAAACGTTGTTATAAACATATATATAATATACTATTTTTCTTTTATTAAATTTTAAAAAAAAATGGTGATTATAATAGTGTGTTAATATCTACAATAAAATTATGTAATATTTCTTGTGTTGAACAGTAATGTAAATTTATTGTAAAGTTATTAAGTCTTTATATTTAACTTTTTATTTAGAAATCAATCTATTACCATAATTATTAACGGTTATTAACAACTTCTATTAACAACAAATTTTTAATAATTTATGGCTAAAAAATTGTTTACATTATTAACAATAGTCTTAATATCTTTTATCTAAAAAGTAAAAAATAGATTTGGTTGAAGAAATTCTAAGCTATAATGCAACAATTTTTACGAAAAACAAAATTTATGTTTTGTATAGTTATTAAAGTGTTGTGAACAACTTGTTAGTTGTATGTGATACTATCAAAAATGTATGTAAAAATGGGGGTTTGTATTTATTAACAATTTTAGAATAGGATATACAATGGTATTTGTACTTTTGTAATGTAAAACTACAAAAAACAATATAATGCATATAGCTATAGGTAATGACCACGCCGGTACAGAGTATAAATTTGCGGTATTAGAACTTTTAAAATCTAAAGGTATAGAAGTAACTAACTACGGTACAGATAGTAATGATAGTGTAGACTATCCAGATTTTGTGCACCCAGTTGCAGCAGATGTAGATACAAAAAAAGTAGATTTTGGTATCCTTATATGTGGTAGTGGTAATGGTGTGTCTATGACAGCCAATAAATACCAAAATGTTAGAGCTGGTTTATGCTGGACTAAAGAAATTGTTTCTTTAACACGTGAGCATAACAATGCTAATATATTAAGTATACCTGCACGTTTTGTTTCTTTACCACAAGCATTAGAAATGGTAAATACGTTTTTAGATACAGAATTTGCTGGTGGAAGACATCAAAACAGAGTAGAAAAAATAGCTTGCAAATAATACAATAAATGATTGTATGTGTTAAAAGCTTTAATGAGCTTACTACAAAAGACTTATACGCAGTTCTACAACTTAGATCAGAGATTTTTGTTGTAGAACAAAATTGCGTTTACCAAGATATAGATGGTAAAGATTTTAATGCCCTACACGTTTTAGGATTTAAAAATGATAAATTAGTAGCTTATACACGTATTTTTAAACCCGGAGATTATTTTAAAGAGGCTAGTATTGGTAGGGTAGTAGTTAAAAAATCTGAAAGGCAACATAAATACGGTTATAGTATTATGGAAGCATCTATAGCTGCTGTAAAAGAACATTTACAACAAACTACCATAAAAATATCTGCTCAAAAATATCTTTTAAAATTCTATAATAATTTAGGCTTTAAAGAAGACGGTGGAGAATATTTGGAAGATGGTATACCACATATGGCAATGTACAAACACTAAATTTTTATAGGTGTTTTATTGGTAAGGTTTATATCTTCTAACATTGTATCTGTAAATTTAAAATGTCCCTTAGTGGTAATAATTCTAAATCTGTTAGAATTCATTCTACTTAAAGTGTCTAAAAACAGCCATTTAGATTTTAAAAGTTTAGGTTTATCAGACTTTAAACTTATTTCAAAAAAATACTTTCTTCCATTTTTCATAGCAACAATATCTGGTGTTACCTTATCGCCAGTACTTTTTCTAATGTATGACTTAGGAATTTCACAATCAGTTACATCAGCCTTAATATTAGTAAACCCTCTAGATTCTAAATAGCCAATTGATTTTTTTATAAACGCTGTATTTTCAATTTTATCTGTCTCTATCATAGTTATCAACATAATAAAATAAACTTTAATTTCCTAATTTATATATTGATTAACAGTACTTTAACGTAGTTATTAACATTACAATGTTCATTTTGTCTACATTAAAATAAAATTTTCATAATTTCACTCATCCAAATAAATACGTTTATAATGATGAAGAAAATCAATTCTAAAATACCATTTATAGCCCTTATATTATTAATGGTTTTAGGTAGTTGTAAAAATGAAGTAGTTACAGAAGCAGAAAATCCTGTTTTAGAATATGTAAACCAAGTAAAACAAGAGTATGCACCAGATAAGCGTGTAGCTCTTTTTAATATTGATTCTAAAGCTGCAGACAAACAATATGTACTAACAGGTGAAACCAACCTACCAAAAGCTGTAAACGAGCTTAAAACAAAGCTAAATGAGGCTAAAATTGAATATACAGACAGTATACAATTACTACCAACAGCAGAATTTAAAAATAGCAATTGGGCTATTGTAAAAATTTCTGTTGCCAATTTAAGAAGTAAAGCAGGACACTCACAAGAACTTGCTACACAAGCAACTTTAGGTACACCAGTAAAAGTGTATAAAAATGATGGCGATTGGTATCTTATACAAACACCAGACAATTATTTGGCTTGGGTAGATAAAGGTGGTATAGAAATTTTAAAAAATGATGATTTTAAAACCTGGAAAGCAACTGAAAAAATAATATACACTAATATTACAGGTTTTTCTTACGTATCAACAACAGGTCAAGAAACTGTTTCAGATTTAGTAGCTGGTAGTATTTTAGAATTGGTTGTTGATAAAGGTCTATTTTACCAAGTTAAATACCCAGATGGTAGAATTGCTTTTGTTAAAAAAGATGAAGCACAAACGTATAATAGTTGGTTGGGAGCATTAAACCCAACACAAGAATCTTTAGTAGCAACATCTAAACAATTAATGGGTTTGCCGTATTTATGGGGAGGCACATCTAGTAAAGGAGTAGATTGTAGCGGTTTTACCAAAACAATATACTTTTTAAATGGTATGGTGTTACCAAGAGATGCATCACAACAAGTAAACTCAGGTACAGTAGTAGATAAAGATAAAGATTTTAGTAAGCTAGCAGTTGGTGATTTATTGTTTTTTGGAAGACCAGCAACAGATTCTACCAAACAAAGAGTAGTACATGTTGGTATGTGGATTGGTAACAACCAATTTATACATTCTTCTGGCCGTGTACATATTAGTAGTATAGATAAAGACGCTACTAATTTTGATGAGTTTAATTTAAACAGATATTTACAAAGTAACCGCATGTTACACCAAAATACAGAAGCTATTTTAGAACTTAAAAATGCAGCACTTTTTATAGAATAAAGTGTTTTATGATAGTAAATATATTAACGGTACTCTATAAATTATTTATGTAAGTTTTTTCAAAAAATAATGTAAGTTTGTGTCTAAACTTTAGATTAATTATGAAAAAAACATTTTATTTATTTACCGTATTAACTTTTACTTTATTTATAACTAGCTGTAATAGTGATGATGACGCTACATCAGAAGATAAAAACTTTATTAAAGTAGATGATGTAGAAAGTAGTTTAATTTTAGGATTTACAGATGATTACAGTGATTATCCAAATGGTGATACTTATAATATAGATTTAACTTTACTTAGTACAGGTTTTGAGCTTAATGAAGAATATGGTTATGAAGGTGAAGGTTATGGTTTTGAATTAGAAATTTATACAGATACACCTAATAAATTAGCCCCAGGAACTTATAATTATAGTGATGAAGATGATATTGAACCATTTACATTTGTTGGTATATATTTTACAACTACAGATGAAACAGACGATGTATCTGATCCTGAAATAGTAGGAGGAACAGTAACCATAATAAGTAGTAAAAATGATTATTATGAATTAACTTTTGATATGGTTGATGATAAAGGGCATAAAATTACTGGGAGATATTTTGGAGAAGTAATTTACACACCAAACTTAGTACCTTAGTAAAATAAGTTAATTAAATATACTTTCTTTTTAAAGTATAGTCATAACAAAAGCTATCTATAAATTTAGGTAGCTTTTTAGTTACACTAGGCTTTAAGTTTCTTTCTATTTTTCATTTTTTGCTTGTAAAACTCTTTGTTGGCTACATAAATGGTTTTATGTACCACGCAAAAGGTAGTAGTACCATCTTCGCTTTTTATTTCGGTAGTTTTTTTAACCTCAATTTCGTTTTCTGTAGCAATGCGGTTTTTAATATCTTGTAGTTCTTCTTCAGTATATCTAAAATCTGCATAAACATTTTGTTTGGCAGGCTTTTTAAATCGTATATCTGCAGCTTTATCCCAAACCACATAATCATCCCCAATTAAATACAACAACTGTATCATAGGTATTGGGTCTACAGCAGAAAACAAACTACCACCAAAAATAGAATTTACATAATTTCTGTTTTTCCAACTAATAGGAATTTTCACTTTAACGTGTAGCAAATCTTTAGTAATTTCAATTATTTTACCAGTACTTCTTTTGTACATAGGCGAATAATTAAATCCGTATTTAAACAAAATGTGTTTAGAAAATAGTTTTTGACCAATACTGGCCATTTTTTGGTAAATGGACATAGTTATTTAGTAGAATTTTTATCAACTTTAATTTTTGTTTCGATATAATCTTCACTAAAATCAAGCACCATTTTGGTAATATCTTCCATTAATTCTATGGCTTTAATTTTTGTTTCGTCTGATATATAAGAATCTCTTTTGTTTATTTTAAATTCTAATTTATTTGAATCAATAAGTTTTGAAGACATTAATATATGTTTATTACTTAAATGTATGAAACCACAACATTCATCATAAACATCAGAAATCCCAGGATAATTTTTATTCATTTGTTGTGCTAAATAATTATCATATAATTTTTTACCATATCTATCTTTTATTTTAGATATTTTTATTCCTTTTATAACTTGTTCAGCAAAATGTTGAGGGTTATCTACTAACCAAGCACCAGATAATCTAAGACAATTATCTAAATGACACCTTATTAAATGACTTGCAGCAGTGAAATTTTCATTTTTAATTAATAGAATGAATCCACTAATTAAATTTAAAGACCTGTCCAACACAGCTATTAACAATTTATCAAGTGGGTATATAGTAGATGTTTTATATAACCTTTTACCTTTATTAATTACTAACTCTTCCTGTTTTTCTAATTTTAATAGTTTATTTTCTAGATAAGCATCAATCATATAAGATAATTCTACTTTAAATAATCGTTGTATTTAGTAGCGTTATTAAGCAATTCTGTTGCTGTTAAAATAGCATCGTCATGAGATAAGTAATACTCATACAAACCATCTCTGTAAAAATAACGTTTTACAATTTCGTCTTCAATATTTTTTACAATTTGTGCTTTGTACTTATCTAAAGCTTTAATTTTATTTTTATTGATGTCTACTAAAAGACTTTTATATTTATCCTGAATTTCTTCACCAAAAATGGCGTTGTCATTACTATTTATAGCAGCCGTTAATGCTTTTTCTGTATCGGTTTCAAATGAAAAATTAGAGGCGTTTACGTGCTCTTTAAAATCTGCAAAATCTGCATCAGTTAAATTAAAATCTGCAATACTATTTACTTTATTATTGTAGTAGTAGTTTGTAGCAAAATCAAAAATAACATTGTTAACAATAAGTGCTTTTGTTAAAGAGTTTGTTTTAGCAGCAGCAATTTGTATTTCTGGTAAAACACCACCACCATCTTGTACTTTACGTCCGTTTTTGGTTTTAAACTCATTAAACTTAGTATTTTTTACGGCTTTACCGTTTTCATCTCTATGCCAATAATCTAATGATTGTATACATCTTCCGCTAGGAGTATAGTATCTAGAAATGGTAACTTTTAATTGCGTACCATACGTAAGCTTAAGAGGCCTTTGTACCAAACCTTTACCAAAACTACGAGCGCCAACAATTACAGCCCTGTCTAAATCTTGTAAACTACCCGAAACAATTTCACTAGCAGATGCGCTAGAACCATTTACAAGTACTACCAAAGGTATTTCTGTATCTACCGGAGCATTTCTAGTTTTGTATGTTTTATTAAACTTTTTAACCTTAGATTTTGTGGTTACAATAAGTTCTCCTCTAGGAACAAATAAATTGGTAACATTTATAGCTTCAGACAATAAACCACCTGGATTTCCTCTTAAATCTAGTATAATTTTTTTAGCACCTTCATTTTTTAGGTTTACTAAAGCTTCTTTTGTTTGTGAAGATGCCTTTTGGTTAAATTTTGTTAAAACAATGTAACCCGTAGTTTCATCTACCATTTTGTAAAATGGCACAGCATCTACTTCTATATCTTCTCTGTTAATAGTTGTAGTGTTTGTTTTACCTTGTCTTTTATAAACAACACTAACACCGGTGTTACTAGCACCTTTAAGAAGTTCTGTTGCATCATCTTTAAAAGTTGCAACATCTGTATCGCCAATTTTAATAATCTCGTCACCAGCCTTTAAACCAGCCTTATCTGCAGGAAGGTCTTTATAGGCTTCTATAATTAGCATTTTATCTTTGTAAGTACGTACAGTAGCACCAATACCAGAGTATTTACCAGCATTATTAATACGGTAAGCTTCTACATCTTGTTCATTTAAAAAACGAGTATAAGGATCTAAACCATTTAGCATATTTTTAATGGCATTATCCATTAATTCTGCAGGATTGGTTTCATCCACATAATTCATATTTAACTCTTTAAAGAGCGTAGTAAAAATTTCAATTTGTTTTGCTATTTCAAAAAAATCGCCTTTAAAACTGCTGGCTCCTATTAAAATAAAAACGGCAAAAACCGGAATTATTATTCTTTTTTTAAATACGTTCTTCATTGTTTACTTTCTTATAAAATTTGGCAAGCACCTCTGCAACAGATTTCTCTATTTCAGCGTAATCTGGCATCTTTTTACCAAGGTATAAAAATAGTAACGCAAAATCTTTATCTATGTTGTTAAAAATTACGTGTTTGTTAAGTCTGTAACCTTCTCGTAATAATCTTTTAATTCTATTACGGTCTACAGCACTTTTAAAATTACGTTTAGGTACAGAAACACCTACTTTTAAGGGTGTATTTTGTAAGCTGCAAGGCAAGTAAATTAGTTTTACTGGGTAGCTAGATACACTTTTGCCGTCTGCAAACAATTCTCCTATTAACTTTCTGCTTTTTAATTTTTCCTTGGTAGGAAATTTAAAATTAGGAGTATTTTGTTGTTTTTGGGTAGACATTAAAAATGTATTAATTATTTAATTTGATAAAAATGAGTGTTTAACGCAACTGCACATCTTTACTAAAGAGCAAAGGTATTATAAAGTTATTATTTATAAGTCTTATTGGTTTATTAATAGTTAGGTTAGAAAATAAAAATCCGTTTAAAGCAAAGCTCTAAACGGATTTTTATTGGTAGTTAAAAGGAAGATTTTACTCTGCCTGATAAACGTTATTTTCTTTATTTATATCTGCCATAAGGTTAGATGGGTCTATAACAATTGCTTTAATACTTGCTTTTGGCTTGTTAATAGTAAAGCTGTAGTTAGAGTTTGCCCAAGGCCAATCTGGCAATACAGTTCTTTTTAAATCTGTATATGGGTTTTCTTTTTCACCACGCATCATACGTAAAGGAGCATAAAATGTTTCTTTAGTACCATCTGCATAAACAACTAAAATATCTAAAGGCATTGGCATTAAACCAATTCTTTCTAAAGCTACTGTAGAGCTGTTATTAGATTCTGTAATTTCTTTAATACCGTAATCTATTGTATTAGTTGTTTGTGTCCAGTCTGTTAAATACCAGTCTAGCTCCATACCAGATACCTTTTCTGCTGTTCTTTTAATATCATTAGGTGTTGGGTGCTTAAACTTAAAATCTTCATAGTATTTACGTACTGTTTTCATTAAGTTTTCTTGACCAATAATATAGCCTAATTGTGATAAAAACACAGATCCTTTACTGTAAGCAGCAATGCTATAAGGCATATTTTCATGGTAACGGTCTGCGTGTGTAGTTTGTGGTTGCTCTTTTCCAGATTTTACTAGGTAGTAATAACTTCCATAAGATCTTTCAAAAGGGTTATCTTTTTTCTGATCCATTACCTCATTCATACACAATGAAGAAATAAATGTTGTAAATCCTTCATCCATCCACTCGTGTTTAGCTTCATTAGTTGCTAATACGTGCTGAAACCAAGAGTGTGCCATTTCATGAGCAGTTGTACCTGCAAGGCTACCGAATTTTTTACCACCAGCAATTAATGTACTCATAGCGTACTCCATACCACCATCTCCACCTTGTATAATAGAGTATTGTTTGTATGGGTATTTACCAATATTTTTGCTAAAAAACTGCATCATTTCTGCAGCTTTAGGTTGTACTTTTTCCCAGTTTGCCTTAATTTCAGCATCATCACCTTGGTATAAAAAGTGTAATAATGGTCCGTTTTCTACTTGTAGCGTATCATGAATATAATCTGGATCTGCTGCCCACATAAAATCATGTACCATAGGTGCTTTAAAATGCCATGTTAATTTTTTACCACGTTGCTTTTTAACCTTAGTTCCAGGAGCCTCATAACCGTGTCCTATTTCATTAGCATTTTGTAAATAACCTGTACCACCAACAACGTAATCCTTATCTATTGTAAGTTTTACATCAAAATCTCCCCAAACACCATGAAATTCTCTGGCAATGTATGGGTCTGCGTGCCAACCTTCAAAATCATACTCAGCTAATTTTGGGTACCACTGCGTCATAGATAAAGACACACCGTCTTTGCTATTACGACCAGATCTACGTATTTGCACAGGAACCTGGCCTTTAAAAACCATATCAAAAGTTGTTTTAGCACCAGCAGCAATTGGCTTAGCCAATTCTACTACTAAAACAGTACCTTCTACACTGTATTTTACAGGAACACCATCTTGTTTTAATGAAGAAACCTTAATAAAGCCAATTTCATCTTCTTTTAAAGTAGCAATTCTGCTATTTTTATCTTTATCCGTCATTCTTCCATCAGGATCTGAAATGCTATGTAAACGGGCATCCATTTCACTACCTGGCTGAAAAGCGTTAAAATACAAATGGTAATACACACGTGTTAGCTCATCTGGTGAGTTGTTTGTGTATACCAATTTTTGTGTTCCATCATACTGGTAGTTTTCAACATTCATATCTATCTCCATAGAATAATCAACGTGTTGTTGCCAATACGGACTATTTTGTGCAGATAAAGGAGAAAGCAATGTTGTAAACACTGCTATCCCTGCTATTAATAATTTTTTCATAATTATAATTTTACTTTTCCTTTAGAAACGCTTTCAGCTAATAAAAGTGCGTTGTATAAGTTTACCATTTTACCCGATGTAGATATATTAGCTAATGTATTGTTGTTTGATGGATCTCCACCAATAACCACTTTAGTTTTAGTTGCAATACCAGATTGCATAATTATTTTTTTAACCTGTGCAGCAGTTAATTTAGGATACTGAGATCTAATTACAGCAGCAACACCAGCAACACCAGGTGAAGCCATAGATGTACCACCCATAAACTCATACTTGCTACCTGGTACAGTAGAATAAATTTCTGCTCCTGGTGCAAAAACATCTACATTTATTTTACCGTAGTTAGAGAAATCTGCAAGCATTGTAGATCCGTATTTGTTAGCTAATGCACCAACTGTTATTACGTTATCTGCAAATTCTGCACCATTTTTAATTTGGTCATTAGGGTAGTTAGGGTGATTTTCATAATCGTCTAAATTAGCACCATCATTACCAGCTGCGTGTACAAAAAGTACATCATTTTCTGCAGCATATTTTAAAGCTTCATATACCCATTCTGCTTTAGGAGAGTATGCCTTGCCAAAACTAGCGTTTATAACTTTAGCTCCGTTATCTACAGCATAACGTATACCTAAGGCAATATCTTTATCATACTCATCTCCATTTGGTACAGCTCTAATGCTCATTAACTCTACATTATTAGCAACACCATTAGCACCTTTACCATTGTTACGCTCTGCAGCAATAATACCAGCAACGTGTGTACCGTGACTTTCTGTATCTACAGTGTTCATTGGGTTACCATTACCATATTTTGTATCTGTAATATCGTAAGGATTGTCTCCAACTGGTTTTCTTCCGTTAAAATCTTTATTTAAGTTGTAGTTTACTTGGTCTGTAAAGTATGTAATACCACCAGTAATACTTTTTATAGCTTCAGGAATAGAAGCACTAAAAGAATACATTTGGTTTAACACTGCTAAGTTACGTTGCATAGCTTCGTCTTTAGCAGTAATACCAGCTAAATCTTTTTTAGTATAGCTATCCTTACCTAGTTCTTTTTTAACAGCTTCATCTGCATTTTTTACAGCTTGTAAAATTTGTTCATATCTTTGTTTACCAGCTAAAGCTTCAGCATAGTCTGCTTCTACTTCTGCCTTAGCTTTTGCTTGTAATGCAGCATCACCAAGACCTAACCTTACAATTCTTGCGCTTTCTAATTGCTCATTATAAGAGTCTCCTAAAAAGTTATATCCATGAACATCATCAATAAAACCATTGTTATCATCATCAATGTTATTACCAGGAATTTCTTTTTTATTTGTCCATAAAACATTTTTAAGATCCTCGTGGTTTAAATCCATTCCAGAATCCATAACTGCTACAATAACTTTGGTTCCTTTTTTATTACCAATAAGTTCTTTGTAGGCTTTATCTACACTCATTCCTGGTATAGTGTCTGTAGCAAGATCTGCATGACCCCAGTTTTGTTTTTGTTGCTCTGTAAGTTCTGATACTTTTAAAGGCAAAGCATCTATGTTTTCTACAGGAGTAGAAACCAAGGTAGGAGCAGAGCCACAACTAGCCATTATTAGGGCTACAGCTGATAAGCTTAAAACAGATTTTGATAGTCTGATATTCATATTATGTTAATTTAATTTGTGTATTTATTATTTTGATGAATTTAGTAATTTCTTTATAAATGGTGTAGAGCGTAATTTATACGCTTAATTAAAAAGCTCATTAAAGGTAAAAGTCTCATTTAATCTTACTCCTTTTTCTGTGTGTTTTACAGTACAAACTTGGTTGTGTGCATCATGCTCTAGTACCAAGTAATAATTATTATCTGCAGCAGTGTTTAAAAATAGTTCTTTTTCAGACAATGTTAATAAAGGTCTAGTATCAAAACCCATAACATAAGGTAGTGGTATATGGCCAACTGTAGGTAATAAATCTGCCATAAAAGCTAGTGTTTTACCTTTGTATTGTATGTGTGGTATCATTTGTTTTTCTGTATGGCCATCTGCATAAAAAATACCAAAACCAAGCTCAGACTCAGCTTCAAATTGATGCTGGTTAGGTTTTAAAAATTTTAATTGCCCGCTTTGTTGCATTGGCATTATGTTTTCTTTTAAAAACGATGCTTTTTCACGTGCATTAGGTTTTGTTGCCCAGTTCCAATGGTTTTCATTAGTCCAAAATGTTGCATTTTTAAAAGCTACTTCAAAACCAGTTTTATCTTTGTTCCAAACAGCACAACCACCACAATGGTCAAAATGTAAATGTGTTAAAAATACATCTGTGACATCATCTTTACTAAAACCTAATTGTTTTAAAGAGTTATCTAAAGTATGGTCTCCCCACATGTAGTAGTAGCCAAAAAATTTATCAGATTGTTTGTTACCCATACCAGTATCTATAAGTATAAGTCTGTTGCCGTCTTCTATTAATAAGCAACGGCCAGCAATATCTATCATATTATTAGCATCTGCTGGGTTTGTTCTGGTCCAAATAGATTTTGGAACAACGCCAAACATTGCACCACCATCTAACTTAAAATTGCCTGTTTCTATTGGGTAAATCTTCATACTTACAAAATTAGGTAAACTAAAATGTTTATAATGCGCTAAATTATGTTAACATTATTGTAAAATTTGATGCAATTGCTTGCCAAAATATAGCATTGCTTTTACTTCTTGTACACTTAATAATCGTTCTTTTTTAATAATTAGTAGAGCAGATCCGTTACACTCTATGTGGTAATAAGGATTACTTTCTAAAAATAGAATAAGTTCATCTGTAAATAACTGTTGTATTTGCTTTGGTTTTTCTCCACTAAGGTAAAACCTACGATTAAAATCTGGATGATTTTCTATATTTAACTCTTTAAAGCCAGCTAAGCTATACAAGTATTTTATAAGACCTTCTTTATCTAAAGTAAAAACAGGTACTTCTCTATCTAATTTTATGTGTAAAACGGTTGTTTTTATTACTTCTCTTGCTATAAATGCACCTTCAGTAAACTCTACATCCATAAGAGCAACTTTATTGTTTTTTGCTTTAAGTTGATTATAAAAATAGCGTATTTCTCTACTTTTAAAGAAAACAAAATTTGTTAAAAAATCTGCATTTTTATTTTTCTCTGGTATGTAGTCCCATTTAAAATTTGAAGCTGTATTTTTTAGTAACAACTGCCTTTTAGTAAGGTTGCCCTCTACAGGAGTTAATTTTGTAGCAAACGGAAGAATTTTACGTATTGCAAATGGGTGTGCAGAGTCGGTACCATGTTTATCTAGTCCAATAAGCTCAATGCTACCCCCTTTTTTACTAAAGGTATCTACATAGCCCTCTAAACCTTCCATAACAGTATGATCTACAAAATTACACATAGAAAAATCTAAAACCACAATATTATCTTCTGGTATGGCATCTAGTTTGTTTTTTAGTTTGTAAAAATTTAAAAAGCTACAAAAGTATTTTACACTAATATAAAAGTTACCACCGTCTGGCTCTTTATACATTAGTATGTTAGGTTTTAGTAAGTTACTAAAAAACAGCGTAAAACTTTTGTTAAGTATAATATGTATAATAAACGTTATTAAAATACCAGCGCTAATACCTGTAATTAAATTTGTAAATAGTGTTGTTAAAAGGGTAACTAAAAATATAATTATTTGCTCTTTACCAATTTTAGCAATTTTTTGAAGTGTTTTTGGTGTAGCAAGCTTATAACCTGTATAAACTAATATAGCTGCAAGTGCAGCTAAAGGTATTTTACGTAATTGCTCTTGAAAAAGAAGTACAAATGCCGTTAAAAAAAATGCCTGAAAGAAATTGGCAGACCTGTTTGTTGCCCCGTTATTAACGTTTACAGAGCTACGTGCAATTACTGTTACAACATTTATACCGCCTAAAAACCCACTTGTAATAGAGGCTACACCTAAAGCCTTTAAATCTCTATTAACATTAGAGCGCCTATTTAATGTATCTAACTTATCTACAGCTTTTATACTAAGTAAAGACTCTATACTTGCTATTAAGGTAATAGAAAAAACAGCTATAATGAAGTTAGGTTGGTATACTTTTGAAAAATCTGGGAATGCCAAATTAGAGGTAACATCTGCAGGTATTTTTACTAAAAAATCTTCGGTTAAGGGGTAATTAACACCTATACCAGCCAATACATAGCTTAAACTTACAACCAATACAATTATCCACATAGGAGCAGGTATTAATTGAAAATATTTGTTTCTTATTTTGGCATAAAAAACCATTATTAACAAACTAATTACGCCAATGGCAGCTGCGGCTAAAATACTACTATTTGTTGTTAACCATAGGTTTTGTATTGCAAACGGAAACTTTAGTACTAATGGAACAATATTACCGCTAACATTATTATTACCTAACATAATATGAAACTGTTTAGATAAAATACCAATACCAATGGCAGCTAGCATACCTTCTATAGCAGATGCAGGAAAAAAATCTGCCAATCTGCCCATTTTTAAAAAGCCAAGCAAAATCATAACAAATCCAGAAACAATAATAGCAGCAAGTGTAAATAAATATCCTTGGTATAAATTGCCTTCACCTAACGTATAAATTGCACTTAATAAAACAATTACCATACCATTACCTGGTCCAGTAATTGTAACATTAGAGCCACCTAAAATAGAAACTATAAAACCACCTACAATGGCAGCAATAACACCAGAAATTGGAGGTGCTTCACTGGCAAGTGCCAAACCTAACCCTAAGGGTAATGCTATTAATGAAACTACAAAGCCAGAAAAAATATTCTTTGGTAGTGCGCTTACAAACGTTTTTGTTTTATTTGTTTTCGGAGTCAAATCGATTACGTATTATAAATAAATCTGTTGGTAAATCAGATAAAATATATTCTATATCATGCGGAAAAATACGATCTAAAATTCCTGTTTTAGAGGGAGCATTCATTACCAATAAATCTGCCCTAACAATTTCTGCATAATGGCCAATAGAGTAGCCTCTTTTGCCAAAAATACCTTGGTTTTTTACTTTTATTCCTTCTTTACAAGCATCAGGAATATCTTTTACAATTTCTCTAACCCTTTGTTCTTCTCGGTGTTTTAATCGCTCTTTAACAATATTTGCTTTTTTCAGTGTTTTATCATCCTGTACACTTACCTGAATATTTTTTTGCAAAATTTCTTCTACAATTGTTAGCTGTGGTGCACCAAGTGCGTTAGCAATATAAAAGGCAGCATTTATAGTAAGTGGCGTATCTGGCGCATCTAAGCCGTTTACAACAATGCTTTTACAGGGTATACGTTCTTTAGAAGGCTTAATAAGTAGCAGTACAGAACAGCAAACTTTACGTGTTAATTTACGCGCAATAGAACCTACATAAAATTGATATATTTTTTCTTTTTGTAAAGCTCCAATAATTAACAAATCTATGTTGCTAGTTTTACAGGCAGTAGTAATAACAGTAATAGGATCACCTTTTTCCCATTTTACTTCTATATCTAAATTTTTGTATGCTGTTTGGTTTAAGATAGTTGTAATTTTTGCTTCTTTTTCTGGTGTTTTAGCACCTACATGAAGCAATATTAATTTAGCCTTAAAAAAATGAGCAATTCTGGTAGTCTCCAAAATATTTATCTCTAATTTTGGAGAAAAAGCAAATCCAAAAAGAATCGTTTTAAAAGGACGATTTTTATATATCATAAGCTAAATTTAGCCCAAGATAGCACAATTATATAACAAAACTTATTTGCAGGTTAAAATTGCTTTTTAAAATTAAAATGCTATTTTTCAAAAAAAATAAATTATGCTGGAATTAGCCGGAATTATAATACTAGGAATACTAGCGCAGTGGTTTGCTTGGAAATTAAAATTACCTGCAATTTTGCCCTTAATTTTAATAGGGTTAATAGTGGGGCCAATATCCACACTTTTTACAGAAGACAGCAGTAAAATTATAGAGCCAATTTGGAACGGAAAAACAGGACTTTTTCCTGGTGATAGTTTGTATTACTTTGTGTCTCTTGCAATTAGTATTATTTTGTTTGAAGGTGGTTTAACTTTAAAACGATCAGAGATTAAAAATATAGGTCCTGTAATCTCTAAGTTAATAACTATAGGTTCTGTGGTTACGTTTTTTGGTGCAGGTATTGCTGCTCATTATATTTTAGGGTTAAGTTGGTCTATTTCATTTTTATTTTCAGGATTAATTATAGTAACTGGTCCAACGGTAATAACTCCAATTTTAAGAAACATACCTTTAAAAAAAGATATTTCTGCAGTTCTTAAATGGGAAGGTATTTTAATAGATCCTATTGGTGCTTTAGTTGCCGTTTTGGTATATGAGTTTATTAGTGTTGGTGGTGGAGGAGACTTTACCTTTACTGCTTTAATAGAGTTTGGTAAAATACTTTTATTTGGTACTACTTTTGGTTTTACGTTTGCACACGGTTTAACAGCAGCAGTAAAACGTAATTTTATACCTCATTATTTGCTTAATGTAGTATCATTATCTGTAGTATTACTTGTATTTGTAATGTCTGATGTTTTTGCACATGAATCTGGTTTACTAGCCGTAGTGGTAATGGGGATGGTAATGGGTAATACAGACTTACCTAATATTAAGGAGTTACTTTACTTTAAAGAATCTTTAAGCGTACTACTAATATCTATTTTATTTATATTGTTATCTGCTAACATAAACATAGCAGATTTAGAACTTATTTTTAACTGGGGTACTTTAATTCTTTTTGCAGTTATTGTATTTGTTGTACGGCCGCTTGGTGTATTTTTAAGCACAAGAGGATCTAATCTTCAACTAAAAGAAAAATTATTTATAAGTTGGGTTGGTCCAAGAGGTATTGTAGCAGCTGGTATAGCATCGTTATTTGGTTCTAAATTATTTTCTAAGGGTGTCCCTGGGGCAGATTACATTACTCCTTTGGTTTTTGTTATTGTATTAGGTACGGTTTTACTTAATGCAACCACAGCAAGAATGTTTGCCAAACTTGTTGGTGTTTTCTTAAAAAGATCTGAAGGTATTTTAATTATAGGAGCCTCTAAATTGTCTAGGTTAATAGCCCAATATTTAAAAGAACACAACAGGCATGTAGTATTAATAGACAATAACCAAACTAATATTAGCAAAGCAAAAAAATTAGGTATAGATGCTATTAGTGCCAATATTTATTCAGACTCTTTAACAGATAATATAGAGTTGAGTGATATGGGTTACGTTATGGCATTAACAGCAAACTCAGACATTAACAACTTTGCAGTAAAAAAGTTTGAAAAGCAATTTGGAGAAAACGGTTCATTTAGACTGGTAAATGCAGATGAAATGAACGATCCACAAAACAACCCTAAAGAAGGTTTGTTTTCTCATACAGATGATTTTATTAAGTTAATGGAGGCTGCACGTAAATATCCATCAATACATGAAATAAAACTAAAAGACCAAACCCATTATGAAGGTTTAATTGAAATTACCAAGGCAGATGAAAGTATAATACCTATATTTTTAAAATCTCCAGATGGTGAGTTGCACATTATACCATCGTTTAGTAAATCTTTTACAGATATTACAGAAGGGTATGAGCTTGTTTATTTAGGTAAAATATTAGATGTAGATAAACACGCAGATATTACTGAAGAAGAATAAAAAGTACATATTTTTTTAAAACAAAGGCTTTCTGTTACAGAAAGCCTTTGTTGTTTATGCAAGTTACAATTGGTCACTAAAAAAATAGGGTTTAACCTTATTTTATCCCAACTTATCAGAAAATAGTTTCTGTAATATATTAGTTATTATACATTTATGGCATCAATCATAATCAACAGTCATGAAAACATTAACAAAAACTATTTTTATTTTATTACTGGGCATACTAAGTGTCCAGGCACAAAACACAATCTCTGGTACTATTACAGAGAACACAGTACCTTTAGAATATGCAAACGTAATTTTATACAACCAATCTTCTAAAGAGGTTGTTACTGGTACTATATCAGACAAGCAAGGTGTGTACGCCTTTAACTCAGTAAAAAATGGAACATATTATATAGAGGTTTCTATGCTTGGTTTTAAAACTAAAACATCTAAAGCATTTACATTAACAGCAGACAAATTTTTTGACTTTGAACTACAAGAAGAAGCAGAATCTTTAAACGAGGTTGTTGTTAAAAGTAAAAGACCAGTTATTAGGCAAACAGCAGAAAAGCTTATTGTAGATTTAGAAAATTCAGAAATGTTAAATTCTAACTTACAAGATGTAATGAAACGTGTACCTGGTATAATTGTTAGCAATAATGGTATAAGCTACGCAGGCCAAAGCAATATTAGAATATTAATTAATGGTAAAACCACAGATTATATGGATATGAACACTTTGCTGCGCGATATGCCTGCAGATAACATAGCCAAAGTAGAAATGATAGAGCAACCTGGTGCCGAGTTTGATGCTGCTGGTTCTGGACCAATATTAAATATTATTTTAAAGAAAAATGTAAAGCTTGGTACACATGGTACTATTGTTGGCTGGGTAGGTGAAGATGAAGGTGTAGAATATGGTACAAGCGCATCTATTGGTAGTTATATAAACAAACTAAATTGGCAGGCAAGTGCAGGGTATTCTAGTCCTACCTGGAGAGAAGATTTGTTTATTAAAAGAACCGTAGAAGACGCCACATATAACCAAGCTACAATAGAACCTTATAACCCGCAAAGTTTAAGGGCTAGTGCTAGTTTAGATTATTACATTACAGATAAACACAGCATTGGTGTTGGTGTTAGAAACATTACTACAGACTCTGACCGTAACTCTAAAAGTAGCAACATAATTACTACTGCTAATACTACAGATTATTTACTATCACAAAATAGTTTTAACAGAGATCAAACAGTATTTAATGTTAATCCATATTACGAGTATAAAACAGAAACACAAAAACTAACAGCAGATTTTAATTTTGTAGACTATACTAATGATAATATTAATACCATATCTTCTTTAGAGGGTAGTACAGTACCTTATACAAATCAGCGCTATTTACAAGACGGAGAATATCAAATAAAAACATATAAGATAGATTATTCTAAACAATTTACAGAAGACTTTAAACTAAGTTTAGGTAGTAAATATGCAGATGTTGACACAGATAGTGATTTAATGTCTTTTAGTGAAGATACTAATGGTGAATTTGTTTTTGATGAAGATGCTAGTAATCGGTTTTTAGTAGAAGAAAATATTTTTGCAGTGTATTCTAAACTAAATATTACAAGCGGAGATTGGTCTTTTTCTGGAGGTTTACGTTTTGAAGATAGTAACACAAAAGGAACCTCTAGCACCACAAATGAAAGTAGAGAACGTAAAATATCTAAACTGTTCCCTAGTGCATCTGTAAGTAAAAAACTAAACGAAAACTTAAGTGCTAACGTGGCTTATAGTTACCGTATTAGTAGACCAAGTTACAGTACATTAAACTCATTTGTAACGTATTATGATCCGTTATCATCAGACGTTGGTAATGAAAACTTAAAACCATCATTTACAAATAATTATCAATTTAATTTAACTTTTGATGGGCAGCCATTTTTTACCATTGCTTACAACGGTACTAAAGATGCAATGTTTCAATACATATCTCAAAACACAGAGACAGCAGAAATTAGTAGAACTACAATTAATTTAACAGAAAAAGAAAACTGGAATTTTAGGTTGTTTGGGTCTTTAAGCTTTATAAAGGGTGTAGATGGTTTTACGGGTTTTATTGTAAATTACAACAAATTAAAGTCTGCACCAGATAACCTAAATTTAGACAAATGGAGCCTTATTTGGTTTACACAAGCTAGTTATGAGCTTCCTTGGGAAATTAATGCAGAAATAAGCGGTAACTACGGTACTGGTGCATTAGATGGTGGTATGGATGTAGACTGGTTTGCTGGTTTAGATTTATCCTTAGGTAAAACTTTTTTAGATGATAGGTTAAAGGTAAATTTTGGATTAAATAAAATACTAAACAGAGGTTTTGTTGGTAAAATTAATTACAACAACCTTAATGCAGATGTAGAAAGTAACGAGTCTAGAAGAAATGTACAATTAAGAGTATCTTACAGTTTTGGGTCTAGATATGGCAAGCAAAAAAACAGAGAAAATTCATCTAAAGAGGAGCAAAACAGAATTGATGATAATAATTAACAAAGCATTCTCTTTGCTTTATTAAAACAAACATACAATAAAAACAGACAGAATGCTCTGTTTTTATTGTATGTTTGTAGTATGAAAAAACCGAAACCTAAGGAAAGAGTTTTAGATGTAGCCTCGAATCTTTTTCGAGAACAAGGGTTTAATTCAACAGGAGTTAACCAAATTATAAAAAATTCAAATGTTGCAAAAGCTAGTTTTTATGATCATTTTAAATCTAAAGATTCGTTAGCATTTGAATATCTAACTCAACGTCATATTCAATGGTTTGAGGGACTACGAAATTTTATAATTGAATTTGAAACATCTGAGGAGAAAATTATAAAATCATTTGAATATTTGAAATTTATGAACCACCAAGAAAATTTTGGGGGTTGTGTATTCCTAAATATGTTATCTGAGTTGAAGTACAAAAATATTGATGCTTATGAAATTATTAAGAATCACAAACTTGAACTACAGCATTTTTTTAGTGATATTGTTAGAGATGAACATAAATCTTTTTTGATTTATATGTTATTTGAATCTTGTCTTGTAGAAAGTCAAGTTTATAGAAATCAAGAAATTATCAATAAAACTATTAAATATTTAAAAATAAAAGTTTTATGAAATATTACATATCAAAACTAAAGACAAAAGAAAAAAGTCCAAAATCTTTAGGGTTTCAATTCTCAGGTTACTCGGGTTTGGGTGGCTTTTTAGCAATAACAGCTGTTTCATTACTAACATTTTATACAGGCCATCCTTTTTTGATGGCACCCTTTGGTGCAACTTGTGTTTTAGCTTTTGGCGTACCAAATAGTCCTTTAGCTCAGCCTAGGAATATTATAGGTGGGCATATTGTAGCTGCCATAGTAGGTCTAGTTTGCTTTTATATATTCGGAAATGAATGGTACTCTCTAGCTTTAGGTGTAGGCTTAGCTATAACTATAATGCAACTGACAGGAACAACTCATCCGCCAGCAGGAGCCAATCCAATTGTTGTAATTCTTGGAGCTGAATCTTTAATGTTTTTGCTAAACCCAGTATTAACCGGGGCTCTTGTAATTACCATTATAGCTCTCATATTTAATAATATTAGTAAAAAACGAAAATATCCAGTCTATTGGAGATAAAAAACGGTAGCTAACAGCATATATTTTAAAAACCGATTATTATTAAAAATGGTTGGTGTAAAAGACAAAGTAATGACAAGCTCATCTACTACAGCAGAGTTTAGAAAGTGGCTAGAGCAGTAAAACAAAAAACCTTCATTAAAAAATGAAGGTTTTTATATATAAAGTAATAGGTGTATTAATCGTTAAGTTTTAATACCGCCATAAACGCCTCTTGTGGTACTTCTACGTTACCAACTTGGCGCATACGCTTTTTACCTTTTTTCTGTTTCTCTAAAAGTTTACGTTTTCTAGAAATATCACCACCGTAACATTTAGCGGTAACATCTTTACGTAATGCTTTTGTTGTTTCTCTAGATATAATTTTTGCTCCAATGGCAGCTTGTATAGGAATATCAAACTGTTGTCTTGGGATTAACTCTTTTAATTTTTCACACATTTTTTTACCAATATGTACCGCATTGTCTGCGTGTATAAGAGCAGATAAGGCATCAACCGGTTGTGCATTTAATAAAATATCTACACGTACTAATTTAGAGGTACGCATACCAATTGGCGTATAATCAAAAGAAGCATATCCTTTAGAAACCGTCTTTAATCTGTCATAAAAATCAAAAACAATTTCAGCAAGTGGCATATCAAAAGACAGCTCTACACGCTCTGGTGTTAAATACGTTTGGTTTGTAATTTGTCCACGTTTTTCTATACACAAAGACATTACATTACCCACAAAGTCTGATTTTGTAATTATGGTTGCCTTTATGTAAGGTTCCTCTACACGGTCTATGCTAGATGGGTCTGGCAAATCTGTAGGGTTATTAACAATAACAGGAGTATCTGGGTCTTTGCGCGTAAATGCGTAGTAACTAACGTTAGGTACTGTAGTAATAACCGTCATGTTAAACTCGCGCTCCAAACGTTCTTGTATAATCTCCATATGCAGCATTCCTAAAAATCCACAACGGAAACCAAAACCAAGAGCAGCACTACTTTCTGGTGCAAATACTAAAGAGGCATCATTTAATTGCAATTTTTCCATAGAAGAACGCAATTCTTCAAACTCATCTGTATCTACTGGGTAAATACCAGCAAATACCATAGGTTTTACATCCTCAAAACCATCAATAGGGTTTATAGTTGGGTTGGCAGAATCTGTAATAGTATCACCAACTTTAACCTCACGCGCATCTTTAATACCCGTAATTAAGTAACCTACATCACCAGCTTTTACACTTTGTTTAATAACTTGGTTTAGTTTTAAGGTACCAACTTCATCTGCAAAGTAACTTTTATCTGTAGCTACAAATTTTATTTTTTGTCCTTTTTTTATTTCACCGTTAATAACTCTAAAATATGTTTCTACACCTCTAAAAGGGTTGTAAACAGAGTCAAAAACTAAGGCTTGTAAAGGTTCGTCTACATTACCAACTGGTGCAGGAATACGTTCTATTACAGCAGCCAAAATATTATCTACACCAAAACCAGTTTTACCACTTGCGTGTATAACATCTTCTGGAGCACAACCTAAAAGTTCTACAATATCATCTGTAACTTCTTCTGGGTTTGCACTAGGTAAATCTACTTTATTAAGAACCGGAATTATTTCTAAGTCGTTTTCTAAAGCAAGATATAAGTTAGATATGGTTTGTGCTTGTATACTTTGTGCAGCATCTACAATTAATAAAGCACCTTCACAAGCAGCAATAGATCTAGACACCTCGTAACTAAAATCTACGTGGCCAGGAGTATCTATTAAATTTAAAATAAATTTTTCTCCTTTGTATTCAAAGTCCATTTGTATGGCGTGCGATTTTATGGTAATACCACGTTCTCGCTCCAAGTCCATACTATCTAAAAGTTGATCTTGTTTTTCACGATCTGTTACAGAACCAGTATAGTCTAAAAGTCTATCTGCTAGTGTACTTTTACCGTGATCTATGTGTGCAATAATGCAAAAATTTCGAATATTCTTCATATATAGTACTAAAGTAGCTGCAAATATAGTTTATATTTTACAGGTTATAAGGGTCTAATTTTAAAGCACATCTAAAATTAATTACAATTTTTAATTGTAAACCACATAAAATCTGTTAGTTCCTCTTTTTTTATGCTGATTTTATACTGTTTTAACGCAATGGTTTTAAATTTAACAGCAACTTTTGTTAAAAAATTTAGATTTTAAGTGCTTTATTATCAGTCATTAAGATAAGAATTTTTAAAATAAAAAATCTATTTTAATCTTATCTACGTATCTATTGCAGAACAAAACATAAATTATGAAGAAAATATCATTAGCATTAACTGCGGTAGTTTTATTAGGATCATGTGTTTCAAAAAAGAAATATGTAGAATTACAACAAGCTCACGGTGAAACTAAAAGTCAATTAACCAAGACTGCAGTAGAAAAAGAAGAGTTAGAAGCTAAGTTTGCTAAAATAGAAGCAAGAGTTGCTGATTATAATTCTAAAATAAATGCATTAACTGAAGATAACGATGCAAAATTAATTTCTGCAGATGGTGCAGTTATTAGTAATAACGTTAAAGCTAAAATGCGCGAGACGTTAAAAAATGTTAGTCCAGAACAATTAATGGGTGCTAAAACACTTAAAGATTCTATGAACTTGGCATTGTCTCACAACTTAAAAAAATCTATTGGTACAAATAGCTTAAATGAAGATGAAGATATTGCAATTGATATTGATGATACAGTTGTTATGATTTCTATATCTGATAAGTTATTATTTAACACTGCTAGCTACAATGTAAGCAACAAAGCAGACGCTATTTTACAAAAATTAGCAGACGTTATTAACTCTGAGCCTAGTATAGAGGTTATGGTAGAAGGGCATACAGATTCTAGATCTATAAGCACTCCTAAAGTAACAGATAACTGGGATTTAAGTGTATTAAGAGCAACATCTATTGTACGTAAGTTACAAACTAAATATAACGTAGCTCCAGAAAAATTAATTGCATCTGGTAGAAGTAGTTATGTTCCTTTAGCGTCTAACGATACTAAAGAAGATAGAGCTAAAAATAGAAGAACACGTATTGTAATCTTACCTAACATAGATAAGTTTTTTGCACTAATGGCTTCTAACGAATAAGCAATAACACTAGCTAACAACTATAATTATTAAAGCGGATTTCCTTAACTGGATTTCCGCTTTTTTTATGTTTAAAAACGACCAATGGTATATACTCCTAAGTACGTAAGGTTATTAATTTCTAAAGATATAGGGTTAAGATAGAATGTTTTCTGTTTTTTAGGTAACGGATATGTTGTAAATTTGCCAAATGCCAAAAATAGGAGACATACAGTTACCAGAATTTCCGTTGCTGTTAGCACCAATGGAAGATGTAAGCGACCCACCATTTAGAGCTTTGTGCAAAGAACAGGGCGCAGATGTGGTGTATACAGAGTTTATTTCATCAGAAGGTTTAATTCGTGATGCAGCTAAAAGCGTTATGAAATTAGATATTTATGAGAAAGAACGACCTGTAGGTATACAAATTTTTGGCGCAAACTTAGATTCTATGTTACGCTCTGTAGAGATTGTAGAAAAATCTAACCCAGATATTATAGATATTAACTTTGGTTGTCCTGTAAAAAAGGTAGTAAGCAAAGGTGCTGGTGCTGGTATTTTAAAAGACATAGATTTAATGGTTAAGCTTACCGATGCAATGGTAAAGCACACGAAATTACCTGTTACAGTAAAGACTCGTTTGGGTTGGGATACAGATTCTATTAAAATTGTTGAGGTTGCAGAACGTTTACAAGATGTTGGCTGTGCAGCAATAGCTATACACGGCAGAACACGTGTGCAAATGTATAAAGGTAATGCAGATTGGAAACCAATTGCTCAGGTTAAAAATAACCAACGTATGCATATTCCTGTTTTTGGTAATGGCGATGTAGACTCTCCAGAAGCTGCTGTAAAAATGAGAGATGAATATGGTTTAGATGGCGCAATGATTGGTAGAGCAAGTATTGGCTACCCTTGGTTTTTTAATGAGGTTAAACACTTTATAAAAACAGGAGAACACAAAGCACCACCAACAATGCAAGAGCGCGTAGAAGCTGCCCGTAGACATCTACAAATGGCAATAGATTGGAAAGGTGAAAAGCTAGGTGTTTTTGAAACCCGTAGGCATTATACCAACTACTTTAAAGGAATACCAGATTTTAAACAGTACCGTATGAAAATGGTAACTAGTGACGATTCTGTAGATGTTTTTGCTGCTTTTGATGAGGTTTTAGATAAGTTTGGTGATCACCAGTTTTCTTAATCCAAAGCATTAAATAATTGGCACTTTTAATTGCTTAATTTAATCTCTTAACAGTTAGAATTAGGTGCAACGTTTTGTTGGGTAGAGACCTAAAAAGAAGTGTTTTTATTTTTTATTGTGTAATTAATTTTTTGCTAATTCTGCTACTTGCAATTTTAGCAGATATTAATCCTAGTACAATAATAGTAGCTAGTACAATTACAACATTTAGTATTTTGTACTCTACAGGGTAAGCTAAAAAAGCGTTTATTTTTAGCCAACCAAAAGCTAGTTGAGACCATATTAGTAATGATCCAATAAAAACACCAACCAAACCACCAATACTGGTAACAAGTGTGCCTTGTACAAAATAAATTTTGCGCAACTCCTTAATAGTAGCTCCTAGGTAGTATAATGTTTTAGAGTTTTCTTTTTTATCTAAAATCATCATAATAATAGCGCCTACAACATTAAATAAGGCAATTATAAGTACTAATGTAAAAATTAGGTATGTAGCCAAGTTTTCTGTGTTTAGCATACGGTGTAACGTGCTATTTTGCTCTTGCCTATCTTTTAAAACTATATTTTGGTTAAAAACAGCAGCAATTTCTTTTTTAATACTGTTAATATTTTTAGTTCCATCAACCTTAAAATTTATAGCAGAAATCTGTAAACTGTCTTTCTCTAGTAATTTTTGAACTACAGGTAAACTCGTAAAAAGGTATTTTTTATCTAAGTCCTCTGCTACGTTATACATACCACTAACTACAACATTGTGCTGGTTGTAGGGTGTTTTATTAAATCCGCCTTGGTTAACCGCACCTTTTTTTGGTTTGGGTACTAATATTTGCAAAGGGCTCCTGTAATTGTTAACCGTTAGCCCTAGTAAATTTGCAATACCAATACCTACTACACCTCTTTGGCTATCTAGTAACCACTCGCCAAAGTACAAGGTACTATCTACGCTTGTAACTTTATTGTAGTTACTATCTACACCTTTAATATAGCCAATATGACTTTTTTCATTATGTAAAAAGTATACCTTTTCTTCTAGTTCTTTAGAAAAAGAAAGTACACCATCTATATTTTGTAATTTGGTTTCTTGTTCTGGTAAAACCGATATAAATTTTCCGGTTAACGGAGAAGCTTTTAAATCTGGGTCAAAACTTTCACTAAAACTAAGGCTATATGTTTTTAATCCGGCAAAGCCAGATAATACAATAAAAAGCGCTGCAGAACCAATAACAATTACTAAAAATGTAATAAAATTGATAATGTTTACAGCGTTTTGACTGCTTTTAGAACGTACATAACGCTTAGCGATGTATAGCGGAAAATTCAATCTTAAGATTTTTTTCTGCGTTCTAGTAAATCTGGATTTTCTATAGGGTTATCCTCTCCCTTTAAAGATTTTTCAATACCGTCTATGTACTCTAAAGAATCGTCTATAAAAAATAACAATTCTGGTACACGACGCAATTGGTTTTTGGTACGTTGAGCAAGCTCATGCTTTATTAATGGTTGGTTAGATTTTATACCTTCTAAAAGCTCATCTGCATTTTTATGCGGAAAAATACTAATATATACTTTAGCTATAGATAAATCTGTAGTAACAACCACCTTAGAAACAGATATAAGTGTACCACGCAAACCACCATCAATCACTGCGCGTTGTAAGATATCTGCGATATCTTTTTGTATTACGCCTCCTATTTTTTTCTGTCTTTGAGTTTCCATGGGGCAAAAGTACAATTTATATTATTAGACTCCTATACCTTAACCTAGTATCCTAGGTATTAGCTAAAAGATTAATTGTTGTAATTTTAGCATTTATATTTTTAAAGATAAATTATGCAAAAAATAGAACATATAGGAATAGCGGTTAAAGATTTAAAAGCATCTAATATTTTGTTTGAAAAATTGCTGGGTATACCAAGCTACAAAGAAGAAGAAGTGGCGTCTGAGGGTGTTAAAACCTCTTTTTTTATGCAAGGACCAAATAAAATAGAGTTGTTAGAGGCTACAAAAGAAGATAGCCCTATAGCAAAATTTATAGCAAAAAAAGGAGAGGGTGTACACCATATAGCCTTTGCGGTAGATGATATTGTAGCAGAAATTACACGTTTAAAAGCTGAAGGTTTTGTGGTTTTAAACGAAATACCAAAAAAAGGAGCAGATAATAAATTAGTTGCTTTTTTACATCCAAAGGGTACAAATGGCACATTAATAGAGCTTTGCCAAGAAGCACCAACTGTGGCAGAATAAAAAAAGTAAATATAACTGCAATGTTCTTTTGGATTGTAACAAAATAAATAGTAATATTGCATCCGCAAAATGCGGGTCCTATAGCTCAGCTGGTTAGAGCACCTGACTCATAATCAGGGGGTCCATGGTTCG
>NZ_ARZX01000004.1:0-206175 GCF_000568425.1 Cellulophaga geojensis KL-A
TGAATCTGATTTTATACAAGACTATGTTATAAAAGGTATTCCGCATTTTATTTTAATAAATCCCGACGGTAATATTGTAAATGCAAAGGCTCCTAAACCATCTGACCCTAAGTTAAAAGAGGTTTTAAATAGCCTGTTGTAATACAGAAAACTATACACTTTAAAGAATAAAAATCATCTTGGTAATTTATCAAGATGATTTTTTTTACTCAATATTTTTATTTTTTTGTCACCCAAACCACTTATAATCTACTCATATATTAAGAAAGCGTAAACTTAACTTTAAAATATTAACCAATTTTAACAACATTAAAGTAAGGGTTCTTTGTTATTTTTACGTCTTATATTATATATCCATAAATATTATATTTTGAATAAACGTACTTTTTATTTCCTACTAGTTATTTTTACTACTGCTTTTAGCAGTACAGTAAAAGCACAGATCTTAGACCCAGTAAGTTGGTCTACATCTGTAGAAAAAATTTCTGATACAGAATACGATTTAGTCATGAAAGCAACTATAGATGCTTCATGGCATTTATATTCTCAGCATTTAGAAGAAGGCGGACCAGTTGCTACTGAATTTACTTTTGTTGAAAGTGAGGACTATACATTAGTAGACTCACCATCTGAAGAAGAAGGACATTCTGCTCCAGAACCTGCTTTTGATAATATGATGGTTAAATATTTTGAAAACTCTGCAACATTTAAACAACGTATAAAACTTGTAAACAAAGAGTTATCTGTAGTTAAAGGAGAAGTAAACTATATGGTTTGTAATGACTCGCAATGCTTACCTCCTACTTACAAAGACATCGTATTTAATATAAAAGCAGAAAAAGCCCCTGCAACAACAGAAGCTAAAAAAGACGAAGCTAATACTAGCAAAGAATCTAAAGAAAAAGAAGGTTCTGAAAAAGGGTTATTCTCTATCTTCTTTATTGCATTTTTATCTGGTTTTGCTGCCTTACTAACGCCTTGTGTGTTTCCTATGATACCTATGACGGTTAGTTTCTTTACAAAACAAAGTAAAACCAAAGCTAAAGGTATACGTAATGCCATTATATACGGTATTTCTATTATTGTAATATACCTATTATTAGGTATTATAGTTAGTGCTGTTTTTGGTGCCGATGCATTAAATGCACTATCTACAAATGTATGGTTTAACATTATTTTCTTTGTACTACTATTAGTATTTGCCGCGTCTTTTCTTGGAGCTTTTGAAATTATGCTACCAAATTCTTGGGCTAATAAAGTAGACAAACAAGCAGACCGTGGAGGTTTAGTGGGTATATTCTTTATGGCACTAGCATTAGCTATAGTATCTTTCTCTTGTACAGGCCCAATTGTTGGTACCTTATTAGTGCAAGCAGCTTCTGGCGGTAGTCAAATAGGACCAATTGTAGGTATGTTTGGTTTCTCTTTAGCAATTGCATTGCCATTTGCTTTGTTTGCCGCTTTCCCTGGTTGGTTAAACTCTTTACCAAAATCTGGCGGATGGTTAAACTCTGTAAAAGTTGTTTTAGGATTCTTAGAACTTGCTTTAGCATTTAAATTCTTATCTAACGCAGATATGGTTTTACAAATGCACTTACTAGAACGCGAAGTATTTATAGCAATATGGATAGCAGTTTTTGGAGCCTTAACACTATACTTATTTGGTAAATTACAACTACCACATGATTCGCCTTTAAAACATATTTCTGTAGGTAGGTTAAGTTTAGGTTTGGTAACATTAGCATTTACAATATATATGATTCCTGGTTTATGGGGAGCTCCATTAAACTTAATTAGTGCTTTTCCTCCGCCACAACATTACAGTGAATCTCCTTATGGTGTTGGTAATATGCAAACTGGTGGTGGTACAGCTACACATACTCAAGAAGTACCAGAAGGTGCACATTTAATGGCACCACATAACATACTTGCTTTTAATGATTATGAAAAAGGGTTAGCTTATGCCAAAAAAGTTAATAAACCTGTAATGATAGATTTTACAGGTCATGCTTGTGTTAACTGTAGAAAAATGGAACAAAACGTTTGGGTAAAGGAAAACGTACTAAACGTATTAAAAAACGATGTTGTTTTAATTTCTTTATATGTTGATGAAAAAATTAAGTTTGAAGGAGAAGCTCCAGATTCTAAACTAAGACCGGGCAAAAAATTACGTTATACTGGGCAACAATGGAGTGAGTTACAACAAATACGTTATGGTACTAATGCACAGCCATACTATGTGCTTATGGGCCATGATGAAGAAAGCTTAAACGAACCCGTTGCTTACACACCAGATGTAACCGAGTATCACAACTGGTTAAAAGAAGGTGTATCTAACTTTAAAAATAAATAATATGGTATGCAATTTGCATACTAACTAACAACTTAAAAAATTTACAATGAAAAAATATTTTTTAGCAATTGTTGTATTAGCAATAAGTATTAGCTCATACGGACAAATATTAGAACCAGTTACTTGGAAAACATCAGTGAAAAAAATATCTGCCACAGAGTATGATTTAGTTGCTACAGCTACTATAGATGATGGTTGGCACCTATACTCACAAGTAGTACCAGAAGGCGGACCAATAGCTACGGCTTTCATTTTTGAAACAGGAGATAACTATACAATAGCTGGCAAAACTAAAGAAGGTAAAGGACATACTGTAGATGACCCAGTTTTTAATATGAAAATTACCTATTTTGAAAAAAAAGCTAGTTTTACACAACGTATTAAATTAACTAAACCAGGTAAAACTACTGTTGTAGCTGAAGTAGAGTTTATGGTTTGTGACGACTCTAGATGCTTACCTCCTACTTACGTAGATTTGGATTTTAAAATAGAATAAGAATACCGCATTATTAAAAAAAGAGAGTTACCTAAAAGTAACTCTCTTTTTTTTTACTAAAACTAAAATAGTTAGCTAAAACACTAACCATCATTTGCTACGGTCTTAATTTTTATTAAATTTGCCTTTATACTAATTTTTATAGCATTTTAATTTATGGGAAGAGCGTTTGAGTTTAGAAAGGCACGTAAAATGAAGCGTTGGTCTGCAATGTCTAAAGCATTTACTCGTATAGGTAAAGACATAGTAATGGCTGTTAAAGAAGGCGGACCAGATCCTGACTCTAATGCACGTTTAAGAGCTGTTATTCAGAACGCAAAGTCTGTAAATATGCCTAAAGATAATGTAGAACGTGCAATTAAAAGAGCGTCTGACAAAAGTTTAGGCGACTTTAAAGAAGTTCTTTTTGAAGGGTATGCTCCACACGGTATTGCAATTTTAGTAGAAACTGCTACAGATAACAATACAAGAACAGTAGCCAATGTACGTAGTTATTTTAACAAATGTAACGGTAGCTTAGGAACTTCTGGTTCTGTAGAATTTATGTTTGACCATACTTGCAATTTTAGAATTCCGGCAGAGGGTATAGACCCAGAAGAGCTAGAATTAGAATTGATAGACTTTGGAGCCGAAGAAGTATTTGTAGATGATGATGGTATTTTAATTTATGCTCCTTTTGAAAGCTTTGGTGCTTTACAAAAAGAATTAGAATCTAGAGGTATTGAAATATTATCATCTGGTTTTGAACGTATACCACAGGTTACTAAAGAACTAGAAAATGAAGAACACGTTGCCGAAGTAGAAAAATTATTAGAAAAATTAGAAGAGGATGATGACGTGCAAAACGTTTACCACTCTATGAAGGAATAATTTTTTACATAAAAATAGAAACAAACAAAGCCCTTAAAGAAAATTTAAGGGCTTTGTTATTTATACATCTATATAATTACATATTTCTTTTAACTCTTCCTTCAACTCCTTTAAAAAAAGCTTCGTAAGTTTTAAAGTCTAATTCTGTATTACTGGTAGTACTCAAAGCTTCAGAAATTTTTACTTCTTTTTTACCATAATCAAAAGCCACCATAACCACGGGTACATGTGCTTGTTTTGCAATGTAATAAAAACCAGTTTTCCATTTAGATACTTTACTACGTGTACCTTCTGGAGCTAGCGTTAAATGTATTTTAGTAGTATTTTTTATTAAATCTGTACAAGCATCTACAAAGTTATTGCTTTTTGTACGATCTATTGGCATACCACCTTGCCACCTAAAATACCAGCCAAAAGGCCACTTAAATAAGCTTTTTTTTCCAACAAAATTAAACTCTTCATTAAGAACTCTTCTAATGAGTAAGCCTAGAAAAAAATCTAAGTTACTTGTGTGCGGTACAACTATTACAACACATTTATCTATCTTAGGAAAGGCCCCATTTAAAGTCCATCCCATTATTTTAAAATATATAAATTTAGCTATCGCATGCATCATCTCTCTATTTCATTTAAAATTTATAACTTTTGTACAGCAAAAATACGTTACTCGTTATCTAATCTGTAAACAAAATGCATTTTTTTATCAATTAAAGATTTAGGAAGATTTTTAAATACCATATTCCTAATTTTAGAACCAAAACCTAAATGTGCAACTTTACCCGTAATCCAAGACTGGTTTACAATAGAGTTTACTTTTTTATACCTTACCTTCTGAAATTCTTTAAAAGGACTATCTGTAGTATTTGTTGCAATAATTTTAGATAAAAAATAAGCATCTTCTATAGCTTGGGCTCCTCCTTGTCCCATATTTGGTGTTGTAGCATGGCCTGCATCACCCAACAAACAAACTCTATTTGTATGCCATTTTTTTATTGGTTTAAGGTCTATAATATCATTTCTAAGTATAGCATCTATATTGGTATTTGCAATTAAATCTGTAACCACATTTGCATATTTTTTATACTCATTAAGCAAGTCTTCCTTTAAAGTTTCTTTATTATCTGTTAAAAAAGGTTTGCTCTTAGCTACTGCAAACCATGATGTTTTATCCGCAGATAGTTTAGATATTCCAAATCTGGTTTGCTTACCCCACATTTCTATACCACGATGATTATAATCTTCTGGCAATTTAAAATTTGTTACTCCACGCCAACACGTTTGTCCGCTATACCTAATTTTACTTTTAGGAAAAAGTTGTTTACGTACTACAGAGTTTATACCATCTGCACCAATTAGGTAATTTACAATAGTTGTTGTGGCATCTAAAAACTGAAGTTCTACACCTTCTTTAGTTTCTGTGTAACTCTTTAAACCTTTTCCCCAGCTAATATTAGAACTAGCTACATTGTTAGCCAATACTTTTTGCAATTCTGCCCTATGTATGGCAACGGTAGAATACCCGTACTCTTCCTTTGCTTCATCTTGTTTACTATCTGTAAGTGTTTGTAAATCTGCCGTTGCAATTGTTATACGGTCTATAGAATTACCTGCGTTTTTTACCTGGTCTAAGATACCCAACCACTCATACACTTTTAACGCGTTTGGAGCCAACCATATTCCTGCTCCAATAGCATTAATATCTTCAGCTTTTTCATACAAATGATATGGTATATTTAACTTTTCAAAAGCCAAAGCCGTTGTTAAACCTCCTATACCAGCACCTATTATAGCGTACATTTTATTTTATTTATAGTTATTTATAAAATTACTACAAAAAAAGCCGAAAGCGTATGTACACTTTCGGCTTTTTTAAAATTATATAAAGTCTATTATATTTTTGCGTAGATAGATCTTAATTTTTCTGGAGTTGCAGTTTTTTTCCAATCTTTACCTAATGCATTTTCCCAAAGTGGTTCTAAGCTTAAAGCAACATTTATCATTGTTGTAAACTCTTCTTCAGTTAAATCTTTACAAATACCGGTTGGCAAAGTAATATTGTGTTTATCCATCATTTTATAAAACAATTTTACACCTTCTGGGTAAAACTCTTCTAAATGGTTAAACACTAAACAGTTTCCTATACCGTGTTTTACGCCCAATAAATAAGATAAACCGTAACTTAATGCATGCGCAACACCTACTTGTGAGTAAGCAATACTCATACCTCCGTGCCAAGATGCCATCATTAATTTATCTCTAGACTCGTCTTCTGGAATATCTTTTAAATACACATCATTACAAAGTTCCATCGCTTTTTCGCCATAACTTTGACTAAATGCATTTAAAAAAGTACCTTCTAAAGACTCTACACAGTGTATGTAACAATCCATACCTGTATAAAACCACTGATCTTTTGGTACACCCTGTGTTAAATCTGGGTCTAAAACTACCTGATCAAAAGGAGTATAATCTGAGTTTATACCTAATTTACGTTCTGGACCTAATAACACTGTAGTTCTAGACACTTCTGCACCTGTACCACTAATTGTAGGTACACCTACGTGATAAATTGCTGGATTTTTAACCAAATCCCAGCCTTGGTATTCTGCAGAACTACCTGGGTTAGTTAACATTATTGCTACAGCTTTAGCCATATCTAATAATGTACCACCACCAATACCAATAATACCAGAAGGCAACTCATTATACTCGGCTTTAATTTGTTCTACTAAAGCATCTACTTGGTATGTTTTTGGTTCAAATTCTGATGAAACAAATATAGTTTTATCATTCTCTACCAAAGGTATTCTGGCAGCTAATTCTTTTCCTTTAAAAACATCATCAATTAAAAAAATAAAAGGTGCGTTTGCACTTTTACGTTTTAACTTTAAAATGTCTCCTATTTGGCTAAAACTACCGTTCCCAAAAATTACTCTAGGTACCATTGGGAAGTTTCTATATGTTGTCATAGTATTATATCTGTTATGTATGATAGGGCAAATTTAAGCAAACCTATCTTGTTTTATGAATTTCTTTTTCTAAAATAATGTTATTTTAAGTAGTCTAAAATATCTTCAATTTTATTTAAGGTTAAAAACGAATTAGATTCCTCTTCTTCTTTAGATACGGTTTCATGCACCCAAGTTGTATGAAAAGGAATATGTACAGCCTGTGCACCCAGCTTTACAATTGGTAATACATCAGATTTTAATGAGTTGCCTAGCATTACAAACTCTGATGTTTTAATTTGAAGATGATCTAACAGGTTTTTGTAATTTTCTTCCTTTTTATCACTTAAAACTTCTACGTGATGAAAGTATTTTTTTAATCCAGATTTTTCTAGTTTTTGTTCTTGATCTAGTAAATCTCCTTTAGTTAAAACTATTAATCTGTACTTAGACTGAAGCTTTTGTAAAACAGACTCTACACCTGGTAATAACTCAACAGGTTGGTCTATCATTTGTTTGCCAATGTTTAAAATTTTAGCAATAACTGTATTGCTTACTTTGTTGTTAGATAGTTCTAAGGCCGACTCTACCATAGATAATACAAATGCTTTAATACCGTACCCGTAACGGCCTAAATTTTGCATTTCCATTTTAAATAATTCCTGGTCAATTTTATTTTTTGTCTCGTACCCTTCTAACAATTTAGCAAAGGTTTCTTCTGCTTCTCTAAAATAGGTTTCATTAACCCAAAGTGTATCGTCTGCATCAAAACCAATAACTTTTATATTTTTAAAATCTACTTCCATTCTGCCTGTGCTCTTTCTAAATCTTCTGGTGTATCTATCTCTATACCAGATGTATTATCTACAATCATTTTAATTTTTTTGCCGTACTCCAAATAGCGAATACACTCTATTTTTTCTGATGCCTCTAAAGGTAACATTGGCAGATTGTAAAAATCCATAAGAGCATCTTTTCTAAAGGCATAAACACCTTTATGCTCGTAATATTTTAGTCCAACATTTTTTTCTCTAGGGTAAGGAATTGGCGAACGAGAAAAGTACAATGCAAAATTTCTGTTATCTACTATAACTTTTACATAATTTGGATCTTTAATTTCATTTTCATCTGTCATTTCAGACATAATTGTAGCAAGATCTATTTCTTTTTTATCATCGTTTTTAAATACAGATAATAATTCCTCTAACCCTTCTTTAGGTGTAAAAGGCTCATCCCCCTGAATATTAAAAACTATATCTACGTCCATATTTTCTACAGCCTCTGCTATACGGTCACTACCACACTCGTGTTCTTTAATACTCATTATAGCCTTACCACCAGCCTCTGTTATTGTCTTGTAAATAGTGTCACTATCTGTAACCACAAAAACATCATCAAATAAATTTGTTTTTAAAGCGGTTTCATATGTTCTAACAATTACGGGCTTACCTGCTAAATTTTGCATTAGTTTACCAGGAAATCTAGATGCTGCATAACGTGCAGGAATCATTGCAATAATCTTCATGTATCTCTTTTTCTATTTTTTTCGTTTAGGCATTAATTTTCTGTACATCCTAAAAATTAATGTTAATATTATAACCACCAAAACAGCACCAATTACAGGGGCTATAATGGTTGCTGTAGACACTACTACAGCAGTACCAGTTTCTACGGTTGCAACAACAGGATTTGCCAAACCACCAGTTGTAGCGGTAGAGGTTAGCCTAGTTGCTGCAGAAGTACCTTTTATGGCGCTGGCTGTACCACCACCAGCAATAATTGCTAAAGACCAGGTAATTACCGGATCTAAATTAGCTACTGTAGATACCATAACTGCGGTACCTGCAATTGCAGCCAAGGGTATGGCTGCAGAATCTAGTAAATTATCTACCCAAGGGATAAAATAAGCAAAAATTTCTACCAATGTTGCTACTCCTAAAACTATTAGTGCTGGTAAACTACCTATCCAGACCCAACTTTCATTTAACTCCCAAGCGCCAAAATATGATGCTAAACTTAATGCAAATAAAGGCAAAAAGACTCTAAAGCCAACAGATGTTGCTAAGCCTATACCTAATAAAATACTAATAATGGTTTCTGTTGTCATTTGTAATGGTTTTATGTGTTTAAATTACTTTAATAAAGTAACTATTTGGTTAGTTATACACATATATTGTACCAAAAATAGACTATTCCCAATCAAGAAAAAAATCGTTCTTAAATCCTATTAAATACAGTTGTTTTTTAGCTCTTGTAACTGCAGTGTACAACCAACGTAGGTAATCTTTATCTATACCATTAGGCAAATAGGGTTGCTCTACAAATACGGTATCCCATTGTCCACCCTGACTTTTATGGCACGTTATAGCATAAGAAAACTTTACTTGTAATGCGTTAAAGTATTTGTTGTTTTTAACCTTTAAAAACTTTTTGTATTTAGAAGTTTCATCTGCATAATCTAACATTACCTCTTGGTACAACCTGTTACTTTCCTCATAAGGTAAAGACGGCGTTTCTGCATCTATAGTATCTAAAAGTAATACAGTTTCAAAAGCAGGCATATTTGGATAATCTACCATTTTAACGTTTACTTCTGCAAACTTAAAACCGTATAATTCTTTAATAGCAAAAATTTCTAAAATCTCTAAAATGTCACCGTTTGCTATAAAACCCGCCTCTGTAGTTGGCTTAATCCAAAAATAATTATTTTTTACCACCATCATATAATCTCCTGTAGAAATTACATTTTCTAAATACAAAATACGATTTCTAATATTGGCATTATACAAATTGGCACGTTTGTTAGAGCGTACAATAAAAGCTGTTTCTTCTTTTCCGTTTTGTGCATAAGAATCTTCAATAGCTTCTAAAATATCATTACCTTCTATTAAACGCACAATGTCTTTGTACGGATTAACATCAAACTTAAAATCTTCAAAAAAACTACCATGCAACTGCTCTCTTAAATTAGTTGCATTCATTAAAATACCCGAGTCTTCTGCCTGTCTCATTACTTCATCCAACTCTACCTTAGTAACATCTTTATTATAATTTAAGGATAGTCTGTCTTCATCTAAAGCCGGGCTAATATCTAGTTTAACCGGTGGTAACTGAGCTGTATCTCCAATTAAAACCAGTTTGCAATTTTTACCAGAATATACATAAGACATTAAATCATCTAGTAAAGACCCATTTTCAAACAGCTTAGAATCAGATGGTGCATCTGGTATCATAGAAGCCTCATCTACCACAAAAACAGTATTTGTATGTTTATTAGGTGCCAAGGTAAATTGTATACCTCCACCGCTTTGTTTTTTAGGAAAATATATTTTTTTATGAATAGTTAATGCCTTTGTATTTGAGTAGTTAGACATAACCTTTGCGGCTCTACCAGTAGGAGCCAAAAGCACAGCTTTCATTTTAATATTCCACAAATTTGTAACTATAGTTCCAATAATTGTTGTTTTTCCTGTACCGGCATAACCTTTTAAAAGAAAAAGATCATCTTTATTTTTAGACACTAAAAACTGAGAAAGCTTCTCTAAAGTAATGAGTTGCTTTAAAGTAGGCTCAAAAGGAAATTTCTCTTTTAATATTTTAAAGAATGATGTAGAGGTAGGTAGATTCATAAGTCTTCAAAGATAATGATGAAATTTAAGCTGAAATACTTTTGTGATTAAAAAAAAATTGTAGATTTGTGTCAAACCACTAAATAAAAACAACAGTATACTAATGAAAACCGTAATTAAAATTGTTCTTTGGTTAGCAGCTATCTTTTTTGGATACATGATATACCAATCTGTAAATGGTCCTATAGAATTTAAAAAAGTAAAACAAGAGCGCTTCCAAGCTGTAATTAACTCTTTAAAAGATATTAGAGACATACAAGAAGCTCATAAATCTGCCACTGGTAAATTTGCTCCTAACTTTAATGCTTTAGTGAAGTTTGTAGAAAACGGAAATTACTACATTATACAGCAAAGAGACTCTTCTTATATGGAGTATGACAAAGACTTTGGTATTGATTTACAAAGAGACGTAAAAATTGTAGATACATTAAATATTATACCTGTTAAGGATTCTTTATTTAAGAATGATGACAGATACAAAACATTAAAATATGTGCCTTTTTCTAAAGATGGTAAAGCAGAATTTGATATGAAAACTGCTACTATTGAAAAAGGAGGTAAAAAAGTTTCTGTATTTAAAGCTTCTGTAAAAAAAGATGTTGTTTTATATGATCAACCTAAAGATTTAAGAGACAGAGAAAATGCTTTAAATAGTGTTGAAGAAATAAATTATGATGAAATTATAGTTGGTGACTTAAATGATGTAAGTACTAGCGGTAACTGGCCTCCAATTTATGACAGAAAAACAAAAAAATAATACTTTAGATACTACATCTAATTATAAAAAATTGTCCATTCAAATTAGTTTGAATGGACTTTCTTTTTGTGTTGTTGATACTCTAGACAATACAGTGTTACTATCTAAAAGAAAAGTTTTTGATACAGAACTAGATCCTTTAGAGCTTGAAAAAGAACTTGTTGGTATGTTTAAAGAACATAACGTTACAAGTGAATCTTATACAGAAGTGATTGCTACGCACAGAAATACTTTGTTTTGTTTTGTGCCAAAACCTTTGTTTGTAGAAGAAGAAGCACACAATTATTTAAAATACAATACCAAAGTTTTAGCAACAGATTTAATTGCTAATGATGAAATAACAAACTTTGATATTGTAAATGTTTTTGTTCCCCTAGTTAACATTAACAATTACATTTATGACCTGTTTGGAGACTTTACATACAAACACAGTTCTTCTATAATAACATCATCATTACTTAATGCAAATACCAATAACGAAATTACTTGTTATGTATATGCATCAGAAAAACAAATGGATATTGTTATAATAGACAAGAAAAAATTACTCCTTTTTAATAGTTTTGAATACCTAACAACAGAAGACTTTTTATATTATTTACTTTTTACTTGCGAACAATTAAAGTTAAATAATGAAACTGTTTTAATTAGACTATTTGGAGACATAGAAGAAGATGGTACTATTTACAAAAACTGCTATAATCATTTTAAAAATATTTGTGTATATGCACCAGATAATAGCACTTTTCAACTAGGAGATTACACAAAAAAAAATATAGACTTTACCGTTCTAAACGCCCTATAATGCGCATAATATCAGGAAAATTTAAAAGTAAAAGACTAACAGCACCTAAAAAATTACCTGTTAGACCCACTACAGATATGGCTAAAGAAGCCTTATTTAATATTTTAAATAACCATTATTATTTTGAGGATATAAGCGTTTTAGATCTTTTTGCTGGAACAGGTAATATTAGTTATGAATTTGCTTCACGCGGAACCGAGAATATTATTTGTGTTGATGCAGATTATGGTTGCGTAAAATTCATAAATCAAACCGCTAAAGATTTAGAGGTAAACATATCTACAATTAAAAGTGATGTTTTTAAGTATTTAGAGCGTACCGCTATAAAATCTACAATTGTTTTTGCAGACCCTCCTTATGATTTTTCTACAGAAGATTTTGCAAAAATACCAGAGTTAGTTTTTAAAAACGACTTGCTTACTGATAACGGCTTGTTAATTGTAGAACATTCTAAACACACTAAATTAGATGATTTACCTAACTTTTCTTACCAAAAAAGGTACGGAGGAAGTGTTTTTAGCTTTTTTGAAAAAGAAATCAAAGAAGAATAAAAAAGAGCAGGTCATAAGCCGGATTCTGTAAAGCTAACAAGTAGCTCCTCTATCATTTATCTAGGCTTTTAGTTACCTAAAAGCTCAAACCGCCTACCCTTTAGCTTGGGCGTGTACCCTTATAACGCTAATTTACATGACGTTGCACCGCATAGAGTTTACCTGGTTTCACTACAGCATTACCTGTACATACTTTCTGCTGCACTTGTCCTCGTTTTACAACGGACGGGAATTACCCGCTATGCTACACTATGGTGTCCGGACTTTCCTCTTTACAAAACAAGTTTGCAAAGCGATAGAGTAACCTGCTCGCGGCAAAGGTAATTTAATTGTTGATAAGTAAGTACTATATCTTTGCAAAAAATAAGGTAAAATGAACCCGTATTTTTATATTTGTAATATAACTTTAGTTCACTAAAAAAAGCATAGTAATTGGAACCATTTGTAGTATCAGCTAGAAAATACAGACCACAAACATTTAAAGATGTTGTAGGGCAACAAGCTATTACAAATACACTTTTAAACGCCATACAAAACAACCATTTAGCACAAGCTTTGTTGTTTACTGGCCCTAGAGGTGTTGGTAAAACTACTTGTGCACGTATTTTAGCTAAAATGATAAATTCTGACGGAGAAGAAAACCCTGAAGAAGATTTTGCTTTTAATATTTTTGAACTAGATGCTGCCTCTAATAACTCTGTAGATGGTATTAGAAGTTTAATAGATCAAGTACGTATACCACCACAAGTAGGTAAATACAAGGTTTATATTATAGATGAGGTACATATGTTATCTCAGGCTGCCTTTAATGCATTTTTAAAAACATTAGAAGAGCCGCCAAAACACGCTATTTTTATTTTAGCTACTACAGAAAAACACAAAATTATACCTACTATTTTGTCTCGTTGCCAGATATTTGATTTTAAACGAATTACGGTAAAAGACGCTGCAGAATATTTAAAATATATAGCAGAAAACCAAGGCATAGAGGCAGATGATGATGCATTGCATATTATTGCCCAAAAGGCAGATGGCGCAATGAGAGACGCCTTGTCTATTTTTGATAGAGTTGTTAGTTTTTCTGGAAAACAATTAACTAGAAAAGCCGTAACAGAAAACTTAAATGTATTAGATTACGATACTTATTTTGAAGCAACAGACCATATTTTACAAAATGACATACCGTCTTTACTAATACTATTTAACACAACACTTAGTAAAGGTTTTGATGGCCACCATTTTATAATTGGTCTAGCGTCTCATTTTAGAGATTTAATGGTATGCAAACATCCAAACACCGTAAATTTATTAGAGGTTGGTGATGAAGCAAAAAAACGCTATCAAGAACAAGCACAACAAACAAATAATGCTTTTTTACTTAAAGCCATAGATATTGCCAATACCGCAGATTTAAACTACAAAACAAGTAAAAATCAGCGCTTGTTAATAGAACTTGCCTTAATGAAATTAGCCTCTATCACTTATGATGGAGAAAAAAAAAATCCTGAATCTCTAGCATTAAGTAACCAAATAATTACACTAGTACCTGCATCTCATTTTAGAGAAAGCAAACCTAAAACTAGTAATACTGCTGTAAACACCAAACCCAGCGCTAGTAAAACTAATAACGAAGAAGCAAAAGAAACTGTTCCTGTCTACACAGACAACCCTACTATTGCTACCCCTACTAAACCTATAGTTGCTGCAAAAACAGTTACTAAAGAAGTAACTGCTACACCTGCTATAAAAAAGTTAAACATTAATACTCCTAAAAGAGTTTCTGGTTTATCATTATCTAGCTTAAAAGCAAAAGAACAACATAAATTAAACAAAGTAGATGTAGTTGTAGACGAAAGTACATTACCTAATGATGATTTTGAAGTTGAAAGGCTACAGGAATTATGGAACAAATTTGTTGATAAAATAGAAGCTCAAGGTCAGCGTATTTTAGCGTCTAACTTAAATAGTGACACACCTGTTTTAAAAGACAGAACTACAATTAGCATACAATTAGCTAATGACACTATGAAAAAGGAGGTTGAACGTGAAAAGTACGACCTTATGGAATACTTAAAAAAAGAGCTTAACAACTACTTTATAACGCTAGAAATTACAGTTAATGAAGAAGCTGTAAAAAAGTTTGCGTTTACTCCTGAGGAAAAATACCAAAAACTAAGAGAAAAAAATCCTGTAATAGATTTACTAAGACAAGAATTTGATTTAAGTATTTAATAGTAATTGACTTATTTTTGCTATGAAACGATTATTACAATCAAACTAGGGACAACGCAATAACTCCTCTAAAATAAACAGTTACACTTAATAATTAATAGTTTTTTACTTACAAATACATCTAATAAACTAATAGAAACAAATTGCTATTAGTACTGTTTTTAATTTGCGAAAAATTAAAAATACACAAATGAAGAAAAACAATTTTAAGTCAATTATTATTATATTATTAGCAATTAATATAATAACATCATGCTCTAATAAGGATGATGACACCAATGAAAAAGAAGACCCAATATCAAATAACGATCCTCTTGTTTACGTAGGTCAAACTACAAATGATAGATTAACAGATAACGAAGAACGTTTTTATAAAGATAAAATTCCAAATAAAGAACTTGTAGCAACCTTAAATGGTAATTGCAATCCATTAGATAGTGGTATATTAAATAATGAAATAGAATCATTATCTAATGATGGTGGCGGTGTTATTAGAATTCCAAAAGGGAATTACTGCTTAAGAGATATTATACTTAGATCTAATATACACTTAAAAATAGATCCTGAAGCTATAATAGAGCCCGATTTAAGCGGAAACATTAAAAACAAAAACATAACCATTTTTGTTGTTGGTGAAGATTTCTATTTAGAAAATGTTTCAATTACAAACTTAGACGAAGATAACACTGACAGAAGCACCTGGTTTCAGTTTAATATTCCTAATGGAGAATACGGTGGTGTTAAATTAGTGGAATTTGGTAATGTGAAAAATTTCAAATTATCTGGCATAACGCTAACAGACAGCTTCTCTAAGTTTTCAAATATTGTTTTAAATCTACCTGCTAGTTCAAAAACAAATGAAGTATCTACAAAAGGTGTTATAAAAAATGTTTTTATGACTAATATGCATGTTGGTTATGGAGTTATACAAATGCAAACCGGCAGAAGTATTTTATGTAAAAATATAAGTGGTGAAGGCGGTATTACAATGAGAGTAGAAACTGGTGCTGCAAAAACAAATATGTTAAACGAAAAAACTGTAGACGATATTGTTGTTAGAGATATTACCGTAAAAAATGGCGATGCCGCTATGAACTTTTCTCCACATAGAGTAGATCAAGGACGAGTAGATGTAGAAAGAGTTATTGCTACAAACTCTACGCATGCAGTACAAATAGCTGCCGGCTTTTTAGATAACAATACTAATGGTGTAAATAATTTAGGTACGTTTGACAGTAAATCTTATATTGGAGACGTAACAGTTACTGGTGGCTACGGAGCACAAGTTAAAGGTAAAGATTATAAATATTTTAGCTGTGATAAACGAAAAGAACTAATAGAAAAATGCTATAATCCAGATGATGAAAGTGTTACAGGTACATCTATAAGTGCTGTTAGAAATAATGCTAGCTCTAACGCTGATTGCGCTAATGGTAGTGATGGAGGTTGCTATGAAATAATTATAGGAAGAATTACTAAAACCAATGAAGATTTTGAGCTAAATGACTTTTTTACTTATCCAAGTAGTGAAATAAAAGGCTGTCCTAAAGTTAAAAAACCTGAAGAAGGTAATTGCAACTAAAAAAGTTTAAAAAAAAGAAGCGTCTAGTTAACAAACTAGACGCTTTTACAATTAAATATTCTACTTACTCCTCTCCCATTGCATATTTTAGACCACCATATAAATGTTCTAAAAAAACAGGATTTTTAAATGTTACGTTAGTATGTCCTAGTCCTGTATAAAAAGCTCTACCACCATCATAATCATGATACCAAGCCATAGGATGGTAATCTCCATTTTTACCTCCGTTATAACTCTTTTCATCTAAGTTTAATAACACATTTACATCTCTATTTAAATCTTTGTAATTGTACCATTCATCAACTTTTTCCCAAGTACCTTTTAGCATTTTAGTAGCCAAATGTGTACTATCTATAACTTGTAGTGTAGCTTTCTGCACCTTAGGGTGCCCATTAAAATAACCTCCAACTAGTTTGTTATACCACGGCCAATTATACTCTGCGTCTGCAGCTGCATGTATACCCACGTAACCACCTCCAGATTTAATATATTTTTCAAAGGCTTTTTGCTCTTCATCATTTAAAATATCACCTGTAGTATTTAAAAACACAACTGCCTTGTATTGTTTTAAATTAGCCTCTGTAAACATTGCAGAATTTGCTGTAGTATCTATTAAAAAATGCTTTTCTTTAGCCATTTTTTCCAAAGCCATAACGCCACTTTCTATAGAACCATGCCTAAAACCAGCGGTCTTTGTAAAAACAAGAACTTTAGGGCTTTGTAAACCACAAGAAAAAAAAGAAATACTTAAAAATAAGAATATAAAAGCTTTAAAAAATATAGATTTCATAAAATAGTTAGTTATAAATTGGTTACTATTAATTTACCGTAAGTTAGTAAATTTATGAAAAGGGAAGTATGTTATTTTTAATCTGTTACCTCACAAGCTAATTACCACAAGTACACAAACAAAAATAAAACACACTTAAACACTTAAAAACAAGAGTTTTAACTAAAAAAAGCGCGTTAAGTGATTTAACAAATAGTACAAATATGTTACTTTTTTTTATATTTTATTTCATTATTGAATGATTTATGTTACATTTAAGCTTTAGTATAATTTTAACAAATACACCAACTCTTGTAACCTGTTACAATAACAAGTGTTTTTTAAAGTAAACATTATATTTAAAATAACTAATCAACCAAAACCTTTAAAAGGCATATTTTCTACCTTAGAAAATATGTCTTTTTTATTTACATACAAATCAATATTATTATTTTTGCAAACTAAACAAATGCTATGCTAGGCTTAAAACTTCCTACAGACCCAAGATGGGTGAATATTGTAGAAAAAAACATTGATGACATTTTAACGGACCATGCTTTTTGCGAACAAAAAGCTGCTGCAACAGCAATTTCATTAATTGTTAGTTTTCCAGAGTACACAGAGTTGGTACAAGAGATGGTTGCTTTAACTAGAGAAGAAATGGGGCATTTTAAAATGGTTCATGATAGAATTATTGCTCGTGGTAAAACATTAGGCAGAGACCGTAAAGACAAATATGTAGTAGATTTATTAAAGTTTTTTCCTAAAGGAGGTAGTAGAACCACACAATTAGTACACAGACTTTTATATGCTGCATTAATTGAAGCTCGTAGCTGTGAGCGTTTTAGGCTACTCTCTGAAGAATTAGCAGATAAAGAGCTTGCTGAGTTTTACCGAAAATTAATGGTAAGCGAAGCAGGACATTACACTATGTTTTTAAATTTTGCTAGACAATATGGAGACCGTGATGAAGTAGACCAAAAATGGCAAGATTTGCTTGAGTATGAAGCTACCCTAATGAAAAACTTAGGAGCAACTGGTAACGTACACGGATAAACATTAGATAGAGTCTTTGTTTTTCTGATACAAAGTTTTAATCATACCATCTGAAAGGCCTATTTTAGGCACATGTATTTTTTTAGCTCCAGACCACTTTGCTGATGATAAAAATACACGTGTGGCTGGTATAATTACATCTGCCCTATCTTGATTTAAACCCAATTCAGAAACCCTATCTTCATAAGACATACTCTCTAAAAAATGATACTGAGCATTAAGCCAAATATAAGATAAAGGTTCTCCTATTTTTCGGCCAGACATTTTATGTAGTTTATTTATATTACCACCAGAACCTATTATAGACACCTTAGATAAATCCTTAGTATACAATTTTATCCATTCTTCAAGTTGGCTCCATACTTTTGCTCCAACCATATCATTAAGTAACCTAACAGTACCTATTTTAAAAGATTTTGATGCTATTAATTTTCCTTCAGAAAAAACAGTAAACTCCGTACTACCACCACCAACATCTATATATAAATATGCTTGGTCATTATTAATAAGTTCTTTTAAATCTGTAGAAGCTATAATAGCAGCTTCTTTTTTGCCATCTATAACCTCTATATTAACACCAGCTTCTTCTCGTATTTTTTCAATAACCTCATACCCATTATTAGCTTCTCTAATTGCAGAAGTTGCACAAGCCATATAACTTTCTACTCCATTAACATTCATTAATAATTTAAAAGCCTTCATAGCATCTATCATACGCTCAACATTACGGTCAGATATTTCACCAACAGTAAATGAATCTTCACCTAAACGTATAGGAACCCTAACCAAAGAACTTTTCCTAAATTCGGTTTTCTTGTCTTTAGCTTCTATAATATTATGTATAAGCAGCCTTATGGCATTAGAGCCAATATCTATTGCTGCAAGCTTAAAAATCTTCAAAATAAAAAATCTATTTACTTAATTTATTCTTGTAATAATTATATAATTCAAACTGAGATCGTAACTCAGGCGCATCATTTTTACGGTATGCATTATCTTGCTTTTCTGAAAAAATACGAGCTTTTAAATTATCATTCCAAGAAATATCAAACGTATCTAGTAATTCTTTTTTTATGTCTTCATCATAAATAGGGCAACCAACCTCTACTCTAAAGTCAAGGTTACGTGTCATCCAATCTGCAGACGAAATATAAACTTTAGGATTACCATTATTACCAAATACAAATAACCTAGTATGCTCTAAAAACTTATCTACAACACTTATGGCTTCAATATTCTCACTCATTCCTTTTACTCCAGGAATTAAACAACAAACACCTCTAATAATTAGCTGTATTTTTACACCTGCATTACTAGCCTCATACAATTTGTCTACCATTTTATAAGACGTTAGGCTGTTCATCTTAAGTTTTATGTAGGCTTCTTTACCTGCTTTAGCGTTTTCAATCTCTTGATCTATTAACGCTTTAAAAGCATTTTTTGTATAATGAGGAGAAACTATTAAGTGTTTGTACTTATTAATTTTATAGGTAGTTTCAAAAAAATCAAAAACCTTGTTTAATTCTTTTAATATTGATGAATGCGCCGTAAAAAGTGTATAATCTGTATAAATTTTAGCCGTAGACTCATTAAAATTACCGGTACTTATAAAGCCATAGCGTTTTAACTTTTCATTCTCTTCTCTTTCTATTAAACATATTTTACTGTGTACTTTTAAGCCCGGTACACCAAAAATAAGTTTAACTCCTTCTGCCTGTAAAAGTTCTGCATATTGTATGTTTGCTTGCTCATCAAACCTGGCTTGCAACTCTATCTGGACCGTTACCTGCTTACCATTTTTAACAGCGTTAATTAATGAAGATACTACCTGAGAGTTACTAGCAAGCCTATAAACTGTTAATTTTATAGTTCTTACTTGCGGATCTAAAGCTGCTTCTCTTAAAAATTTAGTAATGTAAGAGAAAGTATGATAAGGAGTATACTGCAAATGATCTTTCTCTGCAATTTGCTCTAATATGCTGCCTTCAAAATTAAAATCCTTAACTAATAAAGGTGTTATTTTATCATACATAAGATCTTTACGTCCTAAACTAGGAAACTTCATATAATCCCTACGATTATGGTAAATACCACCAGGAATAATACTATCAGTTTCTTCAATCCCCATTTTCTCCATTAAAAAAGACAACGTATCTTTTGCTATCCTTTTATCGTAAACAAAACGCACAGGATCACTAATTTTACGATGCTCTACACTTGAAGATATTTTTTCAATAAAACTTTTACTTAAATCGTTATCTATATCTAGCTCTGCATCTCTAGTTATTTTAATCATATGTGCAGATATAGACTCATAAGTAAACATATTAAAAATATGACGTAAAGAATATCTAATTAAATCATCTAAAATAATGATGTAGTTTTTATCACCTTCTTTAGGTAGCACCACAAAGCGGTCTATATCTTTTGGTATTTCTATTAAAGCGTATTTATTTTCTGGCACCTCTTCTGCACCATCCAAACTGGTTAATACCATTTTAACGGCCAAATAAGCCGCAGTATCTTTTAATAAAGGAAATTCTCTTAAATCATTTAAAACAATAGTCATTAAACGCGGACTAACTTTTTCCATAAAGTAAGTCTTAATAAAAGCGGCCTGACTTTTACTAACTTCTTTTTCGTTAATGATAAATATGTTTTCTGATTCTAATTCTTTTTCAATATCACCAAGAATTTTTAAACTTTTAGTTTGCTGCTTAATTACAATTTTGGTAATTTCTTCTAATAAATCTTTTGCTTTTTCTCCTCCCAAAACACTTTTACCTGTTTTACCAGCATCTACAATACGCTTTACAGTTGCATAACGTACTTTAAAAAATTCATCTAAATTATTAGAGAATATACCTAAAAAACGTAATCTTTCTATTAAAGGCACTTTAGTATCTGCGCTTTCTTGCAGTACACGTGCATTAAAACTTAACCAACTAATTTCTCTATTTATGTATTGATTTTTTGACTTAATCATTCTTTAACTGTTTAGGAAATATTACATTCTGCGTACTACCTTTGGCAATAGCATTCCAATCTAAAATATTAAAACTTAACTCTACCAATCCAGACGTAGGCACATTATCTATTACTTTATCACCATACATATTTACAATGTGTGTTAAAGCGTGGTTGTGACCAAAAATTACAACGTTCTGCAATTTATTATCTAATGATTTTATAAACTTGATAACGTGCTCTCCAGAAAAATCATAAAGCTCGTCATAAATGCGTAGCTCGTTAGAAGGTATATTTAAAACTCTTAAAAAGATATTACATGTATGCAAAGCTCTATTAGCCGGACTAGAAAAGACAGCATCTATAACCGGCTCTTTTAGTGCGCTAGCAACCAAATAAGCATCATTAATACCACGTTCTAACAGAGGCCTATCTCTGTCTGAAACATCGTAATTCCAAGAGGATTTTCCGTGACGAATTAGGGTAAGTTTTTTCATTTAATTTTAATGCTACTATAGATTAAAAAATTAAATGGAAAAATACAAAAACTTATTAGATTTAACTTAAAGTATTAATGGTTCTTAATTATTTTTTAATCTTTTCTCCATTTTTTTGTTTCTTCAAAAACGTGAGTCAAGATAGCTTCATCTTCTGCAGTAAACTCAACATTACGCCTTGCCATCATAATTTTAGCAGTTTCAAAAGCTTTTTTAGTACCGTATGTTGTAAAACCAGATGCACCACCCCAACTAAAACTAGGAACAAAATTTCTAGGGAAACCAGGCACATAAATATTTACATTTACACCAACTACTGTACCTGTATTAAACATTGTATTTATAGCACTTTTACTGTGGTCACCCATCATTAAGCCACAAAACTGTAAGCCAGTTTGCTCAAAGCTTTCGCTATCATAATTCCAAAGTCTAACCTTAGCATAATTATTTTTTAAGTTAGAGTTGTTAGAATCTGCACCAATATTACACCATTCTCCCAAAACAGAGTTTCCTAAATACCCCTCATGACCTTTACTAGAGTAGCCAAAAATAACAGAGTTACTAACCTCACCACAAACTTTACCGTAAGGCCCAATAGTTGTTGCTCCGTATATTTTAGCTCCCATTTTTATTACTGCATTGTTGCACAATGCCAACGGACCACGTACCATAGCGCCTTCCCAAATTTCAGCATCTTTACCTACGTAAATAGGTCCTTTTGTTGCATTTAGCATACAATACTCCACTTTTGCACCTTCTTCAATAAAAATATTATCGGGGTTTATAAGTGTATTAGTTTTAGATATTGCAGCACTTTTTCTGCCAGCAGTTACCAAATCAAAATCTGCTTGTAAAGCAGCTTCATTTTTAGAAAAGATATCCCAAGTTTTTTCAACAGTTAGTACGTCTTCCTCAAAAAAGATTTCTTCATAAGAATTAAAATCTACTTCTTCCTGCGCTTCTTTTGCAAAAAAAGCAACAATATTATCTTTATGATATATGACTTGGTTTTCTTTTAAGTTTTCTATTAAAGCAACCAAACTAGGGTTAGGCAAGTATGAAGAATTAATCATTACATTTTCCTCTAACTCTACCATTGGAAACTTATCACTTAAATAGTCTTCTGTTATTGTACTTGTAGTGCTCCCTAAAAACTTTTCCCATTTTTCTCTAATAGTAAGTATTCCTATTCTAATTTCTGCAACAGGTCTAGTATAAGTAAAAGGCAACAAAGCTGTTCTTGCAGCACCATCAAATAAAATATAATTCATAAGACTAAAGTATTTTGTATTAAACTAAAAAAGTCACGTTTCAAAACTAATTGAAAAGTGACTTTTTAAATATTATTGTAAAGAAATTATTACTTTGAAAATTTCTTGTATTTGTTCTTAAATTTATCAATACGCCCAGCAGTATCTACTAATTTAGCTTTACCTGTGTAAAATGGGTGTGATGTTCTAGAGATTTCTAATTTTACTAATGGGTATTCAACACCATCAACCTCTAATGTTTCTTTTGTATTTGCTGTAGATTTAGTTAAAAATACTTCATCGTTAGACATATCTTTAAACGCTACTAATCTATAATTCTCTGGGTGTATACCTTTTCTCATTTTTTAAAACTTTAATTCTTCTAAATAAATTTAGCGGTGCAAAAATACGCTTTTTTATGAAAACCACAATATTAAAGTAAAAAAAATAATAAAAAAATAACTCGTTTTTTTCTGTAACAAAATTAATAAAATGAATACTTATAATATAACAACCAAAAAACAAAAATTAAAATGGAAGAGAATACACCAAAAACAGGGAAATATGCTTTAAAATATGGTTTAATGCTAGGCGGTATTAGTATTGCCTTTGTACTAATGTTATTTTCACTAGATATGCATTACCAAGGAGGCGCAATGGTATTTTTAATTAGTGTTCTATTGTCTTTAGCTTTTATCATAATAGGTATGGTACAATTTAAAAAAGATAACGGAGGATTCATATCTGTAGGTCAAGCTTTAAAAGTAGGTGTAGGTATTAGCTTAATAGGTGGCATAATAGGCGTAATATTTAACCAAATACTTGCAGGTGTAATAGACCCTGATTTTATGGCTAAAGCAACTGAATATCAAAAAGGAATGCTTTTAGAATCTGGTTTATCTATGGAACAAATAGAAGCTAATATAGAAATGTCTAAACCTTTTCAAACCCCTGTAATGCAGATCTTATTTGGTCTTCTTTATAGTATAGTTGCAGGGTTTCTACTTTCATTAATTCCTGCATTCTTAATAAAAAAGCAAGAAACAATTTAGGAATTTGTACTTTTGAATATATTTTCAAGAGTACCTTATGAATTTATCTATTGTTATTCCTCTTTTAAACGAGGAAGAATCTTTAAAAGAACTACATGATTGGATTGTATCCGTAATGCAATCCAATCATTTTTTATATGAAATACTTTTTATAGACGATGGTAGTACAGACAATTCTTGGAAGATTATTTCAGAACTTTCTGCTGCAAACACTAATGTAAAAGGCATACGTTTTTTAAAAAACTTTGGTAAATCACAAGCATTACATGCAGGTTTTAAAGCTGTAAAAGGTGATGTTATAATTACTATGGATGCTGATTTACAAGACAATCCAGAAGAAATTCCTGAACTTCACAACCTTATTGTTAAAGATGGTTTTGATCTTATCTCTGGTTGGAAAAAAAAGCGTTACGACTCTGTAATTGCTAAAAACTTACCCTCTAAATTATTTAACTGGGCAGCACAAAAAACATCTGGTGTTAAACTGCACGATTTTAATTGTGGATTAAAAGCCTATAAAAAAGAGGTAGTTAAAAACATAGAAGTTTCTGGAGAAATGCATCGTTATATTCCTGTACTTGCTAAAAATGCAGGTTTTACTAAAATTGATGAAAAAGTTGTGCAACACCAAGCACGTAAATACGGAAGTACTAAATTTGGTATGGAACGTTTTATAAATGGTTTTTTAGATTTAATTACTATTTGGTTTTTATCTAAATTTGGAAAAAGACCAATGCACTTGTTTGGTGCTTTAGGCGCTCTAATGTTTATTATTGGGTTTGGATTTGCACTTTATTTAGGTATAGATAAACTTTTTCTTAATAGATTTGGCAGATTAATTACAGAACGACCACAATTTTACATTGCCTTAACCGCTATGGTTATGGGTAGTCAGTTATTTTTAGCCGGCTTTATAGGAGAAATAATTGTACGATCTAAAAAAAATGAAACAAGATATTCTATTTCTGAAAAATTAAATATCAACTAAAATATATTTTACCACTTAAAACCATTAAAAATGAGTTCTATTTTAGACACAGCAAAAACTTGGCTAACGGCTACTTTTGATTCAGATACTAAAACAAAAGTAGAGCATTTAATAAATAACAACACAGAAGAATTAAACGATAGTTTTTATAAAAACCTAGAGTTTGGTACTGGTGGTATGCGAGGCGTAATGGGAGTTGGTACTAACCGTATTAACAAATACACATTAGGGAAAAACACACAAGGTATAAGCAACTATTTAAAAAAAGTATACCCTAATGAAGATTTAAAAGTTGTTATAGCTTACGATTGTAGACACAATAGTGATACACTTGCCAAAACCGTTGCAGAGGTATTTTCTGCAAATGATATAAAAGTCTATTTATTTTCTGAATTAAGAACCACTCCTGCTTTATCTTTTGCTGTTAAGCATTTAAACTGCCACGTTGGTATTGTGCTAACAGCTTCTCATAATCCGCCAGAATATAACGGTTACAAAGTATACTGGACAGATGGCGGACAAATTGTACCACCACAAGACAAAGAAATTATTGCAGAAATAAATAAGTTAGATTTTAGTGAAATTAACTTTAATGCTAATGAAACTAAAATTGAGTTAATTGACACAGAAGTAGATGAAGCTTTTTTAAGTGCATCTGTAAAAAATGGTAGTTTTAATGCAAAAGATAAGGACAACTTTAAAATTGTTTTCACTTCTTTACACGGTACGTCTATAACTGCTGTGCCAGAAGTTTTAAAGCGTGCTGGTTATACTAATGTTACAGTTATTGAAGAGCAAGCTAAACCAGATGGTGATTTTCCTACGGTTGTTTCTCCTAACCCAGAAGAACCAGAAGCATTGTCTATAGCCATAAAAAAAGCAGAAGATATTGGAGCTGATATGGTTATTGGTACAGATCCAGATTGTGACAGACTAGGTATTGCTGTTCGTAATTTAGAAGGTAAACTAGAACTGCTAAACGGAAACCAAACTATGGTTTTAATGACTAAATTTCTTTTAGAACAACGCAAACAAAAAGGGTTTACTGGAGATGAGTTTATTGGTTCTACTATTGTTTCTACACCAATGATGAACAAGTTGGCAGATTTATATAAAGTAGAATGCAAAACTGCTTTAACAGGCTTTAAATGGATAGCTAAAATGATAAAAGACGCACCTAACCAATATTTTGTTGGTGGTGGCGAAGAAAGCTTTGGTTTTATGGTGGGCGATTTTGTACGAGATAAAGACGCGGTTACCTCTACCCTATTGGCTTGTGAAATTGGCGCAAACGCAAAAGCAAATGGTAGCTCTTTTTATCAAGATTTAATAGCTACTTATGTTGACTGTGGTTTCTACAAAGAAAAGTTAGTCTCTTTAACCAAAAAAGGCGCTTCTGGTGCTGAAGAGATTAAACAAATGATGGTAGATTTTAAAGACAATCCTGTTACTACTATAGATGGTTCTAAAGTAGAATGGATAGAAGACTACAACACATCTACAGCAAAAAATGTAATTACAGGAGAAGAAAAAGAAATTAACATTCCTAAATCTAATGTACTAATATACATTGCAGAAGATGGAACAAAAATGGCTGCAAGACCAAGTGGTACAGAGCCTAAAATAAAATTCTATTTTAGTGTAAATACCAATTTAGAAAAAGCGGAAGACTTTTCTGTTGCAAACAAACAGTTAGAAGAAAAAATAAACAGAATTCTAAAAGAACTGAATTTAAATTAATGAAATATTTTCAAAAAATACTAGTATATGCAAAGCCTTATAAAACGTACGCAATACTAAACATAATTTCTAATATCTTTTACGCTTTATTTAGCACGCTAGCAATGGTATCTTTATTTCCTATGCTATCTGTATTATTTGGGCAAACAGAATCTATTACTGTTGCTCCAGAGTGGACAAGTATCACAGAAATTAAAGATTACACAATAAATTATTTAAACTATTACATTACGCAAAATGTTGGCAGCGGTAACCAAGGAGACGCTTTAATGTTAATGGTTGGTTTGGTTATAGGTATGTTTTTCTTAAAAAACTTATTTGGCTATTTAGCTATGTATTTTATCGCTTTTTTAAGAAACGGTGTTTTAAAAGATTTAAGAAATGCTTTATATAACAAAACTGTAGAACTACCAATATCTTATTATTCTGAAAAAAGAAAAGGAGATACTATTGCACGTATAACTTCTGATGTTTTAGAGATTCAACACTCTTTTTTATCTGTTTTAGAATTAGCAGTTAGAGAGCCACTTACTATTATTTTTACCATTGCAATGATGGTTGCCTTTAGCGCCCAACTAACAATTTTTGTATTTATTTTTCTCCCTATTTCTGGTTTTATTATTTCATTAATTGGTAAATCGTTAAAAAAGAAATCTGATAAAGTACAGAAAGAACAAGGTACATTTTTATCAATTTTAGAAGAAACCTTAGGGGGCTTACGCGTAATAAAAGCATTTAATGCAGAACAAACTTTTGCAGGTACGTTTCAAAAATCAACCAACAGATTTTTTAAATTCTCTAATAGCCTATTAAACAGACAAAACTTAGCTTCACCCGCTAGTGAGTTTTTAGGCATTGGTGTAATTGGCATTTTACTTTGGTATGGCGGACAAATGGTTTTGGTTGAAAAAAGTATAGAACCAGAACTTTTTATTACCTATATGGGACTTGCGTACCAAATACTTACTCCTGCAAAAGCTATAAGTAAAGCATCATACGGTGTTAAAAAAGGTAATGCTGCGGCAGAGCGTGTATTAGAGATTTTAGAGACTAAAAATCCTATTGCTGAAAAAGAAAACGCAATTGCTAAGGAAGCGTTTAATAAAAACATAACCCTAAAAAATATATCTTTTAAGTACGAGGATGATTACGTGCTTAAAAACTTTAACTTAACAGTTAACAAAGGAAAAACCGTAGCACTTGTTGGTCAGTCTGGTAGCGGTAAAAGTACCATTGCAAACCTAGTTACACGTTTTTATGATGTTAACGAAGGCGAAATTGCTATAGATGATGACAACATAAAAGACCTTACTAAAAAGTCACTTAGAGATTTAATGGGCTTAGTTACACAAGATTCTATTTTGTTTAATGACACCATTAAAAATAATATTGCATTAGGTAAAACAAATGCAACTGAAGAAGAAATTATTGAAGCTGCAAAAATTGCAAACGCACACGACTTTATAATGGAACAGCCAAATGGTTATGACACTAACATTGGTGATAGCGGAAATAAACTAAGTGGCGGACAAAAACAACGTTTATCTATTGCACGTGCAGTACTTAAAAATCCTCCAATAATGATTTTAGATGAGGCTACCTCTGCTTTAGACACAGAGAGCGAGCGTTTGGTACAAGACGCATTAGAAAAAATGATGCAAAACAGAACCTCTATTGTAATTGCTCACAGGTTGTCTACCATACAAAGTGCAGACACAATTGTGGTGTTACAAAAAGGAGAAATTGTAGAGCAAGGCACACATACACAGCTAATAAACAACAACAACGTCTACAAAAAATTAGTAGATATGCAATCATTTGACGTTTAGCATTAAACCTTTTTGTATAAATTAAGTCAAATACACAAATAGTACACTATTGATGACCGAAGAAACTTTAGTACATCAACTAAAAGAAAAAAACTCTCAAGCAAAAGCTTTTGAGATTCTTGTTGATACCTATAAAGAAAGGTTATATTGGCACATACGTAAAATTGTACTTAACCATGATGATGCAGATGATGTGCTACAAAATACATTTATAAAAGTGTATAGAAATATTGATAAGTTCAAAGGCGAAAGCAAACTGTTTTCTTGGATATACCGTATTGCTACTAATGAATCCTTATCTTTTTTAAAAACAAAATCTAAAATGCTTGGTGTTACAAGCCACGAATTACAAGATTTACTATTAGAGAACTTGCAATCTGATGTTTATTTTGAAGGTGACGAAATACAATTAAAACTACAAAAAGCAATTAGCACATTACCAGAAAAGCAAAAATTAGTATTTAATATGAAATATTTTGACGAATTAAAATACGAAGAAATATCAGAGATACTAGGCACTTCTGTTGGTGGTTTAAAGGCATCTTACCATCAAGCAGCAAAAAAAATTGAAAATTATTTAAAAAGTAATTAAACCATTTAGAGTATTGACAGTCAAAGAATAAGTATGAAAAGCCTACCAAAAAATAGCGGATTTAAAATGCCAGAGTCTTATTTAGATAATTTCTCTGCAAAACTGAACAATACTATTGCTCAGGAACAAAGCGCTATTCCTAAAAAAGAAGGCTTTACAGTACCAGATAATTATTTTGACAGTATACACCAAAATATACAAACCAAACTAAACCAAAAAACAGAACCTAAGGTTATAAAACTAAGTTCTTTTAAAAAGAGATTATACGCAACATCTAGCATTGCTGCGGTAGTAGCTATTTTAATTGCTGCAGTAGTTTTTAACAACAGTTCTACCCCTATATCTTTTCAAGACATAGCTGCCTCAGATATTGAAAGCTATTTTGATGAAAATGATATTGATTTCCCTACCTACGACCTAGCACAAATAATATCAATAGATGATATTAATGTGTCTGACGTTACAGAAAGTGAAATTAACGAAGATGAAATTATGAACTATTTGGAGTCTAACAATGGTATAGACATACAAGGTATTTATTTAGATGAAGATGAAAAATAAAATCCAAACATTAATAACTATTCTAGTTTTCTTTATAGGAACTACGTTTTTCTATGGACAAAGAAACGACTGGGAAAAAATTAAATCTTTAAAGGTTGCTTTTTTTACAGAGCAATTAGAACTATCTAGCAATGAAGCTAAAAGTTTTTGGCCTATTTATGATGAGTTTGAAAAAGAACTTCATAAACTATATGATGACAGGCGAGACTTAAAAAGAAAATATGACTACAACAATTTATCTGAAGAAGACTCTAAACATTTACTAGAAACTTACATAGAGTTTGAAAAAGAAAAAGTAGACATTACCAAAACATACTATGCTAAAATAAGCAAAGTATTAAACTATAGAAAAACATACAAACTTGCTCGTTTAGAAGAAGACTTTAAACGCAGACTAATACGTGAATACAGGGACAAACATAAAAAAGGAAAGCAATAAGCTTTCCTTTTTTATTATTTAAAAATTAATTTAGATATGCGGTCTTTACCTGCTGCATAAGCAAGGGTATCATTTACAAACCTAATGGTGTAAAAACCTTCTTTAGACAACTCTTTCCACGTCTGTCCTTTATCTCTAGAATATGCAATACCTGTAAAACCTACAGCTACTAGTTCATTACCATTTCGCTCTGGTACAAATTGCACACAACTTTTATAATCTGGTTCTTTGCCATCTGCAACTAAACTCCAGGTTACACCACCATCTGTGGTTACTGCTTTATTTTTAATGTTTTGTTCTGGCTTTGTAAAATCTCCTCCAATAGCAAAACCTAAATTTTCGTTATAAAAATCTAAAGAAAAAATTCCGTGTGTTTCTCCCAAACCTGTCATTGGTACACTAAATACATCCCAAGTAGTTCCTTTATCTGCAGAGTAAAAAACACGACCTTTAGTGGTAGCTATCCAAGTTTTATCTCCTACAATTTTAATGTTGGTATTACTTGCTGCAAAAGCACCTTCACCAGCAATACCTTCAGGTAAATTATTACACGCAATCTTATTCCAACTATTACCACCATCTCTAGTAACAATAACAGATAAGCAACCATCTACACTATCGCCAACCGCAATACCTTCTTTAGAGTTCCAAAAGTTAATTGCATCATAAAAAACGCCATCACCTTTTTCGGTATAAACCAATTCCATTTTTCCGTTTTCACCTGTTTTATATAATAAAGCTGGGTTAGTTACAGATAACATAAAAAAATCTGCTCCAGTTGTACCAACAGCTCTAAACTCAGGTAAAATAGTATCGTATTTTTGCACATTGGTTATTACCTTATTTGTTTTTAAATCTACAGAGCCAAAAACACCATTGTTACCCGCAAAACCTACACTACCATCTAAAACCTCAATAGCTCTAATACTTACATTTTTAGTATAAACGTCTTTTACTACAACAGAGGTAAAAGGTTTAACCTCATTTTTTTGTTCACAAGCAAAAAGGGCTAAAGCACAAATTGCTACTACTAATTTCTTCATTTTCTTCTAATTTTGTGTATTCTACAAATACTTTACATTATAAGTATTTACTATTTAAATACGTAGATACAGCCTAAAATAGCTATTTACACATATATATTTCATCAAAAATAAGTGTATTCCTTTCTAAAACAATACCTTTGCAGCCATATTTTTTTTAAACTAATTGTTAGTGTTTTATCTTTTTAAAAATTACACAACATAAATTTAAAACTTATATAAATTCTAGTTTAAAGTTTTACATAAAAACTCCTAGAAAATAAAAACAATAAAAAGTAAAAATGAAGTTACACAGAAACTTAGTATTTGCGGTAATAGACGCACTTAACCTTATTTTTAATGAAGATGAATATGCAGATAAGGTTGTAGAAAAAGTTTTAAAATTTGATAAACGTTGGGGATCTAGAGATCGTGGTTTTATTGCAGAAACCACGTATGAAATTGTACGCTGGAAAAGATTATATACAGAAATTGCCGAAGTAAAAGCTCCATATAGCAGACCTAACCTGTTTAGAATTTGGGCTGTTTGGGCTGTTTTAAAAGGCATAGAATTGCCAGACTGGAAACAAATTGAACCAACACCTACAAGAAGAATTAAAGGAAGATTTGATGAATTGTCTAAAATTAGAAAATTTAAAGAATCTATACCAGATTGGATTGATGAAGTTGGAGAAAAAGCTTTAGGTGATAAAAAATGGACAAAAGAAATTAACGCTTTAAATAAACAAGCCGAAGTAGTTTTAAGAGTAAATACTTTAAAAACAACAAAGGCCAACTTACAAAAAGCTTTATTAGAAGAAAATATAGTTGCCAATCCTATAAAAGGATATCCAGATACTTTAACACTTACAGAAAGAGCTAATGTTTTTAGAACAGAAGCGTTTAAAAAAGGAATGTTTGAGATGCAAGATGCGTCTTCACAATTAGTTGGTCACTTTTTAGATGTTAAACCTGGGCAGCGTGTAGTAGATACTTGTGCTGGTGCAGGAGGAAAAGCATTGCACATTGCTGCTTTAATGGAAAACAAAGGGCAATTAATTGCTTTAGATATTTATGGCAATAAATTAAAAGAATTAAAAAGACGTGCAAAAAGAGATGGCGCACACAATATTGAAACTAGAGAAATAGACTCTACCAAAGTAATAAAAAAACTGTACAACAGTGCAGACCGAGTTTTAATTGATGCTCCTTGTACTGGTCTTGGTGTACTAAAACGTAATCCGGATGCTAAATGGAAATTACAACCAGAGTTTTTAGATAAGATTACAAAAACACAACAAGAAATTTTACAAAGCTATAGTAGAATAGTAAAATCTGGAGGAAAACTGGTATATGCCACTTGTTCTATTTTACCACAAGAAAACAACGACCAAGTTATAGCATTTTTAGCCTCAGAAGCAGGTAAAGATTTTACCCTTGTTAAAGAAAATAAAGTTTATGCATCTGACTCTGGTTATGATGGTTTTTATATGGCTTTATTAGAAAAAAAATAATACGCCTAACAATACAACATAAAAAAAGTCGGCTCTAACCAGCCGACTTTTTCGTTCCCAAATACAAATTATCAATTATAATCCAATCCTAACGCTAGGTACTCTAACGCCAACATTAGTCCTTACTACAGTTGAGCGTCTTGGAGCTCTTCTGTAATTATTATAGCTATAATAAAACGTAGCATGACTGTGGTAATGGTCACTATGATGACAGTGAGAATCACAATGTGCAGCGTGTTCTGCATACGCATCTCTCTTACCCTTCATATACGCTTTATAAGCCTTTCTATCTCTTTTCTTTAAGTTTTTCTCATATGCCTTTTGGTCTTCCCAAAATTCTTCCTCATCTTCTACAGCTATTTCTGTAGACTGTTCATAAGCGGCATCTTCTTTAGCTCTTTGTTCATAGTAAGATAGTTTTTCTTTTTCTGTAACTTCTTTCTCTTGCCCTACAACAGTAAATGTTACTGTCATTAAAATTGCTGTAAATAAAAAATGTACTTTTTTCATAAAATTTGGTTTTTAAAATGTTATTACAACCATTAATAATGCTGCAATACACTCTTAAAACAATCAACACTAAAAAAACCCTACTTTATTTTTCAAAAAAAAAATTATCTACCACATAAGTTACTTAACAAACAACAACTATACAATGGTTTACAACATATAATTTATAAAACTAGATATTGGTAATACATTAGCAGTATAATTAGTCAGAATAAATTTTTCATTTTCATATAGTGTTCTCGTAAAAAGAGTCTTGTTTTTGCCGACAAGACTCTTTTTCATTTTAGATTCTTTTAAACACAAACTAGTCATTTCTTTATTAAAGAATAAAACGTAAACTAGAGATAGAAGAAATTAACAATCACCACTAAAAACTGTTAACTATTCTTGTGAAAATTTACACTTAAAAAGTGTAAATTTGTGGCTTGTTAAACAAAACAACACAAGAGCTACAATGATTCACTTTTTCGGAGACCAAACCAGCAAAGTTTTTGCTGTAGAAACCAAAAATAATCTTACACAAGAAGATATTTCTAAATTAATATGGCTTTTTGGCAACAATCCTAAAATAAATGCGGCGTCTCTTGACGCCTTTTTTGTTGGCCCAAGAGCAGCAATGATTACTCCTTGGAGTACCAACGCTACTGAAATTACCCAGAATATGGGTATAAAGGGCATTATAAGAATTGAAGAATTTTTTGCTTCTACAGCAGAGGCAAAAGATTTTGATCCAATGATATCTCAAAAATATACTGCTTTAACTCAAGATATTTTTACAATAGCTATTACACCAGAAGAAGTTTTACCTATTGATGATATTGCAGCCTATAACCAACAAGAAGGCTTAGCATTAAGCAACGAAGAAATTGAATATTTAGAAAGCGTAGCTACTAAAATTGGAAGAAAATTAACAGATTCTGAAGTTTTTGGTTTTAGTCAAGTAAACTCTGAACACTGTAGACATAAAATTTTTAACGGCACATTTGTAATAGACGGACAAGAAAAACCTTCTTCTCTATTTAAGTTAATAAAGAAAACATCTCAAGAAAACCCAGGTACAATTGTATCTGCTTATAAAGATAATGTTGCTTTTATTAAAGGCCCAACGGTAACACAATTTGCTCCTAAAACAGCAGATAAACCAGATTTTTATACTGAAGAAGAATTTAATTCTGTTATATCATTAAAAGCAGAAACTCACAATTTCCCTACTACCGTAGAGCCTTTTAATGGTGCTGCTACTGGTTCTGGAGGTGAAATTAGAGACAGGTTAGCTGGCGGAAAAGGTTCTTTACCTTTAGCTGGGACTGCGGTTTATATGACTTCTTACTCTAGGCTAGAAGAAAACAGGCCTTGGGAAAAAGCAATGGAAGAACGTCCTTGGTTGTACCAAACACCAATGGATATTTTAATAAAAGCATCTAACGGAGCATCAGATTTTGGAAACAAATTTGGGCAACCATTAATTACTGGTTCTGTTTTAACTTTTGAGCATCAAGAAGATGCTCGTAAACTTGGGTTTGATAAAGTTATTATGCAAGCTGGTGGTATTGGTTATGGTAAACATACCCAAGCTTTAAAAGATGAACCTAAAGATGGCAACAAAATAGTAATTCTTGGTGGAGACAATTACCGTATTGGTATGGGTGGCGCTGCTGTATCTAGTGCAGACACAGGAGAATTTGCTTCTGGCATTGAACTAAATGCAGTGCAACGTTCTAACCCAGAAATGCAAAAAAGAGCAGCAAATGCCATACGTGGTTTGGTAGAAAGTAATGAAAACCCAATAGTTTCTATACATGACCATGGTGCAGGCGGACACTTAAACTGCTTGTCTGAACTTGTTGAAGATACAGGCGGACATATAGATTTAGATAAATTACCTGTTGGCGACCCAACACTTTCTGCTAAAGAAATTATAGGTAATGAGTCACAAGAACGTATGGGACTTGTTATTGGTAAAGATGATATGGGCTTGCTAGAACGTATTGCAGAACGTGAACGTTCTCCTATGTACGAGGTTGGTGAGGTTACAAACAACCATAGATTTACTTTTGAGTCTAAAACCACAGGAGAAAAACCTATGGACTTGGCTTTGGAAGATATGTTTGGTAGTTCTCCTAAAACTATAATGACAGATACTACTGTAACTCGCAACTACCAAGATCCTAATTACTCATTAGAGTTTTTTCATGATTATTTAGAACAAGTTTTACAGTTAGAGGCTGTTGGTTCTAAAGATTGGTTAACAAATAAAGTAGACCGTTGTGTTGGTGGCCGTGTTGCTAAACAACAATGTGCAGGCCCACTACAATTGCCACTAAACAACTGTGGTGTAATGGCATTAGATTTTAAAGGTAAAGAAGGTATAGCAACCTCTATAGGGCACTCTCCTATTTCTGGTTTAATAAACCCTGCTGCAGGTAGTAAAAATAGTATTACAGAAGCATTAACTAATATTGTTTGGGCTCCTTTAAAAGATGGCTTAAAATCCGTTTCTTTATCTGCCAACTGGATGTGGCCTTGTAAAAACGAAGGTGAAGATGCCCGTTTGTATGAAGCTGTAGAAGCTGTATCTAATTTTAGTATTGCCCTAGGTATTAACGTACCAACAGGTAAAGATTCACTTTCTATGAAGCAAAAATATAAAGATGAAGAAGTTATATCTCCTGGTACAGTAATTATTTCTGCTGCCGCAAATTGTAATAATATAAACCAAGTAGTAGAACCTGTTTTACAGAAAAATAGTAATGCTATTTACTATATAAATTTATCTAAAGACAGCTTTAAATTAGGTGGTTCTTCTTTTGCGCAAACACAAAATAAAATAGGAAATAGCACTCCAAATATTACCGATGCTGCTTATGTAAAAACAGTATTTAACACACTACAAGACGCTATTAAAGCTGATAAAATTAACGCAGGACATGATGTTGCCTCTGGCGGTTTAATTACAACTCTTCTAGAAATGTGTTTTGCTGATGTTAATTTGGGTGCCAACTTAGACTTATCTGCTTTAGAGGAACAAGACACTATTAAATTATTATTTGCTGAAAATGCCGGTGTTGTTTTTCAGGCAGATGCAAGTGTAGAAACGTTATTTGCTAATGCTGGTGTAACTGCTATTAAAATTGGTACTGTGGTTGAAGAAGCTACGTTAACCATAAAAAATAATGGTATGGAAATGGGCTTAAACGTAACATCGTTAAGAGATACGTGGAGCAAAACGTCATACTTATTAGACAATAAACAAACGGCTAATAATTTAGCTAAAGACAGGTTTGATAATTATAAAAACCAGCCTTTACAATATACTTTCCCGGCCAATTTTACAGGTAAATTACCTGTAATAAACGGAGAAAGACCAAAAGCAGCTATTTTACGCGAAAAAGGAAGCAACTCTGAGCGTGAAATGGCAAATGCAATGTATTTAGCCGGTTTTGATGTAAAAGATGTGCATATGACCGATTTAATATCGGGACGTGAAACCTTAGAAGATATTCAGTTTTTAGGAGCCGTTGGTGGTTTCTCTAACTCAGATGTACTTGGTAGTGCAAAAGGTTGGGCTGGCGCAATCAAATATAATGAAAAAGCCAATAAAGTAATAAACGACTTCTTTAAAAGAGAAGACACTTTATCTGTTGGTATTTGTAACGGTTGCCAGTTATTTATGGAGTTAGAACTTATTAACCCTGAGCACGAGCAACACGGAAAAATGACATATAACGATTCTCATAAACACGAGAGCAACTTTACCTCTGTTAAAATTGAAGAAAACAATTCTGTAATGCTTTCTACTTTAGCGGGTACTACATTGGGCGTTTGGATTAGTCATGGCGAAGGTAAATTTAGCTTACCACAAAATAAAGAAGACTACAATATTGTTTCTACCTATGGTTATGAAGGTTACCCTGCAAATCCAAACGGTAGTGATTTTAATACTGCTATGTTGTGTGACAAAACAGGAAGACACCTAGTAACAATGCCACATATAGAGCGTTCTACGTTCCAATGGAACTGGGCAAATTACCCAACAGACCGTAAGGATGATGTTACGCCTTGGTTAGAAGCATTTACAAATGCCAGAGAGTGGATCTTAAAACAAAAAGGATAATATTTCTTTTTAAATCATAAAGTAAAATCCCGTTTCTTAGTTGAAACGGGATTTTTTATGCTTGATAAAACAACTTATCTTCACACTGCAAAACTCATTAATCCATATGAAAACTATTACCGACTTCACTTCTTCAACAGACTCAAAAGAATGGCATACCATTACAGATGCTGTCATGGGTGGTGTATCTAAAAGTAATTTTGAAATTACAACAGATAACATCGGTCTTTTTAGTGGTTACGTATCGCTAAAAAATAATGGTGGTTTTGCAATGGTTAAACATCATACTACTGCATATTGCAAAGATTTTACTACTATTTGTATTACACTAAAGGGTGATTGTAAAGCATATCAAATTAGAATAAAAGAAAACACAGCAACTAAACATTGGTTTATTGCTCCTTTTACAACAAATGGAGAGTGGCAATCCATAGAAATTAAACTAAGTAATATGTATGCAATGTTTAGAGGAAATAAGGTTGATATTCCTAATTTTAATGGTGATAACATTAACGAAATAGCCTTTTTAATTGGCAATAAAACAGCAGAAGATTTTAAATTAGAACTTAAAAGTATTGCTTTAAAATAACAATCTTACTTTTTTAAGCTTCGTTTATTTATTAGTCTTTTTAGCTGTAAAAAACCGTTTGTTACATTCCCTTTATTTACTACAATTGGTATTGCCAAGGTTACCAAAAGAGCTATACAAGCGGCAGAGCCTAATCCGCCTCCAAAGCCTGTAAACAATTTACTCGTATTTAAATAAAGTATTGTAAATATTGCTCCAGATACGCCTATTATCCAATAGCTCTTTACAAGCTTAGAAGATACCATACCTATAAAAGAAGCTCCAAAACATACCAGTGGAATATTCTGTGATAAATAACTTGTTAATACATTTGGAAACAACAAAACAAATAAAGCAGAAAAAACACCTACCAATGCAGATGCTCTAACAGCACTTTGCTTGTATTTAAATTGAAGTAAATAAGTTAGTATAGCAGATAAACTACCTGCAAATATTACTATAAAGTGTGCTATTTTCATTTTGACAATAAAAAAGTTATAAAAAAAGCCAATACTACACCACCAAAAGCCAATGTACCAAGCTTACCTCCTACTCCGTGAAAACTATCTTTAGAGCCTACTAAAAGTAAACCTGTAAATACACTTGCTAATGCTATAAAAACATAATCTGGCGCTACACTAACATTTGTCATACCCACAAACGCTCCGCAATAAACAGCGGTTGGTATGGTATTTACTACCGTATTATTTTTAATTAAATTAGGAACAAAACTAACAAGCAAACCTACTGTTGAAGCTGCCAAAACGGTAGAGAAATTAAAGGTTGTGTGCAATACATAAGTTATTATTGCTCCCAAAAAAACAAAGGCAACAGTTAAAAAATGCTCAAAAGTGTGACTTTTTGCACTTACTGGTGTCTTTTTATAAGTTACTAGCAACAAAACCAATGCTAAAATTAAAAAGCCAAAAACTAAATAATTGTTTTGCTTTTCAAAAAGAATTGCAGCCAAGAAACCTAAATGACAAAGGATAATTAAACTAAAAGTAAGCTGTTTTACACGCTTCTTAATCATACTATTAATTTTCAAGTTGCAAAAATAAATAATATAACAAGTATATAACCATTTAATACGGATAAAGAAGGATGATATTTATGTTCAAATGAATTTTGTAACTTACCTAAATAATCATCAATCTATAAATATGAAAAACGAAGAGCAAAACAGTAGCAGAAGAGCTTTTATTAAAAATGCTTCTTTATTAACAATGGGCACAAGTAGTTTATTAGCATTTCCTTTGGGTAAACCAACAACTATGGTAACGCAAGAGTCAGATATTAATATAATTGGTCCTAAAGAAGGGTATAGTCCACAAATTGGGACTTTAGTTTCTATGATGACTTGGATGCGTATGGTAATATTAGCACCTGTACGCAATATGAGTGTTTCAGATTTAGACTACTTAGTAGATGAAAATGCAAATTCTATTGGCGCAATGCTTATGCACTTAGCAGCAACAGAACGTTTTTATCAAATACATACCTTTAATGATAAAACCTGGGGAGACTGGCCTAAAGAAGATAAAAAAAGATGGAGTATTGCTTCTGGTTTAGGAGATAATGCACGAAAAAAAATTAAAGGAAACGAGCTGAGTTATTATTTAGACGCATTAGATGAAGTAAGACAAAATACATTAAAAGAGTTTGCTAACAGAGATGATAAGTGGTTGTTAAAAGTTGATGAAAATTTTCCTTGGGGCCCAACAAACAACTACTGCAAATGGTTTCACGTTTGTGAACACGAGTCTAACCATAACGGACAGTTTAAGTTTATAAAAAGCAGAATACAAGCCTAAAAAACAAAAAAGCAGGATTGTAAAAATCCTGCTTTTTTTTGCAATGGTTTGTGTAAATGGTAGTGTTATTTTTTTATCAATTTTCCGCTCCAAATAGCATTATTAGAACTAATTAACTTATATAAGTATACACCAGATGCCAAACTTGACACATTAACATCTATACTATTTTGTCCTTGTTTTGCATCACCTACAATAGTATAAGCAGGCATTAAAGTTCCGGTAATAGTATAAAATTCTAATGTATAAGTGCTTGCCATTTCTTCATAAAAATATAAAGTAGTAGCTTCCTCTACAGGGTTAGGCAGTAAAATAGATTTAGTTCTGTTTTTTTCTAAGTAAGCGTTTCTTTCTTCTGTATTGTTAAAGTCAATATCAGACAATTGCAATTCTTTTTCTTGCAAGCTACCGTCAGCAGACTTTAAGTTAAACAACAACACTTTAAGTGAACTAAAATCTGTGTTACCTCCAAATTCATTTTTAAAATCGGCATCTTCTAACACATAGCGCTGAGCTTCACTTGTTAACTCTACTGTTGTTATATATGGCTCTCCAGAACCTTTTAATAGTTTTACCTCTAATGTTCCTGTACCAGAAGCTGTAAACGATAGCTGTTTGTATTCTGACAAGTCTACGGCCAAAAACCTAGGATTAAATGCTCTGTATGTACCTATATATTCTTGTGTTGTTCCTTTTAAATGCACATTACGCTCTATTCTAAATCCGTCTCCTAAATAAGGTGCGCTATTCTGTGCTATTTCATATTTTGTAACCTCTGTAGAAGCAGTAGAACTATCTACACCCCAAGGAGCATCTGCTACAAATAAATCATCTGGTGTATCTCCTTTTTCATTTTTTAATCTAAAACCTAAATCAAATAAAGAACCAGTTTCTACAGTAACAGTATCTATATACCTATCTAATGAAGCTTGTAGTGTTACAAAGTCTGTTTCACTAGTTTCTGTACGTTTTAAACCACCTTCTAAAGTCATTTGTTTAGATACGTTTGTGTTTACAACCGTCATCTCTACAGTACCTTTGGTATATTTTGCAGATCTAACAAAAACTGGTGGTGGCGCAGATCCTTTATACCCTTCTATTGCTGCATTAGCTTCTAATAAAGATAAAATTTCTTCTGCCATAACAACCAAATCATCTACAGAATTAGACCATATTTGAAAATTGTAAAACATACTTTCTTTTTCATAGGCATCAATATTCCAATGAGACTCTATTGTAAAACTATTATTTGAGTTAACTTTTGCAGAGAAAGACAAAGCAAATTCCTTGCTGCCATCTGCCTGCTTAATTATAGATTTTATAAAGTTATTATCTCTAATATTTAAGTTTGATACAGAAAGTAACTCTGCTCCTAAAAAACGATCACAAATAAACTTACTATGCTCATAAACAGTATTGTCTGTTTTAATAACCATTAAAGCTCCAATAGTTTGGTCTCCTTTTAAATAATCTACAGAAAAAATATCACTAGCATTAGTTAGCTCTAATAAATCTGCCGGAGAAGATTCTATTGTACTAGTTTCTCCTAAAACATTTAATGGTACAAGAGCAGACAATGGTATATTATCACTAGTATATTTTCCGCTTAGTTTATAACCTTTGTCTTTGGTAATTTGTTTTGCTTTTGTTTTATCAAAAATATAATTGTTTTTAGCTCTATTGTAATTTCTGTTGGTAATAAGGTTTGCTAGTCTATCATTACTCTCTAAACCTCCATCATTACCACCAGATGTAGTTGTAATTACCGGACATAAGCTAATACCAGAACAAGAAGGGTCATCACAATCTACAAGTCCGTCTCCGTCATCATCAATTCCATTAATACAATCTTCTTGTGGCACAGGAGCTGTAGGGCAACGCGCCCCATCATTAGAAGAACTTGCTGGACCAAAAGCAAAAATATTAGACACCATTACATTGGCTACAATTGTATGAACTGCGTTAATTTTATAAACAGAACCTGTTTGGTTTGCAGAAATATATAGGTTACCATCTACATCAAAATAAACAGCACCATATGTATAATTAAAACCTGCTAATACAGGCACTTCACCTAAATCTTCTACAACACCTGTTTCTGCTGTAATTCTATACAATCTATTTGTTCCTTTACTAACTGCATATAATTTACCATCTACAGCATTAAAAGCCCAATCATGAATACTAATGCTTTTATCTAATGTATAAGACCCTATGTACTCTAAATAATTGTTAGATTCAGGATTTAAGTCTATTGCATAATAAGAAGAAGAACCGGCTCTTAAGTAATAAATACCATCTAAATTAATATCTCCTACATACTTATTACCATTATTTGGTAATTCTGCAATGGTATGTACTGTAGGCGTAAAATCTTTACCTATTTGTACTATAGATATTTGCGGTGTAGACAAATATCCCCAAATATAACCATCTGCAGAGTTGTATGCTGCTGCATTTATATTTCCTGGCACAACATCTGCCGCTACTAAATAAGAGCTTCCTGATGCTAAATCTAGGGCATAAATATCATTTGTTTGAAATAAGTATGCATTATAATCGCACTCAAAAGGTTCAGACTGTGCAGTTGTATTTAAAGTACAACAAACAACTATAAGTAGTAAAAAGTAGGTTCTTAATGGTAAAAATTTAGTCATAATTAATGATTTGGGGCGTTAATTAATTACAACAAAAATGCTGCTTTGGTTCTTATTTTATTAGTAAGATAAGATTAAAGGCTTTTATAGTGCGATAAAATGCAGTTAACTGTAGACAAACGGTAATCTGCCTTAAAAACCTTAAAAAATAGACACTTAACTAAAAATTATAACATTTAATTAAAGATTTTCGATTCTTAATTTTTGTATTTTAGATATATGATTTTGTAAAATTTGTTGTAAAGTGGCTGTTAAAGAAAACAATTGTTCATTTTATTGCAATTTTAACAAAATGTTAACTTGTTATATTTTAGCATTTTACTAATTCAGACTAAGAAAATAATAGAATTTATAGTGTTTTTTTACGAATCTAATTTTAAAATAAGCATTCCTTTTCTTAATTTGCAACTCTGATACAATCAATTCTTATGCAAGAAGTAACTAGATTATTTGATTTTCCTTACTATCAATTAAAAAAATACAACCTACAACAATCATTAGCTACAAAATATGATGACAAGTGGGAATATATGTCTACCCAAGAGTATGTAGACAAAGCAAATACAATGAGTAGAGCACTGTTAAGGTTAGGTGTTTCTAAAAATGACAAAATTGCTGTAATATCCTCTACCAACAGAATGGAATGGAATGTTATGGACATTGGAATTCTTCAACTTGGTGCACAAAACGTACCTGTTTACCCAACAATTTCTGAAGAAGATTATGCATATGTACTGAATCATTCTGAAGCTAAATATTGCTTTATTTCATGTACAGATGTTTTTGAGAAAATAAAAAAAATAAAAGACCAAGTACCTTCACTTATAGAAATTTATTCTTTTGACAGTTTAGAAGGATGTAAAAATTGGTCTGAAGTATTAGATCTTGGTATTGACGAGTCTAACCAAGCAGAAGTAGAAAAATTAAAAGATGACGTTAAGCCAACAGACTTAGCTACATTGATATATACTTCTGGTACAACAGGAAGACCAAAAGGTGTTATGCTATCGCACAACAACCTTGTTAGTAATGCTCTAGAAAGCTTTAAGAGAATACCTATAGAACTGGGTAAATCTAGAGCTCTTAGTTTTTTACCATTATGCCACGTATATGAGCGTATGTTAATTTACCTATACCAATATTGTGGTGCAGCCATACATTATGCTCCTATAGATCAAATTAGTGAGTATGCACAAGAAGTACAACCACAAGTAATGACGGCTGTACCTAGATTATTAGAAAAAGTATACGATAAAATTATTGCCAAAGGAACAGCTTTAACTGGCATAAAAAAGAAACTATTCTTTTGGGCTGTAGAGGTAGGTTTAGAGTATAAACCTTACCAACAAAATGGCTGGTGGTATGAGAAAAAATTAGGTTTAGCACGTAAATTAATTTTTAGCAAATGGAAAGCTGCCTTAGGTGGCCAAGTTGCTGTTATGGCTTCTGGTAGTGCCGCACTACAACCAAGACTTGCACGTGTATTTAACGCAGCTGGGTTTGGCGTTATGGAAGGTTATGGACTAACAGAAACATCTCCTGTAATATCTGTAAACGATATGCGTAATGGCGGATTTAGAATTGGTACCGTAGGTAAGCCATTAGAACGTACAGAAGTTAAAATAGCAGAAGACGGAGAAATTTGTATTAAAGGCCCACAAGTTATGATGGGGTATTACAAAGATGAAGCTAAAACTTCTGAAGTACTTATAGACGGCTATTTTCATACTGGCGATATAGGAGAAATAGATGCTGATGGATTCTTAAAAATTACAGATCGTAAAAAAGAAATGTTTAAAACATCTGGTGGTAAATATGTAGCCCCACAATTATTAGAAAACAGATGTAAACAATCAAGATTTATAGATCAAGTAATGGTAATTGGCGAAGGTGAAAAAATGCCTGCTGCTTTTATTCAGCCAGATTTTGATTTTGTAAAAGAATGGGCTAAACGTTACAACATTACAATAACTAGTAATGAAGACTTGGTTACAAATGAAAAAGTAATAGCACGTTTTCAAGAAGAAGTTGATGCTGCCAACGAAAACTTTGCCAAATGGGAAAAAATTAAACAATTTAGACTTACTCCAGATATTTGGAGTATTGAAGGCGGCCACGTTACTCCTACCCTAAAATTGCGTAGAAAAATAATTAAAGAGAAATACAAAGCTCTTTACAACGATATTTACGGATACTAACTTTTATTTAGCTGCTAAGCCATAAAACCTTAGCAGCTAAACATCTACAAAACACATTACCATACATATACTTAATGTTAAGTATATATTAAGCTCGTATTTTTTTATAAATTTATTATGCATGCATAATAAATTTTACTATATTTGGTAACCTATTCAAATTACAAATGAAAGAGATTACCATAGATTATGCTTTAAGAGAAACTTGGCTATCAGTAGCTAAGATGTATAATGAAGAAGCTAAAAACCATAATAATACAATGGCTATGGCTTTTACACTATTAAGCATAGACCCAAAAACAGGTACCGCATCTACTGCACTTGGTCCTAAAATGGGTATGGAAGCCACTAGTTTGTCTAGAATACTAAAAAGCTTAGAAGCAAAAGAATTTATAGTACGTAAGCCTAACCCTAATGATGGTAGAGGTGTTATTATACATTTAACAGAACTTGGTTTAGAAAAAAGAACTTTATCTAAAGAAACCGTTTTTCAATTTAACAGCGCAGTTAAAGCTAATATACCTGAAGAAAAATTAAAACATTTTTTTGAGGTAACAGAAACAATTAATGCGCTTATAGCTAAAAAAGAAATTTTTAAATAATATAACTAATTAATAGGTCTAAATAAAAATGAACAAACACATTAAAAAAATAGCCATTATTGGCTCTGGTATTATGGGTAGTGGCATTGCCTGTCACTTTGCAAATATTGGTGTAGAAGTGCTATTGTTAGACATTGTTCCTAGAGAACTAAACGACAAAGAAAAAGCAAAAGGCTTAACACTAGAAGATAAAGTGGTAAGGAACAGATTGGTAAACGATGCTTTAACTGCATCTTTAAAATCTAAACCTTCTCCTATCTACAGTCAAAAATTTGCAAGCAGAATAACAACTGGTAATTTAGAAGATGATATTGCCAAGGTTGCAGACGTAGACTGGATTATGGAAGTTGTTGTTGAAAGATTAGACATTAAACAACAAGTTTTTGAAAAACTTGAAAAATACAGAACACCAGGAACGTTAATTACATCTAACACATCTGGTATTCCTATTAAATTTATGAGTGAAGGACGCTCTGAAGATTTTCAGAAAAACTTCTGCGGTACTCACTTTTTTAACCCTGCACGTTACTTAAACTTATTTGAAATTATTCCTGGACCAAAAACTGATGCTGCGGTATTAGAATTTTTAAATGGTTATGGAGAAAAGTTTTTAGGTAAAACATCTGTAGTTGCTAAAGACACACCTGCTTTTATTGGTAACCGTATTGGAATTTTTAGCATACAAAGTTTATTTCATGCAGTTAAAGATTTAGATTTAACTATTGAAGAAGTAGATAAATTATCTGGACCAGTTATTGGTCGCCCTAAATCTGCAACTTTTAGGACCGTAGATGTTGTTGGGTTAGATACCTTAGTACACGTTGCAAATGGTATTAGAGAAAATTGTCCTAATGATGAGCGTTTAGAGCTTTTTAAATTGCCAGACTTCATTAATACAATGATGGAGAATAAATGGTTAGGAAGTAAAACCGGACAAGGATTTTATAAAAAAACTGTTTCTGCAGAGGGTAAAAAAGAAATTTTATCTCTGGATTTAAATACATTAGAATACAGATCTGCTAAAAAAGCAAAATTTGCAACTTTAGAACTTACTAAAACAGTAGATAAAGTTGTAGACAGATTTAAAATACTAGTAAAAGGAAAAGATAAAGCTGGTGAATTTTACAGAAAAAGCTTCACTGCTTTATTTGCATATGTATCTAACCGTATTCCAGAAATTACAGATGAATTGTATAAGATTGATGATGCAATGAAAGCTGGTTTTGGATGGGAACATGGTCCTTTTCAAATTTGGGATGCAATTGGTGTTGAAAAAGGAATTGAATTAATGAAAGCAGAAGGTTTAGAGCCAGCTGCTTGGGTTAATGAAATGATTGCTTCTGGTAGCACATCATTCTACTCTGTAAAAGATGGTGCATCATATTTTTATGACATTCCATCTAAAACACAAACTAAAATTCCTGGTCAAGATGCGTTTATCATTCTAGACAACATCAGAAAAACATCTGAAGTATTTAAAAACTCTGGCGTTGTAGTTGAAGATTTAGGTGATGGTATACTTAATGTTGAGTTCCAATCTAAAATGAACACTATTGGTGGTGATGTTTTAGCAGGTTTAAATAAAGCTATTGATTTAGCCGAAAAAGATTTTGCTGGATTAGTAGTAGGTAACCAAGCTGCAAACTTCTCTGTAGGTGCTAACATAGGTATGATATTTATGATGGCTGCAGAACAGGAGTATGATGAGCTTAATATGGCTATTAAATATTTCCAAGATACTATGATGCGTATGCGCTATTCTGCAATACCAACTATTTCTGCTCCTCACGGTATGGCTTTAGGTGGTGGTTGTGAGTTATCATTACACGCAGATAAAGTAGTTGCTGCTGCAGAAACTTACATGGGACTTGTAGAGTTTGGTGTTGGTGTTATACCTGGTGGTGGTGGCTCTAAAGAAATGGCTTTAAGAGCATCTGACCTTTTTAGTAAAGGAGATGTACAGTTAAATGTATTGCAAGAGCATTTCTTAACTATTGGTATGGCAAAAGTATCTACTTCTGCTTATGAAGCTTTTGATACTAACCTATTGCAGAAAGGAAAAGATATAGTTGTAGTAAACAAAGCACGCCAAATAGCAGTTGCTAAACAACACGCTAAACTAATGGCAGATATGGGTTACACACAACCTGTAAAACGTAAAGATGTAAAAGTACTTGGTAAACAAGCATTAGGTATGTTCCTTGTTGGCACAGATTCTATGGAAGATAGTAATTACATTAGTGAACATGACCATAAAATTGCAAATAAACTAGCTTATGTAATGGCCGGTGGAGATTTATCTGAGCCTACCCTAGTAAGTGAGCAGTATTTATTGGATTTAGAACGTGAAGCATTCTTAAGTTTATGTACAGAACGTAAAACGTTAGAAAGAATTCAGCATATGTTAACTAAAGGTAAACCACTTAGAAATTAGAACCAAGAACGTAGATGCAAATTTTCAGGTAAATTAACCTAATTTTTGACTCTTATTTCTATTAATTTTAAAGAAAAAAATGAAAACAGCATATATAGTAAAAGCATACAGAACCGCAGTTGGTAAAGCTCCAAAAGGCGTGTTCCGTTTTAAAAGAACAGATGAATTAGCTGCAGAAACCATTAAACATATGATGAGTGAACTGCATAGTTTAGATCCAAAGCGTATTGATGATGTAATAGTTGGTAACGCAATGCCAGAAGGGTCTCAAGGATTAAATATGGCACGTTTAATCTCTTTAATGGGGTTAGATATTGTAGATGTTCCTGGAGTTACAGTAAACCGTTTTTGCTCTTCTGGTATAGAAACAATTGGTATGGCTACTGCAAAAATACAAGCCGGTATGGCAGATTGTATTATTGCGGGTGGTGCAGAAAGTATGAGTAGTGTTCCAATGACAGGTTTTAAACCAGAATTAAATTATGACATAGTTAAGGCTGGCCATGAAGATTATTACTGGGGAATGGGAAATACTGCAGAGGCTGTTGCAAAGCAGTTTAAAGTTTCTCGTGAAGACCAAGATGAATTTGCTTACAACTCTCATATGAAAGCGTTAAAAGCACAAGCAGAAGATCGTTTTCAAGACCAAATAGTGCCAATAGACGTAGAACAAACTTATGTTGATGCTAATGGTAAAAAAGCAACAAAAAAGTATACCGTAACTAAAGATGAAGGTCCACGTAAAGGAACCAGCAAAGAGGCCCTAGCTAAATTACGTGCAGTATTTGCTGCTGGTGGTAGCGTTACTGCGGGTAACTCGTCTCAAATGAGTGATGGTGCTGCTTTTGTAATGGTAATGAGTGAGGATATGGTTAAGGAATTAAACTTAGAGCCAATTGCTCGTTTAGTAAACTATGCAGCTGCAGGTGTAGAGCCTCGTATTATGGGTATTGGTCCAGTTAAAGCCATTCCAAAAGCATTAAAGCAAGCTGGTTTAAAACAAGAAGATTTAGGTTTAATAGAGTTAAATGAGGCTTTTGCTTCTCAATCATTAGCTGTAATTAGAGAATTAGATCTTAATCCTGATATTATAAACGTAAATGGTGGAGCAATTGCATTGGGGCACCCATTAGGTTGTACAGGAGCAAAACTTTCTGTTCAACTTTTTGATGAAATGCGTAAACGTGATATGAAAGGTAAATATGGAGCTGTTACAATGTGCGTAGGTACAGGACAAGGAGCTTGCGGAATATTTGAGTTTCTTAATTAAGAAATTCAAATAAATTAAATATCAGAAGAAAATAAACAAATACAAAAATGATTTCAAGTTTCAAATCCAGACTTAAGCTGTCTTGATTCTTGGTTCTAGAAATCTTAAAATCTAATAAAAAACAAATGGCAGATACAGAAAAAGATATCCTACGTGGAGGTCAATTCTTAGTAAAAGAAACAAATTGCGAAGACGTTTTTACTCCTGAAGATTTTTCAGAAGAACAAACAATGATGAAAGAAGCGGTAGCTGAATTCAACGAACGTGAAATTATAGCACACAAAGCTAGATTTGAAGCTAAAGATTATGCATTAACAGAAGAAGTTATGCGTAAAGCTGGTGAATTAGGATTTTTAGGTGTTGCTGTACCAGAAGCTTATAATGGCTTAGGAATGGGCTTTGTTTCTACAGTATTAACGTGTGATTATATCTCTAGTGGTACAGGGTCTTTTAGTACTGCTTTTGGTGCACATACTGGTATTGGTACAATGCCAATTACTTTATATGGTACCGAAGAACAAAAACAAAAATACGTTCCTAAATTAGCTACTGGTGAGTGGTTTGGTGCTTATTGTTTAACAGAGCCAGGTGCAGGATCTGATGCTAATTCTGGTAAAACAACTGCTGTTTTATCTGAAGACGGAAAATCATACAAAATTAACGGTCAAAAAATGTGGATTTCAAATGCAGGTTTCTGTAGTTTGATGATTGTTTTTGCCCGTATAGAAGATGATAAAAATATTACTGGTTTTATTGTTGAATATGATCCAGAAAACGCTAACGGTATTACATTAGGTGAGGAAGAACACAAACTAGGTATTAGAGCTTCTTCTACAAGACAAGTTTTCTTTAATGATACTGTTGTTCCTGCAGAAAATATGCTTGCAGGACGTGGCGAAGGTTTTAAAATTGCTATGAATGCATTAAACGTTGGACGTATTAAATTAGCAGCTGCTTGTTTAGATTCTCAACGTAGAATTGTAACAACTGGCGTACAATATGCTAACGAGCGTAAACAATTTAAAACTCCTATTTCAGATTTTGGGGCTATTAAGGTTAAAATTGCTGAGATGGCTACAAATGCATATGCTGGTGAGTCTGCAACATACAGAGCTTCTAAAAACATAGAAGACCGTATTGCAATGCGTGAAGCTGCCGGTAACACACACCAAGAAGCAGAACTTAAAGGTGTAGAAGAATACGCTATAGAATGCTCTATCTTAAAAGTAGCAGTATCTGAAGACGTACAAAATTGTGCAGATGAAGGTATTCAAATATTTGGTGGTATGGGATTCTCTGAAGAAACACCTATGGAAGCTGCCTGGAGAGATGCACGTATAGCACGTATTTACGAAGGTACTAACGAAATTAACCGTATGCTTTCTGTAGGTATGTTGGTTAAAAAAGCTATGAAAGGTCATGTAGATTTATTAGGACCTGCTAGTGAAGTTCAAAAAGAACTAATGGGTATTCCTTCTTTTGAAACTCCAGATTACTCTGAGTTGTTCTCAGAAGAAAAGGAAATGATTAAGAAATTAAAGAAAACGTTCTTAATGGTTGCTGGTGGTGCAGTACAAAAATACGGGCCACAATTAGAAGATCACCAACAGTTGTTAATTGCAGCTGCAGATATTTTAATTGAAATTTATATGGCAGAATCTACTATTTTAAGAACTGAGAAAAATGCTAAACGTTTTGGTGAAGAATCTCAGAAAACTCAAATTGCAATGTCTAAGTTGTATTTATACAATGCAGTAGATATTATAGAGAAAAAGGGTAAAGAAAGTATTATTTCTTTTGCTGAAGGTGATGAACAACGTATGATGTTAATGGGACTTAAACGTTTTACGAAATATCAAAACTACCCAGACATAGTTGATTTACGTAATGAAATTGCTGAAAAAGTAAAGGCAGAAAACAAATATTGTTTTTAACATATAAAAACGTATATTTACAATAGTTATAACCTACAAAATGGAAGTTATAACAAAAGATTGACTAATTCAAATTGAAGCTTACAAGGCAGAGATTTAACAAAACCATCAGTTTAACTGATGGTTTTTTATTTTTAAAAGAACTAATTTTACATCACATATTTTAACTGCAGAATATTGAAAAAATTAGTTGAAGCATATAGTCCAGAAGACTTTAGAAAAAGAGGTCATGATCTAATTAATGAATTAGCAGACCATTTTGAAAACACCCTACAAAATAAGAACAACAAAACCATACATTGGAACCAGCCAAAGGATGAACACCTTTTCTGGAAAGACTATTTAGAAAACGGTAATGAGGAAAACTTATTTAGCACCATTATTAGCCACTCTATACATGTACATAACCCTAAATATATTGGGCATCAAGTAACGCCAACTTTACCAATTACGGCTTTAAGTGCCTTAGTAAGTGCCTCATTAAACAACGGTATGGCTGTTTATGAAATGGGTGTTGCTGCTTCTGCTATAGAACGTATAGTAACAGATTATATTTGCAAGAAAGCAGGCTATACACAAGCCGCAAATGGCATATTAACTTCTGGTGGTACGTTAGCTAATTTAACTGCACTGCTTACAGCACGCAAAGCAAAAGCACCTACAAATGTATGGACAGATGGCAGTACAAACTCACTTGGTATAATGGTGAGTGAAGAAGCCCATTATTGTGTAGACAGAGCCGCTAGAATTATGGGATTAGGTGATGCTGGAATTATAAAAATACCTTCTACCAAAAATTTTAATATGAATATTACTTTGCTTGAAGAGTATTATAATAAGGCAAAAGACAAAGGCATAGAAGTTTTTGCTATTATAGGTAGTGCGCCATCTACATCTACAGGAATTTATGATGATTTAGAGGCTATTGCAACATTTAGCAAACAAAAAAATATATGGTTTCATGTTGATGGTGCACACGGTGGCGCTGCAATATTTTCTAAAACCCACAAACATACTGTAAAAGGCATAGAAAAAGCAGATTCTATTGTTATAGATGGACACAAAATGATGATGATGCCAGCTTTAACTACTGCCCTACTCTTTAAAGATGGCAACACATCACACGCTACTTTTAGTCAAAAAGCAGATTATTTATTAGAAGAATCTAAAGAAGAAGATTGGTACAATATTGCCAAACGCACGTTTGAGTGTACCAAGACAATGGCTAGCATACATTGGTATACTATTTTAAAAACTTATGGAGAAGAAATTTTTGATGAATATGTAACTACGCTTTACAACTTAGGGCTTCAATTTGCAGAAATGATTATTGCAAATCCAAATTTTGAAATTGCAGTGCAACCAGCATCAAATATTGTTTGTTTTAGGTACATTAATCCTAATTTATCAGAAAAAGAAACAAACTCTTTAAATGAAAAAATTCGTCAGTCTATATTAGAAAAAGGAGAATTTTATATTGTACAAACAAAACTAAGAGGCATACACTACTTACGTGTTACTATTATGAATCCTTTTACAACAAAAACGCATTTGCAACAATTACTAGAACGTGTATTAGAAGAAATTAACTAAAACAAAACCCTTATCTTTTTTGTAGATAAGGGTTTTGTTTTTAATGTAAATATAAGAGTTATTCTCGCATAGATTCCAGCACTTTTTCATCGCTCTCTTTAGCAGAAAAATTAAGTGCACATTCTATTAATGCTAAATGAGAATATGCCTGAGGGAAATTACCTAATAGTCGTTTTGTTTTAAAATCTACATCTTCACTAAACAACCCTAAATGGTTGCTATAGCCTAGCAACCTATCAAAATACATACGTGCTTTTTCTTCTTCACCTATTTTAAACAAACTATTAATAAACCAAAAAGTACAAATAGTAAATGATGATGATGGCAACCCAAAATCATCTTCATTTTTATACCTATACAACAAGCCATCATTACATAAGTTGTTTTCTATAGCTTTAACCGTTGCAACAAACTTAGGATGCTTGGCGTGTATAAATCCGTAAGATTCCATTAATAAAACAGATGCATCTAAATACGTAGACCCATAAGATTGTGTAAAGGCATTAACTTCATCATTCCAAGCGTTTTCTAAAATATCTTTTTTAATTGCTTGCTCTAACCTTGTCCATTTTTCAATCTTGTGAGATTTGTTAAAAATACGAGCTACTTTAATGGCTCTATCAATTGCAACCCAACATAAAACTTTTGAAAAAGTAAAATGACGATCTTCTGCTCTAAACTCCCAAATACCCTTATCTGCCTCTTTCCAGTGTTTATCTACTATCCAAACAATACCCTTTGTTATTCCCCACAAATCTTCTCCGTTTTCCAAATCGGTAGAAAATTTTACAAGCTGCTCATAAATAACATCCATAAGAATGCCATAAATATCATTCTGCTTTTGCTTATATGCAGCATTACCAACACGTACAGGTTTAGATCCTTTATAACCATCTAGGTGCTCTAATGTTTCTTCAGTAAGTTCTTTTTCGCCATTAATACCATACATAATTTGCAATTTTTCATCCTTATCTGGTATAAGGTTTATTATAAATTGCAAGTACCTTTTGGCTACGTTTTTATGTCCTAGTTCAGACATTACTTTTATAACCATAGAAGCATCTCTAATCCAACAAAAACGATAATCCCAATTTCTTACCTCGCCAATAGTTTCTGGTAAAGAGGTAGTTGCTGCTGCTAAAACAGCTCCAGTTTTATCGTAAGTTAATAGTTTTAAAGTAATTGAACTTCTATTTATTTCAGTATTATACAAATGATACTTTGGTATTTTTCCGCTCCAATTTAACCAGTATACCTTGGTACGCTGTTGTTCTAAATATACTTTTTTAACACTTGGTGAAAATATTTTTTCGTTGTAGCCAAATAAAAAATAACCGTCTTCTGTAAGTTCAATTTCATTACCACTTACTACACGCTCTTTATTAAAAGATGTATATAAAAACACAGTATCAAATTTTTCTCCGTGTGTTAAACTGGTAATAAAATCTTTTTTTATGTATGTTTTTGTATCACTAGATGCATACTCTAACTTTGGGTTATACAACACTTTAAAAGTTGGCTTACCAGACACATACCTTAGGTAACGTATAATTTCTGGCGGAGAGTAATATGAGCCATCTTCTAGCTTATACCTTGGCATAAAATCTCTTACTTCAAAAATATCATTTCCGTTAGTATATGTAGTAACTAATATTGCTGTTTGTGATATATAATTTTGCGTAATTTTATAGTCGCTATTCGTTAGGATTTCAAAACTACCGCCTTTATTTTTATCTAAAATTTTAGCAAAAACTGAAGAAGAATCAAACGCAGGCAAACAGCTCCACTCTATTGCACCATTCTTAGATATTAAGGCTGCACTTCTACAATTTCCTATAATTCCGTAGTCTAAATTATCCATATAATAAATTAGGGTTAAACATTTCTAATTAGTAGGTTTTATTACCAATTTTATCGAAATTTATACAAAAAACAATTAAATTCTACCAAAAAAGAGCGATTTATGAGTAAAACTATCATTATCTCAAATAGACTACCAGTACAATTAGAAATTCATAATAATGAAATAAAAACAACACCTAGTGTTGGCGGATTGGCAACAGGTATGAAATCTGTACACTCTGGAAGCAATGATTTATGGATAGGATGGAGCGGTTTAACTGATGAAAATATACCTAAAAACTTAGAAGAAAAAATTGATACAACTTTAAAAGATCATGGCTGTGCTAAAGTAAAACTAAACGCTGAAGAGGTAGACGGCTTTTATTTTGGATTTAGTAACAGAACCATTTGGCCTTTATTTCATTATTTTTTAGAGTACTCTGAGTTTGAGCTTAACAATTGGGAAATATACAAAGCAGTAAACCAAAAGTTTGCTGACGCAATTATAGCTAAAGCTGATGACGATGATATTATTTGGGTACATGATTACCAATTAATGCTTGTACCACAAATGGTTAAGGATAAAAAGCCAGACATATCTATTGGTTTCTTTTTACACATTCCTTTTCCGTCTTATGAAATTTTTAGAACACTACCTTGGCGTGAAGAAATTTTACGCGGATTAATGGGATCAGATCTAATTGGTTTTCATACGTATGACTATGAGAGACATTTTTTAAGTTCTGTTAGACGTTTGCTTGGCTTAGACGTAAGTTTTAATGAAGTACATATAGAAAACCGTATTGTTAAGGTAGATTCTTTTCCTATGGGAATAGACTATAAAAAGTTTAGTGAAGCTGGTAAAGCAAACTCACTAAACATTACTGAAAATCAGTCCGATTTTCAACAACGATTAAACGCCCACAAAGAATCTACTAAAGACGCTAAGCTAATATTATCTATAGATAGGTTAGATTATACCAAAGGTATTGCAAAAAGACTAAACGCTTTTGAGTATTTTTTAAACAAACATCCTGAGTATAAAGAAAAGGTAAGACTTATAATTTTAGCTGTTCCATCTAGATCTAACGTACCACAATACCAACTTTTAAAAAAGGAGGTTGATGAATTGGTTGGTAGAATTAATGGAGAATTTTCTACAGTAAACTGGACACCAATTTGGTATTTCTACAGGTCTATGCCTTTTGAAAACTTAATAGACTTATATACTTCATGTGATATTGCTTGGTTAACTCCAATACGTGATGGAATGAACCTTGTTGCTAAAGAATATATTGCCACTAGAACAGATAAAACAGGAGTGCTAATTTTAAGCGAAATGGCTGGTTCTGCTAATGAAATGAATGAATCTTTACTAATTAACCCTAATAATTTTGAACAAACAGTTGCTGCATTACAACAAGCAATTAATATGCCTGTAGAAGAACAGCAAGAGCGTAATGATATTTTACAAAAAAGATTAGAACGTTATAATGTTGAAAAATGGGCAAATGATTTTATAAATTCATTAAAGGAACAAAAGGAAAATAGCATCTCATACGTGTCTAAAAAATTAGGCACAGAACTTTCTGTAGTTGTTGAAGAAAAATATAAAAAAGCGCAAAAAAGACTTCTTTTTATAGATTATGATGGCACCTTGGCCGCTTTTAAAAACGACCCCCAAAAGGCTAGTCCGGATGAAGAGTTATATGCATTATTAGACAATATAGCATCACAACCAAATACAGATATGTATTTAATTAGTGGTAGAGACAAAGAAACTTTTACCAAATGGTTTTTACATAAAAAATATAATATGATTGTAGAGCATGGTGTTTGGATTTCTCAAGAAGGAGAAGAATTTAGGATGCTAGAAAATGTAAAAAAAGAATGGATGCAGAAAATTCATCCTGTTTTAGAATCTTTTGTAGACCGTACACCTGGTAGTTTTATTGAAGAAAAAAACTATTCTTTAGCTTGGCACTACAGAAAAACAGATCCAGACTTTGGAAACAAAAGAGCAACAGAATTAAACACAGTGCTAACCAGTTTAATTGCAAATGATGATTTAAGTGTTTTAAACGGTAATAAAGTAATGGAAATTAAAAGTAGTAACGTAAACAAAGGTCGTGCTGCAATGCGTGTTTATAATGATGATACTTACGACTTTGTTTTTGCTATTGGTGATGATTGGACAGATGAGTTTATGTTTCAAGAACTACCAGAAAGTGCCATTACTATAAAAGTAGGACACCAAAAAACACAAGCAAAATACTATTTAGATGGTACTACAGATGTACGCAAACTATTAAAACGCTTTATAGATTAATATTTAGGGTTTAGGTTTAGTATTTTTGTACGACCAACCTAAAACTTAAAATTAATAGCTTGACAAGGAAAAAATTAATCCTGCCTTTACTTATAGCATCTCAATTTGCCTGTACATCATTATGGTTTGCTGGTAATGCTATTGTAGATGATTTAGCTTTAAAAACTGGTTTAGGAGCTAGTATAATTGGTTATGTACTGTCTTCTGTACAACTAGGGTTTATTTTAGGCACTTTAGTTTTTGCCTTGTTAATGATTGCAGACCGCTTTTCACCATCAAAAGTTTTTGCTATATGTGCACTTTTTGCTGCCCTTTGTAACTTTAGCTTGTTAGCAGAGGTTATAACAAAGTGGCATATATTAGCTGCACGTTTTGGCACTGGCTTTTTTTTAGCTGGCATATACCCTGTTGGTATGAAAATAGCTGCAGACTATTATAAAAACGGACTAGGTAAAGCTTTAGGCTTCTTAGTTGGTGCCTTAGTACTTGGTACTGCTTTTCCTTTTTTAATTAGCGGATTAAATTGGGGAGGCAATTACCAAACCATACTTTCAGCAACATCTATTTTAGCGCTATTAGGAGGGACAATAGTTGTTTTGTTGGTACCTAATGGCCCTTATAGAAAACGTAGTGCCAAACTACAAATTAAAGCAGGCTTAGGTTTATTTAAAAACACTGCTTTTTATAAATCTGCAGTTGGCTACTTTGGTCATATGTGGGAATTGTATGCCTTTTGGGCTTTTACGCCTTTAGCATTAAAAACAATTAATAATATACAAAACACCACCTATTCCGTTCCTATATTTACTTTTGTGGTTATAGCTTTAGGAGCTGTATCCTGTGCTATTGGCGGTACATTATCTAAAAAATATGGCAGTTCTAAAATTGCAATTACAGCATTATTAATCTCTGGTTTGTTTTGCTTTTTATCCCCTTTGTTATTCAACCTACCTATACTATTCTTTTTTGTTGGTTGGTGTGTTTGGGGAATGGCAGTTACAGCAGATTCTCCTCAGTTTTCTAGCCTGGTAGCACAATCTGCGCCAGCAGAACTAAAAGGTACAGCATTAACAGTTGTAAACTCTATAGGTTTTGCAATTAGTATTTTAAGTATTCAGCTTTTATCATACCTAAGCACTAAAATTAATGTATCACTAATTTTCTTATTTTTAGGAATTGGACCTGCAATTGGTTTGTATACTCTTTTATCAAAAAAAAATAAAAACTAACACTCATAATAACTAACTAAAATGGCTTTTAAAAAATTACTACTACTCCTTTGTATATTTAGCGCAATGGCAATTAGCGCACAAACAAATTCTAAAATTTATGATATTATTAATGCAGTATCTAAAGAACGCATTAAAAATGATATTACTACACTAGCAAACTTTGGCACACGTAACACCTTTAGTGATACGGTTTCTAACACAAGAGGTATTGGAGCAGCAAGAAGGTGGATAAAATCTGAATTTGACAAAATGTCTACCGAATGCAACAATTGTTTAAATGTATTTTATCAGAAAGATTTTGTGACAAAAAAAGGAAACAGTAGAGTACCACATGATGCGTGGGTTGTTAATGTTGTTGCCATACAAAAAGGCACAAAATACCCCAACAGGTATATAATTATGAGTGGTGATATAGACTCACGCGCTAGCGATACTATGGATTTTACTACAGATGCTCCCGGTGCAAATGACAATGCTAGCGGTATGGCTGGCACAATGGAAGCAGCACGTGTTTTATCAAAATATAAATTTGAAAACAGTATTATTTACGTAGGTCTTTCCGGTGAAGAACAAGGCTTGTTTGGTGGTGCAGGATTAGCTAAATATGCTAAAGATAAAAATTGGGAAATTATTGGTATTCTTAACAATGATATGATTGGGAATATTAAAGGTGTAGACGGTGTAATTAGTAATAGAGATTTTAGAATTTTTTCTGAACCAGTACCTGCTAACGAAACAGAAAGACAACGCAAGGCAAGACGTTTTTATGGTGGTGAAGTAGATGGTATATCACGTCAATTGGCACGTTACATTCATAAAAATGTAAAAACATATATGCCAGAAATGAACCCAATGATGATTTACAGGTTAGATAGGTTTGGTAGAGGTGGTCATCACAGGCCTTTTAACGACCTTGGTTTTCCTGGTATACGTATAATGGAGGCTCATGAAAACTATACGCAACAACACCAAGACATTAGAACAGAAAATGGTATTGCTTATGGTGATGTTGTAGAACACGTTAACTTTGGTTACGCTAAAAAACTAACAGCTGTAAATGCCATAACTATGGCAAATTTAGCATGGGCGCCACCTTCTCCAAAAACAGTTAAAATTGGTGGTATTGTAGAGGCTTCTGCTAAATTAAAATGGTCTCCTGTAGACGGTGCTGTTGGGTATAAAATATATTGGAGAGACACCACCTCTCCTACTTGGGATAATAGCAAATATGTTGGTAATGTTACAGAGCAAACTTTAGACGGTATTGTAATAGACAATTCATTTTTTGGTGTTGCAGCTGTTGCTAAAGATGGCTTTGAGAGTGTTGTTGTTTTTCCTAATGAAATAATGAGATAACATTAACTTATTTTTAAAATTATAGGTAAAGTTAAACACCTATATTTGCTCAGCTTAAAAAAATTATAAATGAAATACGGAATTCTAATAGTTGTTTTTACCTTATTTATTTCTTGTAAAAACGATGACACCACTTTTAAAGAGCCTGTAGATTATACAGCTCAAAATGAAGAAGAGATTAAAGACTACATAGAAAAAAATAACCTAACAGCCTTAAAAAGTGAAAGTGGCTTGTATTACGTAATTAATGATGAAGGTAATGGTATTAGACCAACCGCAACATCTGATGTTACTGTAGCTTATAAAGGATATTTTACAGACGGAAGTACTTTTGATGAGAGTGATGCTAACGGAATTTCTTTTAACCTACAGCAAGTAATTGCTGGTTGGACAGAAGGTATTACCTATTTTAAAGAAGGTGGTAGTGGTATTTTATTAGTACCGTCTAGATTGGGGTACGGCAGTAATGATTATGGTCCTATACCAGGAGGTTCGGTTTTAATTTTTGATATTAATCTTTTAAGTGTAAACTAAACTTATAATAATAATAATAATAATAGCACAGAAGCCATTAATTAGGAAACTATTTAATGGCTTTTTCTTTTTATTACATTTATAGATAAATATATATTTGTACTACTAACAAACTACTTTTATGAAAAAAGCTTTATTAATTTGTGTTATTCTACTCCTATCTAATGGTGTGTATGCTCAAAAAACATTTACAAAAACTGATACTTTACGTGGTAGTATAACTCCAGAACGTGCTTGGTGGGATTTAAATTACTACCATTTAGATGTAACAGTAGACCCTGCTAAAAAATACATTTCTGGTAAAAATACCATTAAATATACTGTTTTAGATAAAAACCAAGTACTGCAGGTAGACTTACAACCTCCGTTAAAAATTACCAAAGTGACACAAAAAGGTAAAAAGTTAAAATTTACCTCAGCAACTAATGCGCATTTTATAAAATTAAAGCAAAAACAAGAAATTGGTGCTGTTAACCAAATTGTGGTGTATTATGAGGGTAACCCTAAAGAAGCTGTAAATGCTCCTTGGGATGGTGGTTTTTCTTGGTCAAAAGACAAAAACGGCAAGCCATTTGTAGCTACATCTTGCCAAGGTTTAGGTGCCAGTGTTTGGTGGCCAAACAAAGATCATATGTATGACGAGGTAGACAGTATGCGCATTAGTGTTACTAACCCAAAAGGACTATCTAACATATCTAACGGAAGGCTAGAGAAAATTGAAGAACACGCTAATACTGTAACATCTCATTGGGTAGTTAAAAACCCAATTAACAATTATGGTGTAAATGTAAACATAGGAGATTATGTACATTTTTCTGAAGTTTACAATGGTGAAAAAGGTCCGTTAACAATGGATTATTATGTTTTACGTGATAACTTAGAAAAAGCTAAAGTACATTTTAAAGATGCTCCTAAAATGATGAAAGCTTTTGAGCATTGGTTTGGTCCTTATCCTTTTTATGAAGATGGCTATAAATTGGTTGAAGCTCCGTATTTAGGAATGGAACACCAAAGTTCTGTTACCTATGGTAATAATTATATGAAAGGATATAAAGGAAACGACTTTTCTGGTTCTGGTTGGGGAATAAAGTTTGATTATTTAATTATTCACGAATCTGGTCACGAGTGGTTTGCTAATAACATTACCAATAAAGATATAGCAGATATGTGGATACACGAGAGTTTCACTACCTATTCTGAAAGCATCTTTTTAGACTATTATTATGGTACCCAAGCAGCTAATGAATACATTATTGGTTTACGAAGAAATATTGCTAATGATTCTCCTATTATTGGTAATTATGATGTAAACGATGAAGGATCTGGCGATATGTATTTTAAAGGTGCTAATATGATACACACACTAAGACAATTGGTAGATAATGATGAAAAATGGAGACGTATTTTAAGAGGATTAAATAAAGATTTTTACCATTCTGTTGTAACTACAGAACAAATTGAAGATTACTTAAGTCACCAATCCGGTAAAGATTTATCAACTTTTTTTAATCAGTATTTAAGAGATGTACGCATACCAACTTTAGAATATAAAATTAAAGGTAATAGCTTACAGTATAGATATACAAATATTGTAGCTGATTTTGATATGCCTTTAAAAGTAAAAATAGATGATAAAGAGCAATGGGTTTTTCCTTCTGCAGACTGGAAAACAACTAAAGTTTCTTCTAAAAATGCTAGTGTTATTTTTGATCCTAATTTTTACATCAATCTAAAAAAAATATAAACTACAGTATTTTTAAAACTAAGAAATAAAAAAATCCGCTTTACACATTGTAAAGCGGATTTTTTTAAAATAGTATATAAACCAATAGTTAGTCTTTTAAAACCTCATCAGGATTTAGCAATTCTGGTTCACCATATCCTAATTTATTAAGTTTATTAAGCTGTGTTTTAGCATCACCTACAATTAAGTAAATCATTTTATCTGGGTTAACATATTTGTCTGCTAATTTTTTTACATCTTCTACAGACATATTTTTTACACTATTTTCTCTTTGCTTAGCATAGTCTACTGGGTAGTTATACATACTAATGTTTTCTAACATATTTAATTTAGACCCCATAGTTTCAAAAGCTCTGGCATTGCTTTTTATCATATAACCTTTAGATACTTCCAAATCGTTTTGGTTGTACCCCTCACTATAATTACTCATAATATCTTTAACTAGCTGAGAAGCCTCATAAGTTACGTTAGTACGCACACCACTAGAAACAGTAAATAAACCAGATGTTTTACCACCACTAAAGCTAGATCGTACTCCGTATGTATACCCTTTACCTTCTCTAAGCTCCTGTGTTAATTGAGATGCAAAACTACCGCCTCCAAGTCTATAATTCATTACCTGTGCCGAATAAAAGTCTTTATCTGTTGCTGCAATTGCAGGTGCTCCAAATAAAAGAACAGATTGTTTAGCGTTTGGCACATTGTAAAAATATACTTTAGCATTTTCTGGTGTTTTAGCAGCAATTACCGTTGGTACATTTACATCTTTTTGTTCCCATTTTGTATTTAAGGTTTTTAAAGATGCTATTGCATTTGGTGTTGTAATATCTCCTACAATATGAAAACTAGTAACTTTAGGGGAAATATTTGCACTGTAATACTCTTTTAAGTCTTGCAACGTAATTGCTTTTACAGTTGTTGTTGTACCTGCATTGTTATTAGATAAAATATTATTATTACCATACAATACTTTGTAAAACTGATCTCTAGCTATACTATTAGGGTTAGCTTGTGCTCTTTGCAGTTGACTAATAGTACTCTGTTTAAGCAAATCAAACTCTTTAGAGTCCCAACGTGGTTCTAAAATAATTTCATTTACCAGCTCTATTACTTTTGTGTAGTTTTTAGCCAAACAATTACCAGAAATAGTAATATACTGGTCGCTAGCAGATGCGCTAATACTTGCTCCTAATGTTTGTATAGCATTTTCTAACTCTTCAGGAGTTTTGTTTTTTGTTCCTTTGGTTAACATAGATGCTAATAAATTAGAAACACCTATTTTATTTTTGTCTTCTAACAGCATACCACCGTTAATTCTAAAATTAAACGTTACCAGTGGCACTTCATTATTTTCTATTCCAAATACTTTAATACCAGATGAAAGCTCCTTTTTATATACTTCTGGTACAATTACATCTGGACTCTCACCATAAGGAGGTTCCACACTACGATCAAAGCTAGAAGGTGTTTTCTCGTAAGTAGCAACAATACTGGGGTCAAAAGTACTTTCTTTACCGTCAACAATTTTTTCTTCTACAACCTCTGCTTTAGTAGAACCATCTAAAACTAAAGAAGCTTGCCCTTTAGGTACAGCACTAACTGCCACCAAATTTTTATTTTTAATATACGTATTATACACACGCATAACATCTTCTTTAGTTACAGCCAAAATATTTTTTACATCTTCAGTAACATAGCCAGGGTCTCCAGCAAAAATCTCATATTGAGCCAATTGAAAACCTTTACCTAAAACACTAGAAAGCGAATTGTAAAAACTTGTTTCTTGTTTTGCTTTTATTCTTCTAATATCTGCATCAGAAATTCCTTCTTTTTCAAATAAAGCAAAAGCATCTTGTATAGCACTATTTACACTTGTAAGCTCTGTAGTATCAAAAGCAGTAACAGATAATGTTAACTCTCCTGCAAGTTCAGATGAGTAATTGTACATACGTACACCGTCTGTTAATTTTTTATCTTCTACTAAAATCTTATACAAAGGTGCTTTTTTGCCATATGCCAAATAAGATGATAGTACGTCTAAAGCATACGCATCTTTATGAAACTCTGGTACAGAAGGCCACGTTAAAGACAATTGTGGTAAGCGCGCAAAGTTATCTTCATAATACAACTTTTTAGTTTCTGCCAAAGTAACAGGCTGTTTTTCTAAAGCCGGTATATCATCCCCTTTTTTAATTTCATCAAAATACTTTTTAACCCATTCTTTTGCTTGGCTCTTATCAAAATCACCAGCAATAGTTAATGTAACATTGTTAGGAACATACCATTTGTTGTAAAAATCTTTTACATCTTGCAAAGTAGCATTTTGTAAGTCTTCTAAAGATCCAATAACCGTCCAACTATACGGGTGACCTTCTGGGTACAATGCTTTTGTTTGCACATAATTAACGTGCCCATAAGGATTGTTATCTACACGTTGTCTTTTTTCATTTTTTACAACCTCTTTCTCTTTAGCCAAAACAGGCTCAGTAACAGTATTTATAAAAAATCCTAGCTTATCTGCTTCTGCCCAAATCATTTTTTCTAAAGCATCTTTAGGAACCGTTTGGTAATAATTGGTGCGGTCTCTACTTGTAGATCCATTTGCACCAGAGCCACCAATACGTGCACTCATTTTATCTAAACCGCCTTTTCCAAGGTTTTCTGACTCTAAAAAAAGTAAGTGTTCAAATAAGTGTGCAAATCCTGTTCTGCCTACTTTTTCACGTGCAGATCCTACGTGGCTAGTTAATGCTACTGCAACTACAGGGTCAGATCTATCAATATGAAAAATAACTTGTAAACCATTATCCAGTGTAAACTTTTCAAAATCTACCTTAAATTCTGTTTTTGCTATTTCTTCTGATGTTTTTTCTGTTTTCTCCTTGCAAGAGAATACAAGCAACACGGTTACTGCTGCCAAAAAAGATTGTAATTTTCTCATTTTTTATTGATGAATTAGTTTTAAGTTATGTAATTATTTTTTTGTTCCCAGTAATACATTTACGCCTTTTGGCATTGGGTTTCCAGATGATCTTCTCATAACAACTATTTGTCCGCTATGCCATATTGCATCTGTTATAGGCCCATTAATAGCATTCCAAAACGGAAGCTTAAAATTTTTATTAAACACCAACTTATGTTCTTCTAAGTTGGTTGCATTTTTTAATATGTCACTAACTTTTTTAAAGTTCTCTAGAGTACGTTTTCTTTTTTCTTCAAAAGTTAGTTCTTGGTTTTTATCTTCATTAACCTTTAAACTAGTTGTTTTTAAAATCATTTTAGATAAACCATAAATATGATCTACAGTTTCACCAGTACTTCTCCCCTCTTTATTGGGTTTGTAAGCTAAATCTTGAGAACGTAACCCTTCTGTTGCCCAATAATATCTAAAACCCAAAGCATCTATAGTCCTTGCTGCTACTGTGCCTGCTGTAAACTCTTTAGGTGACTCTGGTATTTGATAATAGGGTAAGTCCTTTTTAGACTGCTCCTGTGCATTCATAAAGGTTATAAATACAAAGGTTAAAATAATAGAGATGTAATTACGTTGCATATTTTTTGGCTATTTTTGGATATAAATATACATCAATCTTTATACTAAAGTATCACCAAACTAAAAATGGCTAATACAGAGGAGTTCTATTTTAAAACTACAACCGAATGGAGAGCTTGGCTACTAGAAAACCACAATACAAATACTGGTATACATTTAATACTTTATAAAGTAGATCATAAAAAGCAAAGTATGCGTTGGGAAGATGCTGTAAAAGTTGCACTTTGTTTTGGCTGGATAGACAGTACTGTTAAAAGCTTAGGTGAGGGTAAAAGAAGACAATATTTTTGTCCTAGAAAACCTAAAAGCGTGTGGAGTAAGGTTAATAAAACACATATAAACACACTAATTGCAAGTAATTTAATGCATAAAAGTGGTTTAGAAAGTATAGAAATAGCTAAAGAAAATGGTTCATGGAATAGTTTAGACGATGTAGAAAACGGAGTTATACCTACTAATTTACAAGAAGCTTTTGATAAAAACCCTAATGCTTTTAATAATTACAATAGTTTTGCACCATCATACAAAAAAGGCTACTTGTATTATTTAAACCAAGCAAAAAGAGAAGAAACAAAGCAAAAAAGAATCGCAGAGATAATTAAACTCTGCGATGCTAATATAAAATCTAGAAATACATGGTAAATTACAAACCGCTTATATAACTACTATAAGGATCTTTAAACTGTATACCTTCTGTAAATCTGTATTTGCTTAATTGCTTAAACTGTACCAAGCCCCAAAGTATAAACTCTTTTACAAAATAACTTTCTTCTTTTTTTAACTTAGGCTGGTGCTCCCCTAACAAATCATCTAAAGGAGAAACGGCATCTAACATATTTTTATACTCTTTATCTCTTAAATCATCTAAAAGCTCAAAACCAGCTTCGTTATTAAAAAACCAAGACACTACACTGTCATACGGACTAACATCTTCTTGTTTTTTAAGTTTTTCAATTTTAGGAAAATACTCTGGAAACAATGTTTGTACCGCATCACCAATTAGGTTATAAGCTACACTTGCTGCACCTTCTTGCTCACCCTCATAAACCAACTCTACCTTACCAGTTATTGCTGGTATAATGCCTATAAAATCACTAAGTCTAACTGTTGTTTTATCATCACCAGTTTTTAAAGCTCTAAGCTCTGCTGTACTTAATAAGTTTTCAAAAGCAGTAATGCTTAACCTTGCACTTACACCACTTTTAGCATCTATATATTCGCTTTTACGAGCTTCAAAAACAATTTGTTCTAACAGTTCTTTTGCTAGTTCTGGAACCATAACAGCCTCAGACTGTCTACTATCTAACTTAGCTTCTTGTGCTGTAATAATTTTAGCAGTTTCTATGTCTTCTGGGTAATGAGTTAAAATCTGTGAGCCTATTCTGTCTTTTAACGGCGTAACTATACTACCACGGTTTGTATAATCTTCTGGATTTGCTGTAAAAACAAATTGCATATCTAAAGGCAAACGTAATTTAAAACCTCTAATTTGTATATCTCCTTCTTGTAAAATATTAAATAGTGCAACTTGTATTCTTGCTTGTAAATCTGGTAGCTCATTAATAACAAAAATACAACGGTTTGCACGTGGTATCATTCCGTAATGTATTACTCTATCATCAGCATAACTAAGTTTTAAATTGGCTGCTTTTATAGGGTCTACATCTCCAATAATATCTGCAACAGTAACATCTGGTGTTGCTAATTTTTCTGCAAAACGTTCACTTCTGTGTAGCCAAGTAATGGGTGTATTGTCTCCCTCTTCTTTAATAAGTTCTACAGCATATCTAGAAATTGGTTGTAAGGGATCGTCATTAATTTCAGATCCTTTTACCACTGGTATATATTCATCTAGTAAATTAAGCATTAACCTAGCCAAACGAGTTTTTGCTTGCCCACGTAAACCCAATAAGTTTATGTTATGTCTAGAAAGTATAGCACGCTCTAATTCTGGTATAACAGTATTTTGATACCCGTGAATACCTGTAAATGTTGCTTCTTTATTTTTAACTTTTTCTATTAAATTATCTCGTAACTCATCTTTTATAGATTTACTTTGGTATCCAGCTTTTTTTAAATCGCCTAGTGTTTTAATTGTATCTATTTTCATATTCTATTTTTAGAAAAGAGATTATAGAAAATTGACTTAATTGTAATTATCTTATTTCTATTCTCTTTATTCTTTTTATCCTTTAATTCGTTTTTTTCTATTGGTTTCGTAATCTTCAAAAATCATTTCTCCAAGTCCTTTTAAACCTGTATAAAATGCTTTTCCTTGGTTTGCTTGTGTAAACTCCCTTACAAATTGCATTAAATAAGGATCTTGGGCTATCATAAACGTTGTTATAGGTATATGTAACTTTCTTGCTTGTTGCGCCATACCGTAGCATTTATTTATAATGTTCTCATCTAAACCAACACTATTTTTATAATATGTACCATCTGGCATTTGCAAACAACTAGGCTTACCATCTGTTATCATAAAAATTTGTTTGTTGGTGTTACGTTTTCTTCGGAGTAAATCCATTGCCAATTGCAAACCAGCAACAGTATTTGTATGGTAAGGACCAACTTGTAAATATGGTAAATCTGCAATTTTTATAGGCCAAGCATCATTACCAAAAACAAGAATATCTAATGTATCTTTTGGGTAACGCGTGGTAATTAATTCTGCCAAGGCCATTGCAACTTTTTTAGCAGGGGTAATACGGTCTTCGCCATAGAGAATCATACTATGGCTAATATCTATCATAAGTACAGTACTCATTTGCGATTTATGCATAGTTTCTTCAACCACTAAATCATCTTCCGTTAACCTAAAGTCACCAATACCGTTATTTACTTGTGCGTTACGTAGACTTTCTGTCATAGACACTTTATCTAAGGCATCTCCAAATTGGTAATTTCTAAAGTCTCCAGTATGCTCATCACCAGCTCCAACACCTTTGCTTTTATGGTTACCAGAACCGCTACGTTTTATTTTTCCAAAGATTTGATCTAATGCAGCCTGCCTTATTGCTCTTTCAGTTTTAGCTGTAATTGTTGTACCATTACTACCATCTGGCTTTATTTCTTCTCTAATGTAGCCTTTAGCTTTTAGATCTTCTATAAAATCATCAATAGTATAATCTTCTGTGGTAAGCTTATATTCTTTATCTAACTCCCGCAACCAATCTATAGCTTCATCAAAATCTCCAGATGTATGTGTAATTAGCTCTTTAAAAATCTCAAAAAGCTTTTCAAACGGAGTTTGTGAAGGGGCTTTGTATTGCTTAAATACAAAACCTTTTCTGTTTATTTTATCATTCTTCATACAAGTATAAAAATACGGCTTTTTCAATAAACTTCTGTTTTCAAAAAACCTATTTGTATTAAATGTTTGCTAAATGTAAGCTTGCTTTGTTAACATATTATTATGAAATTTTAGTGCGGTTTTCGTTATTTTCGGAAACTTTAAATAAGTTCCTATTGAAAATTAAGATTAACAAACTCGCAAAAAGCACTCGTTTATACAGAAATCTACATAAAACTGTAGCTATAATTTTGGTTGCTTTTATATTAATTATAAGTGCTACAGGAGCTTTGCTTGCCTGGAAAAGCGAACTTTACTTAAAACCTGCTACCCATAAAATAACTACAAAAAACCATACCCTTGTTTCTTTAGAAACCATTGAAAAAAATGCCATAGCGTATGTAGATTCTTTACAATTATCTACACTAATAGACCGTATAGATTACAGACCAAAAAAAGGTATAGCTAAAATTAGGTTTGATGAGCATTTTACAGAGTTACAAATTAACTGCTATACAGGCAAAGTTGTATCTGTAAAGCAACGTACAGATACTATTATAGAAATGATACACGATGGATCTATTGTAGATTATTTTATAAAAAATGATGCATCAATATTTAAGCTTTTATATTCTACCATACTTGCTTTAGGGCTCATATTTATTAGTATAAGTGGCATTATATTATGGATAAACCCTAAGAAAATAAAAAAAATAAAGACCACTAATAATCAATAACTTAAATCAATATTACTTATTTTTAAAATCAACTAACAACTCTAAAAAATGAAAAAACTACACTCACTTTTATTCTTTTTTGCTGTTTTGTGCTTGTCTGCACAAGACTTTAAAATGGACTATGTACAGGATTTAAAACCACGAAACATTGGCCCTGGAGGTATGAGCGGCCGTGTAACTGCTATAGATGCTGTGCACAGTAATCCTGATATTATTTATGCAGGTACAGCCTCTGGTGGATTATGGAAATCTACCTCTGGAGGTATAAAATGGGATCCTATTTTTGATAAAGAAGTTACCGCTTCTGTTGGTGCTGTTGCCATACAACAAAGCAACCCTTCTGTAATTTGGGTAGGTACAGGAGAAGGTAACCCTAGAAACAGTTTAAATGGTGGTTATGGCATTTACAAGTCTTTAGATGGCGGTAAAAGCTGGTTGCCAATGGGCTTAGAAAAAACCAGACATATACATAGAATTGTAATAGACCCAACAAACCCAAACATTGTTTACGCTGGTGCAATTGGTTCTCCTTGGGGAGAGCACCCAGAACGTGGTGTTTTTAAAACAACAGATGGTGGTATTACTTGGAAAAAAATACTATTTACCAATAACAAATCTGGTGTGGCAGATTTGGTTATGGATCCTACAAACCCAAACAAGCTTATTGCTGCTATGTGGGAACACAAAAGAGATCCTTGGTTTTTTAAATCTGGTGGTGTTGGTAGTGGTTTATATATGACACATGATGGTGGTAAAAATTGGAAAAAAATTACTGAAGAAGACGGACTTCCAAAAGGTGAACTTGGTCGAATAGGTATTGCTATTGCACGCAACAAACCTAATGTAGTTTATGCATTGGTAGAAGCTAAAAAAAATGCATTATACAAATCTACTGACGGTGGTTTTAAATGGAAAAAAATTAATGATAAGTCTGATATAGGAAATAGACCTTTTTATTACTCAGAAATTTATGTAGATCCACAGAATGAAAACAGAGTATATTCTGTTTTTACTTATATAAATGTATCTGAAGATGGCGGAAAAAACTTTAGCCAATTAATGCCAGCTTATGGTGCAGATAATGGCGTACATCCAGATCATCACGCGTGGTGGATACACCCAGAAAACGGACAGTTTATGATGGATGGTAATGATGGTGGACTAAATATTACCAAAGACGGCGGTAAATCTTGGCGATTTATTGGCAATTTACCTGTTGCACAGTTTTACCATATTAACGTAGATAATGAATACCCTTACAACGTTTATGGTGGTATGCAAGATAATGGCTCTTGGCGCGGACCTGCTTTTGTATGGAGAGCACAAGGTATACGAAATAGCTACTGGCAAGAAATTTCTTTTGGTGATGGTTTTGATGTTGTACCAGACTTAGATGATTCTCAATTTGGCTATACCATGAGTCAGCAAGGAAGTGTATCTAGATATGATTGGAAAACAGGGAACAATTACTCTGTAAAGCCTACTCCACCAGATGCTGAAACTAAATTAAGGTTTAACTGGAATTCTGCAATTGGGCAAGATCCTTTTAATAATTCTACTGCATACTTTGGCAGCCAATTTGTACATAAAACAACAGACAAAGGCTTAACATGGACGGTTATTTCTCCGGATTTAACCACTAATGATCCTGAAAAACAAAAACAAAGCGAAAGTGGAGGTTTAACTATGGATGCTACCGGTGCAGAAAACCACTGTACTATTTTAGTAATAGAACCTTCTTCTGTAGAAAAAGATATGTTATGGGTTGGTACAGATGATGGCCGCGTACATGTAACACAGAATGGCGGTGCCAACTGGACAGATGTAACCAAAAACATAAAAGGATTACCAGAAGGTAGTTGGATACCACAAATTAAAGCATCAAACAAAAATAAAGGAGAAGCTTTATTGGTTGCTAATGATTACCGCAGGTTTAACTACACACCTTACGTATACAAAACCGTTAATTATGGTAAAACTTGGACAAGAATTGTAGATGAAAATGATGTAAAAAGTTATGCGTTATCTATTATTGAAGATCCAGAAACACCAAACCTATTATTCTTAGGTACAGATGATGGTTTGTACATTTCTTTTGATGCTGGTAACAAATGGCAAAAATGGACAGAAGGTTACCCAACCGTATCTACTAAAGATTTAGTAATACATCCAAGAGAGCATGACCTTGTTATTGGTACTTTTGGTAGAGCCGCGTGGGTTTTAGATGACATTAGACCTCTAAGAGCTATTGCTAAAAACAAAACTGTACTTACTAAAGATGTAGCTTTATTTACTCCTCCTGTTGCCTACCAAGCAGCTTACCAACAACCTACAGGTAGCAGATTTGGTGCAGACGCGTTATTTAACGGAGAAAATAAAAAAGGTGGTGCAATGCTAACCTATTTTTATAAGAAAAAAGAAAAAGCAGAAAAACCAGAGACTGATGACAAAAAGGAAGAAAAAGAAAATACTCCTGCTAAAAAAGATGGTGTAGTTTCTAAAGATTCATTACAGTTTCAATTTTTTAATGGTAATGAGTTAATACGTACTATAAAAGTAAAAGCTCCTAAAAAAACAGGTTTACATCGTTTTTATTGGAATATGTCTGAAAAAGGGCCAGAAAGACCATCGCGTAGCATACGCAAATCTAAAAGAGAACCAAGCGGGCAACGTGTATTGCCTGGCACATACAAAGTACAATTAACTTACGGAACTACTACAGAGGAAACAATGCTAACTGTAAAGTCAGATCCAAGGTTAAACGTTTCTAATACAGCAATTAAAGAAGTGTACGCTGCCAATAAAATACTTGCAAAATATACCCAAACTGCAGCAGATGCAGTAAAACAATTGGTAGAAAGTAAAAATACTGCCAATAAATATAAAGCAGACCTAAGTACTTTAAACAAAGAAAAATATAAAGAAGAAATAAAAGCTTCTAAGACTATAGTTAAAGAAATTGATGCTGTTATAGCTCTTTATATTGGTAAAATAGACAAAAGACAAGGTATAACCAGAAATCCAGAAATTACAGTTATGCAAAGAATTGGGAGTGCTGGTGGTTACGTACGTAGTAGAAAAACCGGAATTACAGTTACAGAAAAAAACCTAATGCAATTTGCACAAAAAGAGTTAGAAACTGCTTTAGAAAAAACAAATACATTTTTTACAGAAAAATGGAATCCTTATAAAGCAAAAATTAGCAATTTAGAAACCAATTCTTTTAAAGAAATTAAAACCTTTACAATTAATTAAAAGGATAAGAGTAATAGATTTTTTACCTTTATACTTTATTAAATTATAGTATTATGAAAAAGATAAAATTAATATGTTTAGGCTTAATAGCTGTTACCACTTTTAGCTGTAAAGATGCTAAAAAAGACCATTCTCATGAGGGTGAAAATGCAGATCATTCTCACGCAGAAACTGAGTCTCAATACTCATTAATTGCAGACTCTACAAAGGCAAGTTTTACGGCATATAAAACTACAGATAAAATTGGTGTAGGTGGTACATTTAAAACTGTTAACATTACTAAATCTAATACTGGCGCTACTGCTTTAGAAGCATTAAACGGTACAGAATTTAGTATACCTGTGAGCAGTTTATTTACCAATGATGGTACAGGAACAAGAGATCCAAAAATTTTAGAATTCTTTTTTGGAGTAATGAAAAACACCGAGTTAATTTCTGGAACTTTAAAAACAGATGGTGATAAAAATAGTTTAGAAGTTACCTTAAACGGAGAAACTGCCACTGTACCATTAACAACAGAAAAATTAGCAGATAATAAATATACTTTTACTGGTATAATGAACTTAGAAGACTGGAATGCTTTAGACGCAGTTGCATCTATAAACAAAGCTTGTGAAGCTTTACATACTGGTGCAGATGGTGTAAGCAAAACTTGGAGCGAGGTTGAAATTAAAGGTCAAGTATTTTTAGCTAAAAAGTAATTTTTTTATTGATAGCGTTACCATTTACTTTTTATGAGTTAACGGTTTAAGGGTATTACTCTTAGTTTAGTGCAAAAATTTTGTATTAATTGAAAACCATAACAAGATGAAAAAAATAATAGTAACGCTATCAATTCTTTTTATAAGTTTTACATACAGTTGTAAAAATCAAAATAAAAAAGCAGAGGAAACTTCTACAACAAAAGCCACTGTAATTCCTGATAATGAGGAATCAAAAACACTAACAATTACATTGGAGCCTAAAAGTAACAGTAATGTTACTGGTAAAATTACCTTTACCCAAAATAACAACAAAGTGGCAATGGTTGCCAACCTTACTGGTTTAAAAGAAGGTGAACACGCCATACATATTCACGAAAAAGCAGATTGCTCTTCTGATGATGGTAAATCTGCAGGCGGACACTGGAACCCAACTTTTGAAAAACACGGAAAATGGGGAGATAAAGACGGATACCATAAAGGAGATATTGGTAATTTTATTGCTGACAATAACGGTAATTCTGAAATTAAATTTAGCACCAATGAATGGTGTTTAGGTTGTGAAGATCCTAAAAAAAATATTCTAGGAAAAGGAATAATAGTTCATGAAGGTGTAGACGATTTTACATCTCAACCTAGTGGTAATGCTGGTGCAAGAGTAAGTTGCGCAGGAATTATTGAATAAATAAAACAAACATATTACTTTATAAAAAAAGCTACTAAAATGTAGCTTTTTTATATTATCTTACAACTGTAAATACAATATATGCAATTAGAGACCCTAGTTATACAATTTCAGAATAAAGACCCAAAAGCTTTTGAAAAATTATATGATATGTATTCTGAAAACATCTGTGGTGTAATAAATACAATTGTAAAAAACTCAGATATATCTCAAGAAATATGTCAGGATGTTTTTGTAAAAATCTGGAATAATGCAGACAAATACAATGCATCTAAAGGGAGGTTTTTTACTTGGATTTTAAACATTGCTCGCAATGCTGCTATAGATGAAGTGCGTTCTAAATCCCACAAAAACAGCAAACAAAACCTATCTGCAGATTACTTCGTAAGTATCTTAGAAGATAAAAATAACCTAGATGATAAAATGGATGCCATTGGAGTTAAAAAGTTTTTAGTTAACTTAAAAGACAAGTGTGTACAAATAATAGAAATGTTATACTTTAAAGGCTATACCCAAAAAGAAGCATCAGAGGAATTAAATATTCCTTTAGGTACTATTAAAACAAGAAACAGAAGTTGCATATCGCAATTAAGAAAAAATGTATTAGGATAGGGATATGAACATTGAAGAATACATAGCGTCCGGAAAACTAGAACTTTATGTTGCAGGTGTACTTTCTAAAAAAGAAAACTTGCAAATACATAATGATGCTGAACAGCATCCGGAACTTAAAAAAGAAATAGAAGCCATAGAAGCCTCTATATTAGCACTTAGCAAATCTGCTTCTCCTAAATTAGATAGTAATATGTTTACTGCTATTAAACGTAGGCTAAATTTGGAAGATAATACTAAAGTTGTACAGTTACCAAAACAAAAATCTGGTTGGACCACGTATACAGGCTGGGCTGCTGCAGTGGTTTTATCTGCCGGTATGCTTTGGATGTACAACCAAAATAAAGATTTGGATTCTAAAATAGAAGTAGTTTCACAAGAAAAAATTGACTTAGAATCTAAAATAGATAATGCAAATAATTCTTTAATTGAAACACAAGATTTACTAAATACAATTAGAGACAAAAATATAGATGTTGTTGCTTTAGGCGGACAAGCAGTTTCGCCAGAGTCTTATGCAAAAGCATACTGGAACAAAAAAGAACAAAAAGTATTTATAGATGCCAAAGGATTACCAGAGCCACCAGATGGTTTTGTGTATCAAGTATGGTCTTTAAAACTTAATCCTTTAACTCCAACTAGCTTAGGACTACTTAAAGACTTTAAAGGAGATGAAAATAAAATATTTGCTTTAGCAAATGCTAACAACTCAGAAGCCTTTGGTATTACCTTAGAGCCTGCAGGTGGTAGCGAGTCTCCTACTCTAGAGCAATTATACACATTGGGTGTAGCCGCTAGCTCATAAAAATTATTTATCATACATTAAAAAATCCTCTATTTCTAGAGGATTTTTTAATTACATAATATTGGGTACAAAAAAGCTCTGTAAACACAGAGCTTTAATATTTAACAAAACCAATAAATGTTAAACAAACATATTTTAATCAGTTTAAAGAATACACTATTTATGTATTTTAATCTGTTTTTCTTTTAATTTATGAGCATTATTATACTCTACTTTTTTTAAAGATTTGTGTGCGGCAAACAACTTGTAGCAATAAAACGCCATTACGGCAATCCAAAGTGTAAAAAAATAATATTCCATAACAAATATGTTTTTAATAGTTGTTGCATTTATAATGCTGCACCTATTTTCACTACATACGGAGTTTTAGGTTAAGTGGTTTTATTAAAACTGTAATTTTATTGTTTTAGTATATTAACATAAAAAAATCTTAAAATTTTATAAATAAAAAAGCACCAAAACACAAGTGCTTTGATACTCTTTAGCAACAACCTACAACTAAACTCTACAAAAGTTGTACTTGTAATAAATTATAATTGAGCAATTTTTTTCTCCATATTAGGACCTAATTCATAAATTGCATCTATTAATTCTTCTTTTAATTCTTTTACTTTTTTTGTTTTTCCTGCTGCCTTATAAATTTCTGCAGAACTGTATAAAATATGAGGCTCAAAAGTTTTGCCTTCTATATGCTTTTCTATAATAGCAACAGCATTAGCTACATCTCCTTTTTTATATAAGCTATGAGCTAGCAACATATAAGACTCTGGAGTTTTTCTACTATTCACTTCTTTTTTAGCGATATCTAAAGCTTTACTATACAAATCTGTATAATCTAAATAAAAGTTAACATTGTACGCATTGTACATAGCACCATATGAAGGGTTAGCCACAGCCTTTACATACCTATCCATATTTTTAAGTTTCTCTACTTTATTTTCTTGAAATTCTGCAATTTCTGCCTTTAGTAAATAATAATCTGGAGCATTATAACTTTTTGTAATTGCGTTTAAAATGCGTAGTGCTTCTGTTGGGTTTCGTTCGTATGAAAAAACAATCCATGCAATTCCCTTTTTAGCATATGCATTATGAGGTTCTAATTCTAAAGATTTTAAATAGTAATTGTAAGAGTCTTTAATTCTTCCGGCGTGACCGTAATAATCTGCAATATTAGTATAAGACCATATTTTTAAGTTGGTATTGTTAGACATTTCTGCTAGCTGTTTAGCTTTTTCCATATAAGCTATAGTAGCATCTAAATCTCCTTTATAGTCTTTCCATTTTGCTATTCTAATTAAATAACCAAAGCTATTTTTATCTTTTAAGAGAGATAAAGTTTCCTCTGCTTTATCATAATCGCCTAACTCCATATATACATCAAACAAAAGACTTTGCGTTTGCGTTACTCCACTGCCCATTTTTTGGGCTTTCAGTGCCATTTGCAATGCTTCTTTAAACCTATGCTGAGAAATATAATTACGCCCTAATGATCTATAAAAATCTGCTTTATTAACTGCTGCAACATCTACAGCTCTTGCTAAACATTGTTCTGCCTTTTTAAGATATTCTATTTTACCAGTGTTTTTAAAATACCTATTATATTCTTGTGCAACCATACCAAAACTGGCAATTTGCATACTATCTGGTTTTATTTTTGAGTTCCACAACTCATATTGTCTTGATGTTGTTTTTTCTGCATCAACCTTTAAAAATGCATTATAATCTTCTGCGTTTGTAACTGTTGTATTACCATCTAAATTACAAGAAGCAAAAGTAATTAAGAGTATAAATAAGGCTAAATTTTTCATTTTTTAAAATTTTGTAGAGTTAAAAATAAGTTGAGTAAAAGGGAGGTTAAACCTCCCTTGCAATTAGTACGTGTTTAGTTTTCTGGAGTTCCTAAAAAAGGAAAATCAGTAGAAACTGTTGCTGTTAAGCTAACACCATCTGATGTTAAACGAGGTAAATCTGCTGTACCATCACCATCTGTGTCTTGACCACTAAAACGGTCTCCTTCTTCTCCTCCAAAAAGTAGTATTAAAGAAACATCAATAACGTCATCTGTTATTAATCTTCCGGTTAAAGCAACTTCATCCCCATCTGGCACAAGAACTCTACCATCACCATCATTATCTGTACCTGGATTAAAATATGTAGTTGGTAAATTAGGAGCAACTTCTAATACATCTGCTGCTAAATAACCCGTTAATGTTGCAGCGTCTAAACCTAAAATATTGTTCTCGTAGTTTACATCTGCAGGATCTGCTCCTAATAAATTTGCATAAACATCATGGTATTGCTCTAGCCTAGCTTCAAAACCAGCCTGAAACATTGCACCCATTTCTGAAGGTACTGTAACATTTTGAGCATCTTTAACACTTGCTTGCCCTTCTACATCATAAGACAAAACTGTGTTAATACCAGGTCTACCCATATGGTCTACCTGTGTGTATGTTCCAGAAAAATCGGTCATTTCTGGTTCCATTTGCATATCTCCATTATCATCATCAGAACAAGATGCTATAGTTAATGCAGCTCCAAAAGCTAAGGCCAGGTGTTTTATATTATATAATTTCATAATTGTAAGTTTTTAGTATTATTATTTTTTGTTTGTAGTTACCCAAGTTTTGTACACTTCTAAACCTAAAGCATTAGTAGCTGTGGTTGTACCCAACATAGTGTTAGGAATTTCTATTGCAATAGACATTGTATTTGCACCATTAAAAGTATCTGTAGCCTCACCTACAGCCTTAAAACCTTCTGGAGCCATACCGCCTATAACTGCATTAAACTGTGTAAAGTCAAAAAAGAAAGCATCTTGCCTTGGGCCTGCAAATAGTTTTACCCCATTAGATAGTTCTTCTACCGTAGCAGTAGCACCAGATATAGCAACTGAACCTAATGGAGCGTCTACCATAGCCTCACCACTTAAACCAGTAGCAGATGGTGCTATAGGTCCAAAAAAGTACATAACACCGTCTCTTGGTATAGCTTGTATTACTAAATCTTCAACTAAATCACCATCTTTATCTATATTAATTTCTGTTAGTACACCTTCATCAAAAGTACCGTAAGCTAAATCTGGTAAAACATTGGTTTGTAAGTCTACTACAAATACGGTATTGTCAGATCCCTCTGTAGGCTCAAAAGCATAAAAATCTGCAATATCTGCAGTTTGTCCTGTAGTAGACGGTGCATCTATATGATCTGCCGCTACCAATACTACACCTACTATTGCTAGTAAGCATATAACTAATAAATTTCTGTTTTTTCTCATTGTAGTATGTTTTAATTATAATTCACCCCTACTTACGGAGCTTTAAAAAGTAGGGTTTGGTTTTTAATTGTTAAAATTTTGTTAAACAGAAATAAACCCTAAATTGCAACTAAACAATATATAGTTTAGCAAAAAAATAAGTTATGAACCCGTCTGCTTCTGGTTGGATAGATAAGTTTGGACAAATAGTAACCAATAGTACTGTTGTCTACTCTAATTTTAATGACTTATACCGTAGTCTTTGTACTACAGGTTTTATATATGGAATTCACGTAAAATGGCTACATTTTATACCAATTACCCATACACCAACAGAAGATGAAAATGCAAAAGCCAACCTAATTTCCGCATTATATTTCACATATTTATTAGAAAAAAAGGATTATAATTATGCCAATTTTATAGATTTAACTATTCGTTTTTATGAAGCTTTAGACATAAATTCTAGCTTTTTTGATAAAGTTTTTACAGGTTCAAAAGCAAGTAATAAATTAGAGGCTATACTAAAATCTAGAGTTTTTTTAGAGGATAATTTAATAAACAAAACCTTTGGAAGTTCTGTTACAAACACCTTGCTTTTTGTTGATGTATTACTTTTTAAACGTTTTTTAAAAGAAGAAAAGAATCTAAAAAAGTATGCAGAAGAGCTAGAGTATATTCTAATAAATTTAGTTCACCACACTTTAAACTCTAAGCAACAGCAAAAATATGATGAGCGTTTAAGCTATTTATTTATTGCTTCATTATCATTTTTACCAGACGATTATCATCATTTTGATGCGCATTACAGAGAACGTTTGGTTAATAAATTTTCGCCTGAAGTATACCAATATTTGATGGATATAATTTGCGTGACAGCTTGGGAAGATTTAACATTAGACTACAAAGAATCTGAGTTTGTTTTTGGTATTGCAAAAGATCTAAATTTAGAAGAAAATAAGGTTAAAAAATCTATTGAAAAAGTTGCTGTTTTTTTTAAGGAAAATGCAAAGAAAATTCCGCATTTAAAAGACCATAATTTAGCTGAAAAATTTTATGAAAACACATCAAAATTTGCTAACAAATTAATATTAAGAAACAGCAAAAGGTTACAAAAAGAATTAGCAGAAAGTAAAGAGTTGGTTGCATTAATATCTAAATCTACTACTACAAATTTAAGTGTAGAAGAAAAGAGAAAAGTACAAAACCAACTATTAGATATTTTTAAAAGTATACCTTCTTTAGCAATATTTATGTTACCAGGAGGTGCTATATTACTACCTATTTTTATTAAATTAATTCCTAAATTGCTACCTTCTTCTTTTGATGAAAACCGAATTGAAGAATAAGCTATAATTATACAAAAAAGCTAATATAGATAAAACTTATACTTAATTATTTAAATACAACAAGTAATTTAATTCCAGTAATTTAAACTACCTTATTCTAACCATAACTTAAAGTCCTTTACCTTTTCTCTGCTTACTATAATTTCTGAGTCGTTATACTTATTTAATACAATTTTTAGCCTAGAATTTGTGTAAGATACAATATCTTTTATATAGTTTACATTAACGTAAAATTTACGACTTACTCTAAAGAAATTTTTAGGTTCTAGCTCAGACTCTAAATTTTCTAAGGTAACATCTAACAAGTAATTTCTACCGTCTGCTGTAGCAGCATAGGTTCCTTTGTTTTCACTAAAAAAACATTCTATTTCGTCTGCATTAATAATTTTTATGTGCTGCCCAACTTTAACTGTAAATCGTTTTTTATACTCACGTTCAATTGGGTTTACAAGTAGCTTTTTTATGTCTTCAAAATCTACAGCTATTTTAGTTTTAGAAGCAGTCATATTTTTATACTTATTTACGGCAACTTCTAGCTCTTCATCATCTATAGGTTTTAGTAAATAATCTATACTATTTAACTTAAAAGCTTGTAGTGCATATTCATCATAAGCAGTAGTAAAAATGATAGCACTTTTTACATTTACCTGATCAAAAATTTCAAAAGACAAACCATCAGATAATTGTATGTCTAAAAAAATTAAATCTGGATGATCATTCTCATTAAACCAAATTATAGATTCTTCAACCGAGTGTAACATTGTAGAGACTGTTACATTTAATTCTGCAAGCAACCTACTTAATCTTCTTGCTGCTGGTTTTTCATCTTCAATAATTATTACGTTCATTGGTTTGGTTATTTTATGGTGATAGCAAAATAGAAAAAAATTATATTAATGATGCCAATTCTACTTTTTAAAAATTAATTTTATTTACTTACTACAAGTATTTTGTTTGCTCATCTTCTTCCATATACTTTTCAATTTGTCGTTGTTCCCAATTTTTAAAAAAACGGAACTTATCTTTAAAAACATATAGTCCGTGGCAGATTAATCCAAATAACCAAAGTAATGGCATTACCGTCATATTAACATCTATCCAAGTAGAGATGTTTTTTCCTACAGAAATAGATTCTACAGGAAAAATATCAAACAGTCTAAACCTAACAATTAGCACAACAATATTTACTACTAAAAACCATCCCAAATGGTTGTAAAAATCTTTAATTTCTTTTACTTTTTTCTCTGCTCTTTCTAACTTACTTAATGGTGATTTTTTCATCTTATTTCTTTTTTAAAAAGTCTTCTGACTCTCTTTTTTCTTTTTCCATATACTTTTCAATCTGACGGTTTTCCCAATCTTTACTAAAAAATGGTAATGAGCCGCTTACTTTAGAATAGTGTCCTACTATACCTAATCCCCAAAAGAACGGAGTAAAATATGTTCCTATATTAAAAAAGGCATCCCATCCAGAGTTAACAACAATAGATCCTAAAATAAATAGGTTTACAATAACATAAACCGTAAAATGTATGTAAAAGCCTTTTAATTCTTTTATTTTTTCTTTAGCCCTCTCTAGCTTTTCGTTTCTGTATTGCTCATTATAGTTTTCCATTACCTCCATTTTTTACTTGTTTCTTCTTCCTCTTTCATTAACTGGTTAATTTTCTTTTGTTCCCAGTCTCTACCCATAAACGGAAAAAAGCTAAATACTTTTATTGCTTTAAAAATAAGACTAATGCTTAAGCCTAATACTACCCACAAAAACCAAGGGTTGCTAAACTCGTTTAGGTAATAATTAATTGATGCTACTATAGCTATTGTAAATACAGACGAAATTACTTTGTTATAAAACTCTTTTTCATCTTTTACACGCTCTTTAGCTCTTGTGTATTTATCTTGGTTAGTATTAATCTCCATAGTTGTATTTTTAGTTGGTTAATTATTTCTTTTTTAAAATTTATCGTCCTCCATATATTCTTTAATCTTACGGTTTTCCCAATTTTTACCAAATAATGGGTTGTAGCCAAAGGCTTCCATACCGTGTGCTGTAAGCCCTAATCCCCATCCAAAGGCAGGAAAAACCGACCAAGGAAAATCTGTTGTTTGGTAGTTTAACCATATTAAAAAAGGGATAACAAAACAATATGCTACTAGGTTATATGTAAATCCTTTAATTTTTTCTACTCTTTCTTTTGCTCTTTGATAGCGTTTTTCGTCTAAATGTACTTTTTGCGTTTCCATAGTTGATACTTGTTTGGTTAAAATTGGCAAATGAACACTAAATTCTGTTTCGCCTTTATTAATAATTACTGTTCTGTCTGTTAACATTTGGTAGCGTTGGTGTATGTTTTTAAGCCCTACTCCACTACTTTTTTTAACTACTTTTTTCTCTTGCAAATTGTTACTTACAATTAGCATATTGTCTATCTCTTCTACCTTTAAATGTAAAGGCTTGTTAGATGATACTATATTGTGTTTTACTGCATTTTCTAACAATAATTGCAGTGATAGCGGTATTATTTTGGCATCTGGATTGCTACTTTTTTCAGGTACTTCAAAAACAATACTATCTTCAAATCTCATTTTTAATAAGCGTATGTACGTTTTAGCAAATTGCAACTCTTCATCTACAGTTACCAAATCTTTATTTTTTTGTTCTAATACATACCTGTATACTTTAGATAATGATGTGGTAAACTTTTGAGCCTGAAAAGGATCTTCCTCTATTAAACTAGTTAACACATTTAAACTATTAAATAAAAAATGTGGATCTAACTGATTTTTTAAAGCATCAAACTTTGCAGATGCTGTACCTGCTATTATTTTTTGTTCTTTTATTTTAGAGTCTTGTATGTACTTGTAAAAGTAATAAGCGTGCAATGCTAATGAAACCACTATAGATATTAGTATAGCTATCATGTAAGGAGACAACGTTTGGTTGTTTACATAGTACTCTACGCTAGTACCAAAAAGCACAATAGCAATTATAAATTTTACAATTGCAAAAGCAATAACTGTTAGTACTACAGACCCTAATGCACCAAGCCACAATCTCTTTTTAGGTTGCTCTTCCCAGCTATAAATGTTAGATATATATTGAAAGTAGTATGAATTTACCACGCTTAAAACAAAAGAATAAAGAAAGGTAATTGCTATACCACGCAATGTTTTTATTAATGAAAAGCCATCACCTATACTACCAAGTACATTTATAACAGATATTACAACTGTTATGTAAATACTTATTTTTAATATCTTTTTTATATTGAACATTTTAAAATCTGATTTGGCTCTAATTTAGTAAATATTACTGTTCTTATCTGTTACAAAGTTGGGGTATTAGTTCCTTAACACAAATAATTTAAAACCCAATTGTAAATATTTGCAGATGAGTTGTAAAAAACTAACGCAGTACCCCCTTTTAAGCAACAAAACCCATAACTTTTAGAGGTAATAAGTAAAACAATCTACTATCTTTGCTACCATAGAAGTTATTATAATGAAAGAAATACAGGCTACCAGAATTAACAAATACCTAAGTGAAGTTGGTTATTGCTCTCGCCGGGCGGCAGACAAGCTTATAGACCAAGGGCGTGTAACCATTAACGGAAAAATACCAGAAATGGGCACCAAAATTGTTCCTACAGATGAAGTACGTGTAGATGGAGAGCTAATATCTGAGTCTAAAGAAGATTTTGTGTACCTAGCATTTAACAAACCCGTTGGCATTGTTTGTACTACAGATACACGTGTAGAAAAAGATAATATTATAGACTATATAAATTACCCTAAGCGTATTTTTCCTATTGGTAGATTAGATAAACCTAGTGAAGGTTTAATTTTTTTAACTAATGATGGTGACATAGTAAACAAAATTCTACGCGCTAGAAATCATCACGAGAAAGAATACATTGTTAAGGTAGACAATATTATTACAGATGATTTTGTACACCAAATGAGTAACGGTATTCCTATTTTAGATACTATTACCAGAAAATGTAAAGTAGAAAAATTAAGTAAATACGAGTTTAGAATTATACTTACTCAAGGTTTAAACAGACAAATTAGGAGAATGACAGAGTATTTAGGATACAATGTTGTAAAACTAAAACGTGTGCGTATAATGAACATTTCTTTAGATATGCCTGTTGGTACATACCGTGAGTTTACTAAAGAAGAATTAAAAGAAATTAATAGATTAGTATCAACTTCTGCTAAAACCTACAAAGATGAATAAAAGAATTATTATTGTACTAGTACTTATATTTTCTTTTACTACTACAAAAGCTCTGTGCCAGTCTGTAAAAGCAATGACATACAATATTAAGTATGACAATACTAGTGATACCATAAACAACTGGAATTTTCGTAAAGCTAAAATGGCAGCTCTAATACAACATTATAGTCCGTCTTTTTTAGGCATACAAGAAGGTTTACATAACCAGGTTAGTTATTTAGACTCTAATTTACCTAACTATAATTACATAGGCGTTGGTAGAGATGATGGTAAACAAAAAGGAGAATACAGTGCCATTTACTACAATAAAAATAATTTTAAGGTTATAAAATCTAATACATTTTGGCTATCTACAACACCTAACAAAATTTCTGTTGGTTGGGATGCTGCAATGGAACGTATTTGTACTTACGGGCTATTTCAACATAAAAAAACAAAACAGTATTACTGGGTTTTTAATGCTCACTTTGACCATATTGGTGTAGAAGCTCGTAAAAATTCTGCCAAATTAATTGTAGAAAAAATAAAGAACCTAAACACCAAAAACTACCCAGTTATTTTAATGGGCGATTTTAATGTAACACCTACCACAGAGGCTATTACTACAATTACAAACTACATACCAGACAGTTATACAAATAGCCAAACTACTCCTTACGGACCAAAAGGTACTTTTAATGGGTTTACAAACCGTATTTTAGACCGCAGAATAGACTATGTTTTTGCTAAAAACCTAAATATTTTATCTGTAAAAGTTATAGATGACAGGCTAGATAACAACAAACACATATCAGACCATTTACCCGTATTAGCAACAGTAATAAAAGAATAAATGTACATACCACCAAGCTACCAAAACAATAATACAGAAGAAGTAAAAAACTTTATTAAAAATAATAGTTTTGGCATTTTAGTAAACCAAACTAATGGTAAGCCTTGGGCTACACATATACCTTTAGAGTTACATACAAAAAACGGTAAGGATATACTTGTAGGGCATATTGCTAAAGCTAATCCGCAATGGCATAATTTTAAAGAAACACCAGAAGTACTATGTATTTTTAATGGACCACATAGTTATGTATCATCATCATGGTACAAAGACGAGGAAGTACCTACCTGGAACTACATTGCTGTACACATTTATGGCAAAATTACCATTGTAGACAAAGATACAGCTATGGAAGGATTGCATAATTTGGTTGATAAGTACGAGCAAGCATCAGAATGCCCGTTACATTTAAACAACCTATCTAAAGGTACATTAGCACAAGTAAATGGTATTGTTGCTTTTGAGATTGAAATTACAGACATACAAGCAACGTACAAACTATCACAAACACGAGAAGAAGACAAACCAAAAATAATTGAAGAGTTAGAAAAAAGAGATCCAAGTGCCAAGGAAATTGCTAAACATATGAAAAAATAACACGGGTTCTTACTGTAAGTCAAGCAACTACCATTTTATTTTGTATTTTTAAGTATGATAATCATTAACCGCCAACCTTTATTATTTAAACTCGTAGTATTTGTATTTTTAGCAACACAAACTATGTCTTGCGCTAGTGACTCTAACAATGATAGTAGCGAACCAAATGAAGACCCAAAAACTATAGAACCAGTTATTTTTACTGCTATTGGTGATGTACCTTATAATGATTTTCAAAGAGATTCTTTACCCAAAGTAATTGCAGCACATAATGCAAAAGCTAAATCTAGTTTTGTAATTCACGTTGGAGATATAAAGCCAGGCGCAGAGGCTTGTACAGAAGATGTGTATGTAGATGTAAGCAACCTTTTAAAGCAATTTACTGCCCCTACTTTTATTGTTTTAGGTGATAATGAATATAACGACTGTACATACCCAGAACAAGGTTTAGCCTATTGGAACAAACACTTTTTAAAATTTAATACAAACTGGAGCTTTAGCCCTACTATTACCTACCAACAAAAACGCCCAGAAAATTTTAGTTGGATACAGAATAAAGTTCTTTTTTTAGGTATTAATATAGTAGGTAGTAATGTGCACAACCAAACCGAATGGGAAACAAGGTTAACAGATGATGCCAATTGGGTGCAACAACACCTGCAAGCAGAAAAAGACAATGTAAATGCTGTTGTTGTTTTTGGACACGCAAATATTACTGAAGGAGACGCAACAAAGTTTAATACTTTTACTAATGTATTTAGAAGCAGTGCAGCTGAGTTTAACAAACCTATACTTTATTTGCAAGGAGACGGACACGTTTGGTTTACCAACAAACCTTGGCCAGAAAAAAATATTACACGCGTACAAATAGATGGCGGACACAGAGCTGTAGAAGTAACCGTAGATCCAAACAAAAGCAATCCGTTTAGCTACAACCGTTCTTTTTTAGATTAAAAATAGGTTTTCATTTCCCCCCACAACACCTGTTTTTTTTTTTATTTCATAGCATTACACAAAACTTTTTAGACTTTCTACTTATAAGTTATTCTCTATATTCTATCCTCTAAATTCTATTCTCTATATTCTACATTCTATTCTTCATATTTGGTCAATTAAAACAAACAATCTACAATTCAGTATAAAAAAATTACAATTGGGTTTATTACATTTTAAAAAACTGAAGTAGTGCTGCATCTTTGTGTCATAATCAACAATAAAAACACAAACATTATGAGAACTTTAGGATTACTTTTAGCATTATTTTTTACAAGCATTATAGCAACAGCTCAAGCCAAAACAGAAACATTTACAATTACCGTTACAATAGACAACGTTTTAAATGATGACGGCACAGTTATGGCTGGTTTACACTCTTCAGAAACTTTTATGAGAGGACGAGGACTGCAAGATAAAATTACCACTATAAAAGATGGCAAGGTAACAATAGTTTTTAAAGATGTTAAACCTGGTGAGTATGCTATTTTAGCAATGCATGATGAAAACAATAACAAAAAAATGGACAGAGAGGCCAATGGTATGCCTAAAGAAAGCTATTGCATTTCTGGATCACCAACTCCATACGGTCCACCAACATTTTCTGAAGCCAAATTTAATGTAGTAGATACAGATTTAGAGTTTGCACTTAGGTTTTAGTATTTATAAAAAAAAGAATAAAAAAAAGGAGATAAAATTATTTATCTCCTTTTTTACGTACAATTTGGTAACAACCATCTATTCTTCTAACCAAGCATTCATCATCCAAATTGTTTTTTCTTGTTCAGCAATAAAATCGCTCATTAAAGAGTTTGTTCCTTCATCATTAGCATCATCAGAAAGCTCTAATAAATCGCGCTCAATAACTAATAACTCTTTTAAAGAGTTTACAATTAATTTTATAGCTTCTACATCTACAGATATATTTTTACCAACAGGCAATTTAGATATAGACATATAATCTTCAAATGTATGCAAGGGCTTACCTCCTAGGGTTAAAATACGCTCTGCAATCATATCTACTTTTTCATTTGCATCTGTATATAACTCCTCAAATTTCATATGTAAATCAAAAAAACGTCTACCTCTAATATTCCAGTGAACACCTCTTAAATTTTGGTAATAAACCTGAAAACTAGATAATAAAACATTTAATTTACTGTTTAGCTCTTTAGCTTTTTCTACTTCTAATCCTATACTGTTTAATTCCATAATATTTATCCTTTTTGTGATACAACAAAGTTAGTAAGTATTTAGTACTTTTGGTGATGATTAAAATCATTTGTTTTTATAATTTTATAGCTTTAACCTATTAAGAATGACAATAACTCAACTACAGTATGTATTGGCAGTTGCCAAATACCAAAACTTTACGCTTGCCGCAGAAAAAAGCTTTGTTACACAACCTACTTTAAGTATGCAGGTACAAAAGTTAGAAGATGAGCTAGACATTCAGATTTTTGACAGAAGTAAAAAACCAATTTCTATTACAGAAGTTGGAAAAAAAATAGTAGAACAAGCAAAAAATATTGTAAACGAAGCAGACCGTATTAAAGATATTGTAGACCAAGAAAAAGGATTTATAGGTGGTGAATATGTTTTAGGTATTATACCTACCATTATGCCTACACTACTACCAATGTTTTTAAAGGCATTTATTTCTAAGTTTCCTAAGGTAAACTTAGTAATTAAAGAACAAAATACAGACACTCTTATTAGAAATTTACAAGACGGGCAAATAGATGCTGCAATAGCTGCTACTCCTTTAGAAATAGAGTTTATAAAAGAAAAACCGCTGTACTATGAGCCATTTGTTGGGTACATACCTAAACAACACAGGCTAGCTAATATAGAAAAGCTAACACCACAAGATTTAGATATTGATGATGTTTTATTATTGCAAGATGGACATTGCTTTAGAGACGGTGTTATAAACCTTTGTAAGTCGCCTAAAAATAATGTTGTAGATCATTTTAGATTACAAAGTGGAAGTTTTGAAACCTTAATAAACTTATCTAATGAAGGTTTAGGAATGACTTTATTACCTTTTTTAAACACTCTTGAATTAGATAGCAAAAAGAAAGAAAATTTAAAGCATTTTGAAGCTCCGTCTCCTGCAAGAGAAGTAAGTTTAATTTACCATAAAAAAGAACTTAAAATACAAATTACCAATGCACTTCATGATGTTATTACAAGTGTGGTACGTGGTGCAATTGCTTTTCAGGATGTAAAAATTATTAGTCCAGTTAATAACAAATAAAACCATAGGTTAACAAATAAAAAAAGCCACCTTAATGGTGGCTTTTTAAGTATTTACTATTTTTTGATGTAAATCATACACTGCCTTAGTTCTGGTTTATCAGTAGTAAAAGAATTTAACCAGACTTTAAGCTCATCTACCTCATAAGGCAGTAATCTTGAAATTGCTTTTTCTAGCTCTTTGCAAAACAACTTAGAATCAAAACTTACTTTTTGCAAAACAGTTTTAGTGTAATCAAACATTGCTCTTGCCATATTTATAATTATTAAATTATTATTCCATAAATTTAACGATAAAACTTGAAAAAAGTATCTAAATAAAGTGTTAAATATCATAGTTATCCAAAAAAATAATACGTAATGACCTACAATACCATATTTTACAAGAACTACAGAAGTTTTCTTTATTGTATAATTTTGATGTTTTTGGTTGGTTGTGCTAGTAGTAAACAAAAAATTTCAAAAAACACTAATACTATAATTAGTAACAGTCTTTTAAAAAATCACTTTATAGGTATAAAAGTTTATGACCCGGTGAGCAACAAAACTATTTTTGAAAAAAATAGCACCAAATATTTTACACCTGCCAGTAATACAAAAATATTTACGCTTTATACTGCCTTAAAATTACTGCCAGAGTATAGCCCTTTATTAAAATATAGTATAAAAGACAATATCACATACATACAAGGTACCGGAAACCCTATAACATTACATCCTTATTTTAAGGATAGCACAGCTATACGTTTTTTAAAAAAACAGAAAAACATTGCTTTACACCTAAACAATTTTACATCAGACAAGTTTGGTGGCGGATGGGCTTGGGAAGATTTTGACACCTATTTTTCTCCAGAACGTAGTGCTTTTCCTTTATACGGTAATGTACTAAGTATATATAAAAAAGGTTATTTAACTACATACCCTAAGTATTTTAATGATAGTATACAGGTTACACCTTTTAATTTTAAAAGAGATTTAGTAAAAAATACATTTTATGTAAACCCCAATTTAAATGATACTTTAGAAATTCCGTTTAAAACTGGTAATACACTTACAAAAGCGTTATTAGAAAAAGTAACTACTAAAAAAATAAACATTAGCAATATCCCAATAACTGCAGATAAAACTACACTTTACGGTATAGCTACAGATAGTATTGCACAGCGTATGATGTATGTAAGCGATAATTTTTTAGCTGAACAATTATTAGTTATGGCATCTAGTACTTTGTCTGACACCTTAAATGTAAACAAGGCAATAAAACATATTTTAACAACAGATTTAGCAGATTTGCAACAGCAACCACGTTGGGTAGATGGCTCTGGACTCTCTAGATACAATTTATTTACACCAACATCTTTTGTGCACGTATTAAATAAAATGTATCATGAGGTTCCTAGAAATAGATTGTTATCTTTATTTCCTGTTGGTGGCGAATCTGGAACCCTAAAAAACTGGTATAAAGGCAACCCAACACCATACATTTATGCAAAATCTGGTAGTTTAGGTAACAACTATAGTTTAAGTGGCTACCTAATTACCAAATCTGGTAAAACATTAATTTTTAGCTTTATGAACAATCATTTTAAGACAAAAACTTCTGATGTAAAAAAAGAAATGCAAACTGTTTTAGAGTTAATAAGAGATACGTATTAATTACGTATTCACAAGCAAAAAACTAAATAATGATTATTATAGTAACAATAAGTATTGCCTACCTACTTACAATATTTTACTTGATAAAACAAACAACACAAGCAAACTAAAAGCAGACAACAGTATTTTTTTATTTATCTGTAAATCTACACTTAAAGGGTTTATCCTTTATACTATTGCAGGTTGCTTATTAGCTTCTGTGATACTATTTTTTTTAATTTATAAAAACGGACCATCTCACCCTCATAGTATGCCCGAGCTATTATACATATGGCTAGGTGCAGCAGTTGTTATTACGGGTTGTATTTTAGGTTTCTTTTTATCTGCAATTAACACACCTAGCGTAAACAAAAAACTAATAATTGGTTCTTTTCTTTTTACAATTGTGTCCTTTATTTGGTTAGAACTCTTATAATTTATAAATCAGTAATTATTTTAGATTATTACCAGTTCTAAAACCTATTATCACCATCTAAAAGATCTCCTAAACCTCCTAACAAACTACCTTCTCCCCTATCTTTTCCGCCTTTAGGAACCGAAGCTAATACACGGCCAGCTAGTCTGCTAAATGGTAAAGATTGTATATAAACAGTACCTGGCCCACGTAGTGTTGCAAAAAATAACCCTTCGCCGCCAAAAACAGTATTCTTAATTCCGCCTACAAACTCAACATCATAATTAATGGTTTGTGAAAAGCCTACAATACAACCAGTATCTACCTTTAAAACTTCACCTGCAGCCAATACTTTTTTAGCCATAGTGCCGCCTGCGTGTACAAATGCCATTCCGTCTCCTTCTAACTTTTGCATTATAAAACCTTCGCCGCCAAAAAGACCACGACCAAGTTTTCTAGAAAATTCTATACCAACAGACACTCCCTTAGCTGCGCACAAGAAAGCATCTTTTTGACAAATAAATTTTCCATTTTTTTCAGATAAATCTATTGGTAATATTTTTCCGGGATAAGGAGAAGCAAAACTCACTTTTCTTTTATTTGCTCCAATATTTAAAAAGGCTGTCATAAATAAACTTTCACCAGTTAACATTCGCTTTCCTGCTGAAAAAATTTTACCCAAAACACTAGTATCTTGGTTAGAGCCATCTCCAAAAATGGTATCCATTTTTATATCAGTATCCATCATCATAAAACTACCAGCTTCTGCTACAACAGCTTCTTGCGGGTCTAATTCTATTTCTACATACTGCATTTCTTCTCCATAAACATGGTAATCTATTTCGTGTGCATTCATTTTTATATTTTGATTTTGATTGACACTAATAGGTAGCAACAAAAAAGAGAATGTTACATATTTTTAAAAAAATTATTTCTTTAAACGCACTGTCCAGTCAAAATTAAAAGTAGAAACCACCACTCCATCTGTATTAACACCAACAGATTTCATTGTAAATATTTGCCCTTCTCCTGTTGCAATAGTTTTTTTAATTGCATCTTCAATTAAGTGGCCATCTTCACAAGTAAAAGTAATTCTACCTGTAGCTTTTTTTGTAAAAGTTGCATTATTGCTTGCTACAAGCATAGATATTTTTCTACCACTTTTTTCAATTTGGTCTATAACCATTATTCCTGTTGCATACTCTGCCGCCATACCTTGTACTGCCCAAAACATAGAGTTAAATGGGTTTTGGTTAAACCATCTATGCTTTACAGTAACTACTGCTTTTTTTTCATCAATATGCTTTAAACGTACTCCGCACCACCAAGCAGATGGTAACTTAAAAAAATTAAATACGTTGTATTTTAATGTGCTTTTTGCCATTCTATTTTTATAATTTTTATAAAAGTATTGAAAATAGTTGAATTTGTAAATGTTAAATTAAAGTTAATTTTTAGTACTATGTTTTGCATAATACCTTTTTAAAGATATATATTTGCATAAGAAACTAACAAGTTAGAGTTATAGAACCTAATCAATTCTGTAAAAAATAATTCAACGGAGTTTGTTCATCAAATCAAAAACAACCCGCTTCTTATACGGGTTTTAAAAGAATATCTAAACTATGAAGATAGAAAACACAAAGGCACAAATGCGCAAAGGTGTTTTAGAGTATTGCATTCTTTCTATATTAAAGGGAGAAGACAAATATACCTCTGAAATTCTTTCTACGTTAAAAGATGCCAAAATGCTAGTTGTAGAAGGCACTATTTACCCATTATTAACAAGACTAAAAAACGCTGGTTTACTTACGTATCGTTGGGAAGAGTCTACCTCTGGACCACCAAGAAAATACTACGCCCTTACAAAAACAGGAGAAGAATTTTTAACCGAATTAAACACCACCTGGGACGAGCTCAGAAATGCCGTAAACCTAGTTACCAACTCAAAAAAAACGAACAATGAATAAGACTATAAATATAAACTTGGCTAACTTATTCTTTCATATAGACGAAGATGCTTATCGTAAACTAGACACCTATTTAAAAGCTATAAAACAATCTTTAAACAATGGCCCTGGTAGTGATGAAATTATTTCTGACATAGAAGCAAGAATAGCAGAACTTTTTCAGGAAAAAATTAAAAACGAACAGCAAGTAATTACTAAAACAGATGTAGAAGATGTTATTGCTGTTATGGGGCAACCTGAAGATTACCGTGTAGATGAAGAAATTTTTGAAGACGAAGAGCCTACATCAAAATCTAGAACCAAAAAGCTTTACAGAGATACAGACAATAAGTATATTGGTGGTATATCTGCCGGTATGGCACATTATTTAGGTATTAACCCTTGGTGGGTTCGTCTACTTTGGGTAGTGCTTACTTTAGCTACTTTTAGTGGTTTTATTGTAATATATATATTACTATTATTTTTAATTCCAGAAGCTAAAACAACCTCGCAAAAATTAGATATGCGTGGCGAGTCTATAAATATTAGTAATATAGAACGTACCGTTAAAGAAAGTTTTGATACCGTAACTAATAAAGTAAAAAATGCAGATTACAACAAGGCCAATCACAAAATTAAGTCTGGCATACAAACTTTTTTTGATGCCATTGGCACGTTTTTTAGCTTTATTTTTAAAAGCATAGGTAAAGTCATAGGGTTGTTTTTAATTTTAGTTGGCGGATCTGTAGTTATAGGTACATTTATTGGGCTTTTTATAGCAGGTTTTTCAGATGCTTTTGTAGTTAACAACACACCTCTTTATAACCTAATAAACACCTCTAATTCGCCAATTTGGTTAATTTCTATGCTTGTATTTTTTGCTATAGCAATTCCATTTTTCTTTTTACTTTATTTAGGATTAAAAATTGTAGTATCTAACCTTAAATCTATTGGTACAATTGCCAAATTAACGTTACTTGGTGTTTGGCTTGCCGCTATTATTGGCTTAACAATTATTACCATAAAACAAGCTACCGCAAATATGTATAAAGGTAGTATTAATAAAACAGAGCAATTAAATTTTACAAAGCCTCTAGACACTATTTACATTGGTACCAGAAGTAGTAAAAATTATGACAGACCAGAGAATTTTAGAATTAACGGAATGACATTTACTACAGATGAAAATGGTAAAAAGCTTTTATTAGATAATGATTTTAGGTTTGACATTGTAAGGTCTGATACTGACATTGCAAAAATTAAAATACAAAAAGTATCTCAGGGTAGTTCTTTTGATGAAGCAAGAGAAAGAGCAAAAACTATAGAGTATAATTATCAAGTTTTAGAAAATAGAGTAATTCTAGATAACTTTTTATCACTAGATCCTAATGGTAAATTTAGAGATCAGGAGGTAAACATTACCCTTTACATTCCTAAAAATGTTATTGTTAAGTTTGATTTTAATACAGATACAAACAGAATAGGATGGCATACATCATACAAAGAAGAAATATACAGGTCTGATGTTAAAAATTATACTTGGCGTATGAACAAGCAAGGTGTTTTAGAGTGCCTAGACTGTATTAATGACGAAATTGATGAAGATAATAATGATGATGATGACGAAAACAGCAATAAAAATTCAGAGTTAATATTAGATGAAGAAGGTGTAAACATTAAAATTAATGCAAACGAAAACTCTTTAAATATTAAAATAGATGAAAACGGTGCACGTATAGAATCTTCAAACAATTAAAACTTACAATTCAGTTCTAAAAAACAACAATTCAGTCTTTAAATTTAGTTTTACCACAAACATTTATAGACTTTTACATCACAATCAACAAAAAACAACAATTATGGCAACACTATCTAAAATTACAATTGCAGTAGTATTAAGTTTACTATTTACTTCTTGTTCGTTTAACATAGGAAGCGGCAAAAAAGGAAACGGAGTATTAACAGAGCAAAGCAGAGATGTAGCAACAAGTTTTGAGCGTATTTCTGCATCAGAAGGTATTAATGTATATGTTACACAAGCTAAAGAATTTAGTATACGTGTAGAGGCAGATGAAAATGTTATAGACCTTATTGGTACAGATATTAAAGACGGTAAACTTAAAATACACGCTATAGAAAATATTGGCAGAGCTACAAAAAACGTACACGTTACATTACCTGTAGTTACTGCACTATACAGCTCTAGTGGTGCAGAATTAATTTCAGAATCTCAGATAGAGACTAATGAAATAGATTTAAATGCCAGTAGCGGTGCAGATATACAAATAGCTTTAGTTGCAAACTCTGTAAATGCTGATTGTAGCAGTGGAGCTGATATTAAGTTAAGTGGCAAAACAAACAACCTAACTGTAAATGCTAGTAGCGGGTCTGATATTGATGCTTATGAACTAAAAACAAAAACCTGTGATGCAGATGCTAGTAGCGGCGCAGATATTAGTGTAGATGTGTCTGACTCTTTAATAGCAGATGCAAGTAGTGGTGCAGATATTAAGTACAGTGGTACTGCTACAGTTAAAAAGAATAAATCTTCATCTGGCAGCGTAAAAAAGAGATAAAAAAATTAAATGTTAAAAGCGTTTTATTAAGGTCAATCTTGTTTTGTTTACAAGGTTGACCTTGTTATATTAGTATAAATTTAAATATTGATATGAATTTAACCTTAACAAAGTATGTTCTTCCCCTAAAACATACATTTAGTATTTCTAGAGAGTCTCATAATTTTCAAGACAGTATGGTGGTAAGTCTTGGTTTAAATGATAAAGTTGGTTATGGTGAAGCTACAGCAAACCCGTACTACAAAATTACTTTTGAGAGTATGCAACAAGAAATTGAAAGCATACGAACAGAAATAGAGAACTATACTTTTACCACGCCTGAAGATTTTAATCAATTTTTAAACAAAAAACACTTAAGCAACTTTGCTATTTGCGCTTTAGATTTAGCTGCACACGATTTGTATGGTAAAATTTTAAACAAGCCTTTGTATAAAATATGGAATACAGATAATAGCTCCTACCCTATTACAAATTTTACTATTGGTATAGATAGTATAGATAATATGGTTGCAAAAATGAAAGAACAGCCTTGGCCTATTTACAAAATAAAACTAGGCACAGACCAAGATGTTGCCATTGTAAAAGAGCTAAGAAAATACTCTGATGCCATTTTTAGGATAGATGCTAATTGCGCATGGACTGCAGAAGAAACCATAAGTTACGCACCAGAACTTAAAAAATTAGGTGTAGAGTTTTTGGAGCAACCCTTAAAAGCTGATGATTGGACGGGTATGGAACAAGTAATGCACGCTAGTGTATTGCCAGTTATTGCTGATGAAAGCTGTATTGTAGAATCTGACGTAGAGCAATGTGGTTACCATTTTAATGGTATAAACATAAAACTAACCAAATGTGGCGGATTAACCCCTGCACTTAGAATGATAAAAAAAGGAAAAGAACTTGGGTTAAAAGTTATGGTTGGTTGTATGACAGAGTCATCTGTTGGTATTTCTGCAATAGCACAACTAACACCACAATTAGATTATGTAGATATGGATGGTGCTATGCTTTTGAGTAAAGACATTGCAAAAGGGATAAAAATAGAACCAAACGGAAACTTAATTTTTCCTAATACAGGAGGTTCTGGTATTACATTATTATAATGACATACGTTACTACATTTCCTGGTAGAAAAATTAATGTAGATGGTTCTAAAAAATTATATTTTGGCGGAACTGCTTATTTAGGGCTTCAAAAGCATAAAAAATTTTTAAAAACATACTTAAAAAACATTAAAAAGTATGGTACCAATTATGGAGCGTCTAGAAAATCTAATATTAAAATTGATATCTATAAAAAAACAGAAAATTACCTTGCTAAACTTGTACAAAGTGAAGCTTGTGTAACTGTTTCTTCTGGCTATTTAGCAGGGCAGTTAGTTTGCAATTACTTTAAAGCAAAAGGACATAGTTTATTTTATGCGCCAAATTCTCACACCGCTCTACATCAAAACAACTCTAGCAATTATGCAAGTTATAGTGATTTAGTTACTGCAGTAGAAAATCATATTAAAAAATCTAATACTACTCCCGTAGTTTTTTTAGATAGTTTGGATTTTTATGGCTTAAACTACCCATATTTTAAAGGGTTGCAGCAATTACCATTGCAAAATATAATTGTTGTTGCAGATGACTCACACACACTTGGTCTACCTTTAAATAATGGCAAAGGTTGTTATGCACAACTAAATAATTTAGGTGTAAAAGAACTTATAGTATGTAGTTCACTTGGTAAAGGTTTTGCTGTGCAAGCAGGAGCTATTTTTAGCACAGCAAAAAGAATAAAAGAACTAAAAACCACTGCTTTTTTTGGAGGTGCTAGTCCTGCTACACCTGCAAATATTGCCACGCTATTATCCGCACAAACTATTTATAAAAAAAGACAACAAAAATTACAGAATAATATACAGCTTTTTTTAAACGGTTTAAATAACAAAAACTTGTTTAGTTATATGCCAAACCATGCAGCTTTTACGTATACTGATCAAAAAATAACAGCCTATTTAAAAAAACATAATATTATAGTTACAAGCTTTAATTACCCAGAAAAAGACTCGCCAACAATGAGCCGAATTGTACTAAGTGCACATCATAAAAAAAAGGATATTAATAAGATTGTTACACTTATTAATACCCTTTTTACTAATTAAGTTTAGTTATTTAGTTATCCCACCAAACAGGAGTAACCGGTGTTTGTTGGTTTAACAATACGTTTTCTTCATTTCTATTAACTTCAGAAGATGGGTATTCTGCCCTTCTAAACCATTGGCCAAAATATTCGTTATCATCACTAGCTTCTTCTTCTCTAATAGTTAACCCTTTAAAAACCTCATCAGAAAAATTATAGCGTCTAAAATCTACAAAAGTTTCTGGGTTTAAAAAATTATGTATATACTTCTCTTTCATTATATGTTGTAACATTAAATTGCTTTCGCCAACATTAATAGCTGTATCTGCCAAATAATCTGTACCATCTACACCATACATTTGCATACTAGCAGTTATACCATCTAAATATGCGTTATAGGCATCTGTTGTTGTACCAATACTTGTAGCATTACCTCCATTAGCTAAAAAAGCAGCTTCAGCTTTTATAAACATAGCCTCTGCGTAGCTTATAAGCATTAAAGGAGCATCTATACTAGTGTAAAAGCCATCTACAGCAAAACCTGTATTTGCATCTGTACCATCTGGAGCTAAGCCAACACTACCACTAACATAACCTTTCCATTCTGCTTCTCCTCCATTATCTGCAAAAATTGGCAATCTTGGGTCAATACTAACTGTACCACTCTCAAAAGGAAAGTAATCTCCATTCATAGAACTAACCAACTGACTGGCAATATCATTATGAGCATTTCCTGTATTTTTAGCTAAAACCTCTGCAGAATACCATGGGTTTATATTTTTATCATCATAATACATTAAAAAATCATCTTCTGAAGAAGTAAAGCCATTAGCAATGGTTGTTAAAACATCTGCAGCTGTTGTTTCTCCTTTTTGTACCAAATGTAATTGATAACGAGCCTTAATTGTATATGCCGCTCTTAACCACTTATCGGTATCACCTCCATATATTAAATCTTCACTACCTAATGTAAAACCAGAATCATCTGGACCTTCTAAAGCATTAATTGCGTTATCTAATAATGAAAATATACTTGCATAAATTTGCTCTTGTGTATCAAAAGCAGGAAAATTATTATCAGGACCATCTGTAGCATCAGAATACGGAATATTATCCCAAGTATCTGTAGCAATACCTAAATTTATAGCAGTTAATATATCTGCAACAGCTTTATAATGTACTGCACCATTTTCTAGTGCTTTTTCATTAATAGCGTCTATGTTTGGCAAAATATACAAGTATACTTGTGTCCATAAACCACTAGCTGTTGTTTGTCCTGCTGCACCTCCACCCTGAAAAACAAAGTTTTGCACATAATTTCCAAAAGATAATTCGGCAGAGCGTTGCCCTTCCATTGTACTATGTATAACTGGCGCTAACAAGTCTTGCATACGCAACTGATCTAATTTAGCTGTATTAGAAGGCGTATTCACATCAAAATAATCATCACTACAAGCTGTAAATACAGTTATAAATAGCGATAATATTATTATTTTATATATATATTTTCTCATCATATCTATTTTTAAAATCCTACATTAATACCAAAACTATAACTTTGAGACAAAGGAATATTTAGACCTGTGAAACCATATACATTACTACCTGCACTGTATTGGTTTCCTTCTGGGTCATACCCATCATAAGGTGTCCATACTAAAATATTTTGGGCACTAGCAGTCACAGAAAATCTATCTAAATGTATTTTTTCTATAAATTTTAATGGCAAATCATATGTTACCCCAATATTTCTGAGCTTTACCCAAGATGCATCTTGTACTAAAATTTCTGAAGCTCTGTTGTAATCTGTAGAACTACGATAGTAGTTTTGATCTATTAAAACCTCTGTTGTGTTTGGTATAAAGCCACCATTTCCATCATCCATAACTCCACTTAGAACAGTGGTTTCGTCTCTAAATTCTGTAACTTCAAGTATACCATTTCTAATAGAGTTTCTTCTTCCTGCGTCATAAATATCTCCTCCTTTTTTATATTCTAACAAAAAGTTAAACCCTAAATTTTTCCATTTAAAACTATTAGCTAAAGATGTAATATAGTCTGGAAAAGCATTACCTACTTTTTGGCGTTCTGTGAAGTCTATTTCTGGTTTACCATTAGCATCAATATAACGCTCACCGTTTTCATAACGCCATTTCCATCCGTATAAAGAACCCATTTTATCACCTTCTCTAATTTCTGATGTTACACCTGCAAAACCAGAATCTGCAAAAATTATGCTTTCTATATCATCTGGTATATCTAATACTTTTCCTTCACTAGTAGACCAATTTAAAACTACTTCCCAGTTAAAATCTTTAGATTTTATAATATCTGCACTTAATAAAAATTCGTGTCCAAACACTTCAAAATCACCTGCGTTTCTAACAATTCTAGATATACCTGAAGAATACGCTGTTCCTACGCCAAAAATTTGATCCTTAACTCTGGTTTTATAATATGCATAGTCTAAGCGTATACGGTTTTTCAAAAACCTTAAATCTGCTCCTATTTCTGTAGATTGATTTCTTTCTGGGACAATATCTAAATCTCCTAAAGCTGTACTAGATCTGTAACCACCCGCTCCTCCAAAAGGGAAGTCTCCGTCTACCACAAAATAATGACCCACTTGACCAAATAATGGCCCTTTACCTACTTCAGCCCATGATGCTCTAAGTTTACCAAAAGTAAACACATCATTATCTCCAAAAACATCAGAAATATCATAAGCTAAACTTACTGAAGGATAAAAGAAAGATCTATTATCTTTTGGCAAGGTAGAAACCCAATCATTACGACCTGTAACTGTTAAAAATAACTTATCTAAATAACTCAGTTTAAGTTCTCCAAATACACCAACATTACGTAACTGAGTAACACTCTCATTAGCAAAAGTATTTATAGTATTACCAAGTTCATTTATGCCTGGTACATTTAATGTTTCTCCTCTTACATCTGCATAATCTCTTTTAGTATCTGATACTTGATGACCTAAAGTAAGATCTGTTCTAAAATCATCAGACCAATCTTTGTTCATTGCAACTAAAAAGTTAGATTCTAGTGCTGTAAAATTTATATTCTGATTTACAATAAAACCACCTACTTGTGTACCAACATCTAAATCTGCTGGAACAAAACGGTTTCTCTGATCTGAATAATTATCTACCTGCGCAGAATACGTAATATTTAACCAATCTTTAGGTGAATACTTAAATATTGCATTACCAACCCAACGATTTACATCATCATATAAGCTACTTTTTTCTATAAAATACCTTGGATTATCTATGATTCCAAATGTATAGTTACGTTGCGTACCATCTGGATTTTGGTAATCATTTATAGGAAATGTACCAGAGTAATAGGATAAAGAACTCATAACAGACTTATCTCCTGAGTTTCCTCTGTTACCGCCAGATTTAGAGTAAGATATAGATGTATTTATACTAAAATTGTCTGTAACTTGATACCCGCTTTTAAGTCTAAAATTTGTTTTATCATAATAGGTTCCTGGTAATATACCTTCTTCACTGTTGTTACCTACAGAAAAGAAATAATCCATTTTATCTGTTGCTCCACTAATGTTTAAATTAACCTGAGTATTTACCCCTGTTTTAAATAAATCATACGGACTGTAAAACTGATCGTTAGATAAATCTACTATTTCACCTGACTCTAGTGTATATGAGTCTTCTGTATACTTAGGTCCCCAAGAATAAAACGAAGTTGCGTTTTGAACTCTATTAAAACCAGTATCTGAATCTGGATCATATAAAGTTCTAGGCGCTCCGCTAAATCCTTCTCTATAGGTTTCTTGCAAATTTGGAGTTTTTTCTAAATTTCTAAAGGTTGTAGAAGCTGTAAAGTTAATTTTTGCTTTTCCTTTTTTTCCTTTTTTTGTAGTAATTACAATTGCTCCGTTTGCAGCCCTTACACCATAAAGTGCTGTTGCGGCAGCTCCTTTTAATACATTGTAACTTTCTATATCTTCTGGGTTAATATCCCCTGCTCTATTAGAAAAACTAAATTGCTCTGAGCTGCTAGGTGAATTAGACCCTGCACTAGGTGACACGTTTCCAGAGAAAGTATCATTATTTAACGCGATACCATCTACAATAATTAAAGGCTGGTTACTACGATCTGGATTTACAGATGTAACCCCTCTAATAAGGATATCTACACCACCACCAGATGAACCAGATGTTCTATTAATTTGTACACCTGCCACCCTACCTTGCAGTGCTTCTAAGGCATTTGCTTGTCCGGATAAGTTTAAATCTTCAGATTTAACTTGCGTTACAGAGTATCCTAAAGATTTTTCTTTTTTCTCTACACCAAAAGCTGTTACAACAACTTCATCTAGTAGACTTGCATCTTCTTCTAAAGTAACATTAATTACAGATGTTGCCCCTACCGTTATTTCTTTCGGTAACATTCCTATATAGGAAAACTTCAATACATCTGACTGTTTGGCATCAATTATATATTTGCCATCAAAATCTGTTGTGGTTCCATTTTGTGTACCTTTTACAACTATTGTAACCCCTAATAACGGAATTCCCTCACTGTCTGTAACAGTACCTGAAATTTGTTGAGAATAAGCAATGGTTGTAAAAAGCACACTAAAGAGTAATACTAATGTGTTTTTCATAAAAATTGAGTTTTTGATTAATAAATTAGTTAGGATAAACTAAAGTCAATAAAAAAATCAATAAATCAAATTAATAAACTCCTTAATATTAAACAATTCTTAATTAAACAGGTTTTTTCGTACAAAAACACTATAAAAAAACCCAATAATCAAAACAATTATCATAAAATATGCTAAATTATTGTGTTTATGATAATATAAACATTTAGCAATACAGGTATAAACATGTGTTAATTTTACAAAAAAAAGAGCTGCATTACTGCAGCTCTTTTTTTTTGTAAAATTATGACTATTGGGCTATCTCCTCTAAGCTAGCTAAATAGCGTTCTGCATCTAATGCCGCCATACAACCTGTACCCGCAGCAGTAACCGCTTGTCTATATTCTTTATCTTGTACATCTCCACTTGCAAATACACCGGGTATATTTGTTTTTGTAGACTTACCTTCTGTAATTAAATAGCCTGTTTCATCCATATCTAATTGTCCTTTAAATATGTCTGTATTTGGTTTGTGACCAATGGCAATAAAAAGACCTGTAATAGCTATATCTTCTTTTTCTTGAGTTTGGTTGTTTACCATACGTAAACCTTCTACCACTTGTTCTCCCAATACTTCATCTACCTCTGTGTTATATTTTACAGTAATATTAGAAATACTATTAACTCTATGTTGCATAGCTTTAGAAGCACGCATCTCATCTCTACGAACAAGCATAGTAACATTGTTACAAATGTTAGCTAAGTATGATGCCTCCTCTGCAGCCGTATCTCCTGCCCCAACAATAGCTACATCTTGCCCTTTGTAAAAGAAGCCATCACAAACAGCACATGCAGATACACCACCTCCACGTAAACGTTGCTCACTCTCTAATCCTAAATATTTTGCTGTTGCACCTGTAGAAATAATAACTGTTTCTGCCTCTATAGTTTTAGAGTTATCTACAGTTACTTTATGTATACCACCAACAGTTTCATTAAACTCTACCGCTGTAACCATACCTATTCTTACTTCTGTACCAAAACGTTCTGCTTGCGCTTGCAATTGCGTCATCATTGTTGGCCCATCTATACCTTCTGGATACCCTGGAAAATTGTCTACTTCTGTAGTAGTTGTTAATTGTCCGCCCGGCTCCATACCTGTGTACATTACTGGCTTTAGATCTGCTCTAGAAGCATAAATTGCTGCTGTATATCCTGCTGGTCCAGAGCCTATAATAAGACATTTAATTCTTTCTATTGTATCTGACATAATATTAGTTCAAAGTTTAGTTTAGAACACAAATGTAATTTTTTTATACAAACTGAAAAGCTTATTATCATAAATTGTTACAATAGAGTCATAGTCATATATAATTTGACTTTATTTTAACATTTTTACCGTAGCAACTGTTCTAAAACCAGTGTGTTCTGCAGAAGAGTCTACGCTAGATCCCATACGAGCTGAAATTCTATAACTAGCACAATAACTATCACTACACAAAAATGAACCTCCTTTTATAACTTTTTCTTTAATATAAAGGTTTTGAGGATTGTATGCATCAGTTGCACCAAGCGGATTTTTTTTGGTAGTAGTTGCAGCTAACTCTTTATAGTAATTAACATTGTACCAATCACTGGTCCACTCCCAAACATTACCTGCCATATCATACAATCCATATCCGTTAGGTTGGTAACTTTTAACCGGAGCCCTTTTTTCAAACCCATCTTTTTTGCTATTTTCTACAGGAAACTCACCCTCCCAGCTATTTGCATTTTTAGACAAAACAGATCTATCATCTCCCCAAAAAAATATAGTGCCAGATTTGCCTCCATTAGCGGCATACTCCCATTCTGCTTCTGTTGGCAACCTTCTGTTAGCCCAATTACAGTAGGCCATTGCATCTTCATAACAAATTTGTACTACAGGGTAGTTATCTAATCCTTTTATAGAACTACCAGGCCCATTTGGATGTTTCCAGTTTGCCCCTATTGTCCAATGCCACCATTGAGAAAAATCAAATAAATTAGGTACAGATGTTTTTGTTTTTTTAAATGTTAAAGAACCTGGCTGTAATATAGAGTCGTGCGGTTTTGGAGTGCCTTCAGGAACTTGCTTTTTCATCTCTTCCCAGTCTATTGCTCTTTCTGCTACAGTAGTGTAACCCGTTTGGTTAACAAATTTAGCAAATTGAGCATTTGTAACTTCTGTGATATCCATAAAAAAACCATCTACAGCAACCTTGTGTGCAGGTTTCTCATGTTGCATAGCCATTTTATCTTGTGGCACTGCACCCTGTATAAACTCTCCTCCAGGAATCCACACCATACCATTAGGTACTTTTACATCTTTAGGTTTTTTAACTAACAAGGTATATGTTGTATCTTTTTTAGTCTTGGTATCTACAGTAACTTTTGGGCTTTCTTGTGTAGTTTTATTTTCCTTTGCCGCATCTTTACACTGTATACACAGTAGTACTATTACGCACAAAATAAGGTAATTTGGAATTCGTTTTTTGAGTTTCATAATTTAATTTGATAAGCAGTAAATATGCTAACAAATATATAGATCTTAAAAAAATTGCGTGTACTTCTGCGTAATATTAACGTCTTTGTTTGCTAAAAAAAATTAATACCCCTTAAATACTTAGATAAAGCAGGAGTTAAAAATGATTGAAAAATTATCAAATTAATAAAAAACACCCCGTTAAAAAACATATAACAAAAATTTAGCCCATACATTACTGATAAATTTGTATTTGGTGGTAAAACTTTATTACATTTAAAGTTAACTTTAGCACTAATAATAAAGTGTATTTTAAAGTATACGTACAACAAATTAACTAGAACTCAATTTTACCAAACAAAACAAACTAACTTATGGAAAACACAAATTCGGGAACAGGAACTAATGCTAAAAGACTATTTTACGGTAGCTGCTTTGCTTTAATTACAACGGCATTCTCGTTTGCTATAGCGGCAGGTATTTTAGATCAACTAAAAACAGAGCTAGCATTAAGTGCAAGTCAAGCTGGCTTAATTACCTCTATGTGGTTTTTAGGTTTCCCTATTTCTATGGTTATTGGTGGTTTAATTTACCACAAAATAGGCGGAAAAATTATAATGCAATTTGCTTTTTTTGCCCATGCAATTGGTATTTTGCTTTTAATATTTTCTGGCAATTACATAGGTCTTTTAATAGCCAACTTGCTTATAGGCCTTGGTAATGGTTGTACCGAAGCAGCTTGCAACCCTATGATTGCAGATGCATACAAAGGAAATAGAATGAGCACAATGCTTAACCGCTTTCATATGTGGTTCCCTGGAGGTATAGCTATTGGTAGTTTGCTTTCTGGTTTTATGACAGATTTTGATATTACAGGACAAAGCCAAGTATGGTTATTATTAATACCGGCTATAATTTATGCCTATTTATTTTATGGTCAAACTTGGCCAAAAGCTAAAATTGAAGAAGCGGCAACTATTAGCGGCAACTTAAAAGGTATGTTTACTCCCTTATTTTTATTTATAGGGATATGTATGGCATTGACCGCCATATCAGAATTTGGTCCAAACCAGTGGGTTGGTTTAATACTTTCTAAAAGTGGTGCAGAGCCAACACTTATTTTAGCATTGACTGCCGGTTTGATGGCAGTTGCTAGATACTTTGGAGGTAGTATGGTAGCCAAGTTTAACCAAACAGGTGTGCTTTTAGGTTCTGCTGTACTTGCAACTTTAGGTATTTATTTATTTAGCACACAAACAGGAACAATGGCTTACGTAGCCGCTATATTCTTTGCTCTTGGTGTTGCTTATTTTTGGCCTAATATGATTGGATTAACCGCTACCAAAACCCCAAAAACCGGTGCTTTAGGAATGTCTATTATTGGAGCAATAGGTATGTTTTCATCTTCTATTTTTCAACCAATTATTGGTGGTTGGATTGATTCTGATGTTGATAAAATAGCCAATTCTTCACTTAATGTATCTGGAAAAACATTTAGTGAGGCTAAAAATATTTTTGAAAGTAAAGAAAACCTAAGTGAAGCAGCTTCATTAATTAATGTTAGCGAAAGCAATTTAGAATCATCAATAAACAACGTAATTTTAGAGTCTGGGCAAGAAACTTTAGGTACTATGGTACTTTTTCCTGCCATATTAATTGTATTATTCACCATATTATATTTTTGGATGAAAAGCACAAAAGATTCTAACAAAGAAATAACTAATGCATAATGTTGCTTTAGCTTAAAAGATAAAAAAAGCTTCTCTTTTCAGAGAAGCTTTTTTTTATGCTTAAATATTAATCTTTAATTTTCATTGTAAAATTAATTAGCCCACCATCTATACTAGCCTCATATAAAACACCATTTTTATAGGTATAAATATTCTCATTGCCTTTGGCGTTTACTTTTTTGTATTTATGATTTCCTAAATAAACTAAAGTATTCATAGCTGCATCTTGCTCAGAGTAACACGCTGTTATATGCAAAGGTTCTGTAAAATATAATTGCACAGTAGTAAATGTTATAGGCTCCTTAAATGTACTAACCTTTTTGTTTTTGGTTATTTTATACTCTTTATTACTACGTTCTGTACTGGTTTCTGCATAAACTTTATTGTTTAGCATAATACTTACATCTGCTTTGTTAAGTTCCTTATGGTTAAAAACCACATTATAGGTATATTTTACATTTATTGTTGTTAAAATTTTAGCTTGTATATGGGTAAAACTATGGTATGTGGTTAAACCATCTTCAATAGTTTTTGTTGCCTGTAAATTACCTACTACTTTATTTTTATGAAGTATATCAAAATGTAAAACCGTATTTACAGTATTATTTTTTGCAATTAATCCTCCTAAAAACACTAATAGTAATATGTTTTTAATCATACAATTTAAATTTATACATACCAATATAAACATATTAAATTAAAAGCTAATAAATGATTTGTAGTACTTAATTTTTATTAAAGTAAGTTAAGTACAAAATAACTAATCTGTTTATTAGTGTATTTTTTATAGAATTACTAAACTCAAAAAATACAAACCTAAAAAAACATTGTTTTAAACTAGACAAAAACTAGACAAATACAGTTTACAGCCTAAATGCAACTAGACTTAGTGTTTTTTTTAACTACATTTATTTGCTGTTATTTTAAAACATAACCAAACCAACCAGACTTTTATTAACAAACTAAAACTAAAAAAATACGCTATACGCTTTTATAATTATACATTTTATTACACCAATAAATAGTAAAAATTTAAAATTAGCTGCATAAAATAGCAAATTCATATTTTACAATGTTTACCATACTTAAATTAAAAACCGGGATTAAACTAGCAATTACAGTGTTAATTGCACTAAACACCATAACTGCTTTTTGCCAAGACAATAGACAAAATAAAGATTTTTTAAAATTAGCAAGAGAACTAGCTCATAAAAAACCTGACAGTTCTGCTTATTATTTTAATCAAGAAATAGAGTTAGATCTAAAAAATAAAGACACTGTTTCTGCCATAAAAACGTTAAAAGAATTATCTATATTATATTCTCATAATTTAAATTATAGTAAATCTTATGATGGTTACTGGAAAGCACTTTTACTTGCTGATAAAATTAAACACAATGAACTAACTGCAGATATCTACCAAGAAATAGGTTGGTTATATAGTTTTTATAAGCGTGATGAGAAAGCTTTAGAATATTTTAATAAAAGTATTAAACTCAGAAAAAAACAATTTGCAAAAAATGAATCTAATGCACATTTTATTGCCAGTGACTATTTTTCTATTGTAAACCTATACAGAGGAAATAAAAACTATAAAAAAGCTGCACAATACTTAGACTCCTGTGTTTATTACCAAGCAAAACTAAGTCCAAAAATAACTAGCTACTATATTATTGCAGAACAAGCCTACTTAGATGCTGTTAATGGCAATTATAACCTTGCCATTAATAAGTTAAACAAATGTAAAGAGCATTTTAAACATACAGATAAAACATACTTAAGCGTTATACACAGCCTAACTGCAGATGTTTATAAAATGATGAAAGAGTATGACAAAAGTATTTTAAACTACAAAGCCTCTATAAATCTTTCCGAAAACAATAAAAGTCATTTAAACTATAAAATAAAAGATTACGAAGGACTTAAAGATGTTTATGTTGATTTAAAAAATTACAAAGAAGCTTACTACTATCTAGATAAAGAAACTGCTTTAAATAATAAAATATTTGGCACAACTAGTGAAAATAGCAAGCATCTTTTAGAAATTAAAGATAATTACAGGTTAGAAAAAGAAAAACAAAAAGATGCAATGCAAAAGCAGTTAATTGCTAATTATGAACAAGAAGACAAAATTTGGCTTTTAAAATCTATCATCTTAATAATACTTATAATATCATTAGTTTTTTACGGTATAGTCTTAGTAAAACAAATAAAAAACAAGCATAAAAACGAAAAACAAATTATTGCTGAAAAACAAAAGTTAAAAACCCAAAAGACCAATGAGGTTTTAGAGCTAAAAAACAAAGAGCTTACACAAGCTGCCTTACGTTTAATTGAAAAAGATGAATTTATTGCCGGACTACAAAAGAAAATAGAAACTGCCGGAGAAAATGTAAACAAAAAAGTTGTGCTAAGAGCACTAAAAACTTTTCAGGGTACACCCAGTAAAAACTGGACAGAGTTTGAAGCACGATTTACAACTATAAATCAGAGTTTTTACGAAAATCTCAGAATTAAATACCCTAAACTAAGCCAAACAGATCAGAAAATATGCGCTTTAGTTAAGCTAAATTTCCCTAGTAAAGATATGTCTAAACTATTAGGCATTTCTGTAGAAAGTGTGCACACATCTAGGTACAGACTACGCAAAAAACTAGGTTTAAAAAGAGAAGACAATCTAGAAGATTTTATAAGCAGGTTTTAAAAACAGCACCCATATTAACGCTTAGCGTAAGTTCAGAAAATTAGGGAATACACAACAAACTAACAAAACTTAAATCACTGATGTTAAGCACTTAATAATTACAAATAAAAATAAATTGTTCATAAGAAGTCTAGTTAAAACTGCTTATTAACACCTTTTGTTTAGTTCTAGTCTAGTTAAAATACTACATACATAGGTTAATATAAACAACATTTGTAATTAATTAACTTAAACAAACTATTTATGAAAATTAAACTTAATTTAACAAGAAGGCAAAAACCCAAGTTACTCGTTTGGGCATTGTTCTTCAGTTTTACCTTTGGGTATGCACAAACTACTGAAATAAAAGGTACCGTTATTGCAGAAGGTTTCCCTATTGGAGGTGTAAATGTAATAATTAAAGGCACAATTAATGGTACTTATACAGATTTTGATGGTAATTATACAATTAAAGTAGAAAAAGGAAATACACTGGTTTACAGCTATGTTGGTTACAAAACCAAAGAAATTTTAATAGCAGACCAAAATAACATTAATGTAACTTTAGAGCCAGATGCTGCTGCTTTACAAGAAGTTATAGTTATTGGTTACGGTACTCAAAAGAAAAAAGAAGTTACTGGTGCTGTTGTAAATATTAGTAATGATGTAATAGATAAAACAGCAACATCTGATCTTGGTACTGCTTTGCAAGGGCAAGTAGCAGGTGTTAATATACAAGCCAGCAGCGGTAGACCTGGTGAGGCAGCAAACGTACAAATTAGGGGTTTAGGCTCTGTAAGCCCAAATGCACTAGGTCCTTTATATGTTGTAGATGGTATTCCTTATGAAGATAACCCAAATATATCTCCAGAACTTATTTCCTCTGTAGATATTTTAAAAGATGGTGCAGCTGCATCAATATATGGTACTAGAGCATCTAATGGGGTTATTTTAATTACTACAAAAAAGGGAAAATCTGGTAGTATAAAAGTAGATTTTAATACCTATACAAGTATACAAGATATTACATCTGGTACACCTTTAATGAATACCCAACAACAAATTTATGCAGAAAATGTTATGCTAAAAGCATTGGGTCGTGATCCGTTAATATTCTTTTTTAATCCAGATGCTTTAGATTATGACTCAGACTTTGTTGGTGATGTTCAAAATGATGGTGCACCAATAAGAAACTACAGCTTAGGTGTTTCTGGTGGTAGTGAAAATTTAACGTTAAGTTTTAACACAAATTACTTTAACCAAGAAGGTATTTTAGTTAATTCTGGTTTTGATAGATTAACAACTCGTTTTACCGGAGAATTTAGAAAAAATAAATTTAAAGCATTTGCTACCATTGGTTACACTAATGAAAACAGAGAACAAGAGCCTTGGGGATTATATGAATATTCTATTGCTCAAAAACCCTGGCAACCGCCTTTAACTGGTTTAAACAGCGTTGGCGGTAATGGTGTAGAAATACCTGTGCGTAACGCCATATTATACAGTTACTTGTCTCAGCAACTTAATAATGAAGACGACCGTAAAACTACAAGTGTAAATATTGCTACCAATTTACAGTATGAGTTTTTTGATGGGTTTACCTATAAAATAAACCTAGGTAGAAATACGTATGATTATAGTCGATCTTTTTTTCAACCACAATATTTAGTGTATGATAAAGATGGTTTAAACCCTACCGCATCTAGAGAAAATGCAAAATTAGAAGAAAACTATATTTCTACAGAAAGAAACGTTATTGAAAATATGTTTACCTATAAAAAATCTTTTGGAAAACATAACTTAAACTTTTTAGCAGTTTTGTCTTATGAAGATTTTAAATCTAAAACATTAGGTTTAGGTGTTAACTTTAGTGAGGAATCTGGTAATAGCTCTAAAACTTTAGGTGCTGGTAGTGATCCAATTGCTCCTACATCATACATAGACGAAAGAAAATTAGCTGGTAAATTAGGAAGAGTACAATATAATTTTGATGAAAAATACTTGTTTTCTGCTAGTTACAGAAGAGATGGGTCTTCTCGTTTTTCTGAAAAAAATAGGTATGGAGACTTTTTTGGTTTTTCTACCGGCTGGAACATTCATGAAGAAAACTTTTTTCAAAATGTATCTTTTGTAAACCAGTTTAAACTTAGGCTTAGTTATGCTGAGTTAGGCAATCAAAACATACCTTCATACTCATACATACCATCTATAGAAAGCGGTGTTAATTACCCTTTTGGTAGTAATGAGTCTTTAAGTTTTGGACTAACTCAAAGAAGGTTTGTAGATCCTAATATTAAATGGGAAACTACTATATCTAAAAACATTGGTGTAGACCTTACTTTATTAGATAATAAGCTTAATATTACTGCAGACGTCTATCAAAACGACAAAAAAGATATGCTTTTAGAAGAGCGTTTACCAGCATCTGCAGGTACTTACCATCCTAACACTAATTTGTACGATACTAAAGTTATAAATGCTGGTAATATGGTTAATAAAGGTATAGAGTTAGCTGCTAGTTTTAAAAACAGATCTAAAAAAGGAGATTTTGGCTATACTATTAGTGCTACGTTTACTAAAAACGATAATGAGGTAACTAGCCTTAATGGCACAACAAGAGGCTATGGTAACGGAGCTCCTTCTACTGTTTTAGCTAATGATATAGATTATACTACTTTTTTAGCAGAAGGTTATGAGGCCGGTGCCTTTTTCTTAGTACAACATGATGGTGTTATTAAAACACAAGAGCAGTTAGATGCTTACAAAGTAATTGATAAAAGTGCACAGTTAGGAGATATGATGTACAAAGATATAGATGGCAATAATGTTATAGATGACAATGACCGTGTGTATTCTGGATCTGGACAAGCAGATTTTGAAGCTGGTTTAAGCTTAAATTTAGATTATAAAAACTTTGACTTCTATATTCAATCTTATTTCTCTAAAGGAGCAGAAATTTATAACGGAGCTAAATACTACGCGTATACTCAGGGCAGACATTTAGAGCAATTTTATATGTGGAGTCCGCAAAACCCAGATTCCGATATTCCAACAGACAGGCAAAACGCTATACACAACAATGTTAGATCTAGGTCTGACTATTTTTTAGAAGATGGTACTTATTTTAGAATTAGAAACATTAGCCTTGGCTACACACTTAAAGACCTACCTGCATTTGGCCTAAATTCTGCAAGAATTTACGTTTCTGCAACTAACCCATTTACGTTTACAGAGTACACAGGATATGATCCTGAGGTTGGTGGTGATGGTATATTTACTAGAGGAATTGATAAAGGTAACTACCCAGTTGCAAGACAATTTTTACTTGGGGTGCAATTGCACTTTTAATAACTGATTAATTTACAATTATGAAAATATCAAAAATACATTTAACTATAGCAACACTAGTTTCTATATTTATATTTACAAGCTGTAATGAAGACAGGTTTTTTGATCAAGAAAACCCAAACGCTATTACATCAGAAACTTTTTGGGAAACACAACAGCAATTTAATAGTGGTTTAACTGCTGCTTACGGTACGCTTCAGTTTCAGAGTATTAGTGGCGGAGAATTACAATATGAAATGGCATTGGGAGACATTGCGGGTTCAGAATCTTGGTACAGACCAACTGCGTTTAGAAATTTAACGTATACAGACGCTACATACTACGTAACAGATAAGTGGAACGAACTTTACATTGGTATATTTAGAACCAACCAAATAATAGAATTTTTAGCACAAGCTGATGATGCAAACTTTATAGGAAACGGCAAAGCAGAAATTGAAGCACAAGCACGATTTTTAAGAGCATTTTTCTATTTTCAGGTTGCTAATACATATGGTGGTGCAATTTTACATACTGGTATTCCTAAAACAGATGAAGAATTAAACAAACCTTTATCTTCTATTACTGACGTAAACACTACAGTAATAATTCCAGATTTAATATACGCACAAAATAATTTACCTACCACTTGGGGTCCAGATGATACAGGTAGAGCAACTTGGGGCGCAGCAACAGCATTACTAGGTAAAGTTTATTTATTTGCAGAAGATTGGCCAAATGCAGTTACACAATTTAAAAACGTAATTGATTCTGATTTGTACCAATTAACTCCTAACATAATGGATAATTATACAGATGAAAATGAATTTAATAGTGAATCTATTTTTGAAGTTGCTTACTCTGCAGATCTTAACCCAGGTGTTCCAGGAGGTAATGTAGATGATACACCGGCAACTACAGGTGCAGAAGCATCTACAATGGCTACAGCATTAGGGCAATTAAGCTTTGGAGCATACAATACTTTATTACCTACTTATTATTTGCATGAACTTTTTACAAATGATGAAGTAGACCCTACAAACCCTATAAATGATGGTAATACTTGGTCTAAAAGAATGAATTCTAGCATTGTTCCTATTAATGGAGAAGGTTTGTATTACGGATTAGAAATAGGAGAAAAAGGTGGTTGGGCCTTTGGCCAAAGTGCATACATAAAAAAGTTTACCAATTGGTATAGTCTAAAAGCTGAAGATAGCAGAAGTAGATCTGGTATTAACTTTAGACACATTAGACTTGCAGATGTATATTTAATGTATGCAGAGGCTGTAATTAACAATAGTAACGATTTTAGCACTGCTATTACCTACATAGACCTTGTTAGAAGTAGAGCTGGTGTAAAAACACTACAACAATATATGGATGAAAACGGAGGTATGTTTCCGCAATTACACATTAGCAAACAAGTACATGGCTCACAGCCAATGGTTGCCGCCTCTGCTAACACAGTAATGACACACATACAAAGAGTAGAAAGACCATTGGAGCTGTGTTATGAAGGTCACCGTTGGAAAGATTTAGTTAGGTGGGGTATTGTTAAAGAAGTATTTACAGAGCTTAGAGCAGATGAAATATGGAGAACAGAGCACTTAGCAGAATTAGAAATAGAAGATGACGGTATTGCTCCTTTATTTATAAAAGAACGTATAAGACCAGATTTCTTTTTAGCAACAGATAACTATGATTCTGCTACACATGATTACTTGCCTATTCCTGCGCAAGAATTACAAACTAACGATAATTTTAACGACTAAATAACACAACATGAAACATATATTAAAACCTAAATTAATAGGGTTGGCTTTTATGTCTTTTATCTTTATTGCTTCTTGTAGTGAAGACGATACTGAAAACTTAACAGAGCCAAATCATAGGATAGTATTAACTTCCGAAATGGACTTTGAAAATAAAGTAGAAATTAATGGCAGTATTACATTTGGTGATGCATCACCAGGAGTAGTATCTAGAGAATGGAATTTTCCTGAAGGCGTTGCTAATGTTTCTACATCTAAAGATCAAAACGTAAAAGCTGTTTTTAAAAAAGCAGGTATACACAACGTTACCCTTAATCAAATATTTAAAGATAATGCTTACGTTGGTACAACATTAAAAGGTAAAGAATTAGATACTACTATTGTTGTAACTGTTTTAAACCCCGTAAAGGCCTCTATAAAAGCAAATCATATAAATCCTGATGGTACTTTAGGTGCAGCATTAGACATTAGTGAAAACGCAGAAAATGAGGTTATTGCTAGTAGATCTGTGCAATTTTCTTATGTAGTAGATGGTGAACCAGAAAACTTTATGTGGAATATAGATGGTGGTGACCCAGAAACTTTTGATGGTACAGATGCAGAAGTCAATGTTAAATATAAAAGACAAGGTATATACAATTTAAGCTTTGCTGCTACAAGACAAAGACCTTTTGGTGGTGATACAATTTCTTTTAAAAACTTAATAAAAGTAATACCTTCTACAGACCCTGTAGACTTAGAAAAAGTTGCAGATAAAAATGGTGCTATTGCTCTTGAATTTAGCAGAGAAATGGATGCATCATCTATAAATGCCACAGATTTTAGCGTAACAATAACTAACAATGAAGTAGCTATACCAACTACTATTGGCTCTGTTTCTATAGATAGTGATGAAGGTAATATTTTACTAATTTCATTAGAGGGCACCACTATTTATAATGATGATATTGTTACTGTTAGTTATACCAAAGGAAGTTTAAAAACATTAGATGGTGTAGAGGCTGAAAGCTTTGCAGATAGTCAGCTTATTTTTAATAAGGTAAATATTTTAAAAGAAGCATCAGATTATGATTATAGTTTTGAAAACTCTACCGCATCTAACTGGCCATATATGAATTGGGGTGCCCCTTGGGATGCTTACAACTTAGAAATTTCTAGTGACCAAGCACAAGACGGTACTAAAAGTGCTTACATAGAAATGGATGCTGCTGGCGGAATGATTATTGGTCATAAAACAACTTCTGGAGACGAAATAACTTTTCCTGTAGAAGCTGGTAAAACATATGAAATTGGTGTTTGGGTATACGTAACTAGTTTAGGTAATAATAATGCTGCTGGTTTTGATCCAGATTTACGTTTCTTTTGGTTTCCTGATACTGATTGGGCTGTTGCTGGTAACCCAACCTTTGGTAGTGACTTTTCTGTTGGTAAATGGGTCTATAGTTCTACTTTTGTTGAGTTTAGTACTACAGGAGACAAAACTTTTCAAATAAGAGGTTATAACCAAGATAATGCAGAAATTATAAGTTTTTATATGGATAATTTAAGCGTTTCTGAAGCTTCTCTTAGACCATAAAAAATACTGTCAGTTTTTTTTAAAACTTGCTCTTGTTTATTACGTTAAACAAGAGCAAGTTTTGTATTTTTATAACTCATACTTTTTTAAAATGAAACTAAAATATGTGTGCCCATTTTGGGGCCAAGAGGGTATAACAGCTAAGGATTTTATACATAAAGTTACAAATGCTGGTTACAATGCTGTAGAAGTTAATATTCCTGTAGAAAATAATTTTGAAACCGAATTAAAATCTGTTTTAAACAACTCTAAACTAGACCTTATTGGTCAGCAATGGTTACAACCTTTAAAAGAATCTGTAACTGAATACAGTAAACGATTAGAAGAGCGTTTGTATAAGTTAGCAGAGTTTAACCCAATTTTTATTAACTCGCATACAGGTAGGGATTTTTTTAAGTTTGAAGAAAATTGTAGTGTATTAGAAACTGTTTTTAAGTTTGAAGAAAAAACAGGTATTAATGTTTACCATGAAACGCACAGAGGTAGGTTTAATTACAGCGCACAAACAACTGAAAATTTTATAGATAAATTTCCTAATTTAAAGCTTACTGCAGATTTTTCTCATTGGACTGTAGTATCTGAAAGCTTGCTAGAAGACCAAATGCAATCTTTAAAAAAAGCAATAAATAACACCCAGTATTTGCACGCTAGAGTTGCAGATACACAAAGGTCTCAAGTAAATTATCCGTTTTCTAAAGAAAACCATATATTTTTAAAAACCTTTACCAACTGGTGGCAACAAGTTATTACCAATGCACAAACGCTTAGCAAAGATACTTTTTACATTTGTCCGGAGTTTGGCCCTTATCCATATATGCCTTATCAGTCTAACACTACAAAACATTTGGTAAGTCAGTGGGATTTAAATGTAAAAATGATGCAATACTTAAAACAGCAAAACCTTGTGGTTAAATAACCTTTTTAACTTAGTTAACTACAGCAATATCTTTTGATAAAGGAATACTAGTATCTGCTAATTTTTCTTTGGCTATTTTTTTGCTTTCTTTTATAAATTTTGTTCCAAAAACATATGCCTTTGTATGGTTTATAGCATTTACAGCTAGCAACTCATCATTATTAAAATACCATACAGAAATTACATTTTCTTTATCTTGCTCTTCTCTAACAATATAATCTGTGTAGTTTTCTGCTAAGCCAACTATTTGGAGTTTTACATTGTATTGGTCAGACCAAAACCAAGGAATAGTATTGTATATTAAAGGATTACCACAAATATTAGCTGCTATAATTTTAGACTGGTCTACAGCATTTTGTACAGACTCTAATCTTACATATGTTTTATAATGCAAATTATAATGATAAGTACAATCGCCAACAGCATATATATTTAGATTGCTAGTTTCTCCTGTATTGGCTACAGATATACCATTTTTTAATTTTAAACCAGCTTGCTTGGCAAGTTCTGTATTTGGTATTACACCTACTCCTAAAATAAGAACTTCTGCTGTAAAGCATGATGCATCTGTACAGTGAACTTTAGTTACCTTAACACCATTTTCTAGAGTATTTTCAACTTTACTTACTTCTTTATTTTCTAATATCTGAACTCCATTTTGAGTGTGTAAATCTCTAAAAAAATCTGATATTACTGCTGTAGCTACACGCCTTAAAATTCTAGACTCACGTTCTAAAACCACTACCTCTGCTCCTATCTTTTTTAAAGATGCAGCAGTTTCTAACCCAATATAACCGCCACCAATAATTACTACTTTTTTTGTTTTGCTTGCGTTGTAGCTCTCTTTTATAGCAACAATATCTGCTGCTGTTCGCAAGCAAAAATAAGAGGCAGTTTCTTTTAAGCCCTCTATAGTAGGTATAATAGGTTTTGCTCCTGTAGCAAGTACTAATTTTGTATAATCTATTTTGGTTTCATTATCTAAAAACAAACATCTGTTTACAGCATCTAAACGGGTAACTTTTTTACCCAACAACAAGGTTATATTATCTTTTTTATAACTTTCTATAGGTTTTAATAAGTTTGTGGTAGACGTGTTAGCTGTTAAGTATGTTTTAGACAAAGGTGGCCTGTGATATGGCAATTCTGGGTCTGCATCAATTAAAATAATTTTTCCTAACCATTTTTCTTTTCGCAAATTAAATGCTGTGTTTACCCCAGCGTGACTTGCACCTATAATTACACAAATATCTTTAGAAGTACACATCCTATTTATTTAGCTACAGTAAAAACAACATTATCTATAGCATCTGTTACAGGAATTTGACAACAAAGTCTACTGTATTCATTTGCATCATCTGCTAACTCTAACATATCTGTTTCAATTTCACTAGCTATACCCACCTTATCTACATCTTCTGGTGCAACAAATACGTGACATGTAGCACAAGAACAAACACCACCACAATCGCCATCTATACCTTGTACATTGTTATTTACAGCTAACTCCATTACAGAGCCCTCTGTTGCCGCTACAGTTATTTTTTCATTACTACTTGTTATAAATGTAATTTTTGCCATCTTATCTTTTCTTAAATGTTGCTTTTAAAGAGTTGTAACCAACTTTACGGGTAAACTCTCCTAAATTTTCTATATTTTCTTCTGCTTCTAAAACAGTAATATCACTTACTTTTTCTGCTAGTAATTTTAATGTAATTCTCATAATTTGTCTGGCGTGCGTTGCTCCTAAACAATTGTGATGACTAAAGCCAAAGCCCACATGCGGATTTACTTTACGCTCCAAAATAACCTCATCTGGATTTTCAAAAACCTTTTCATCTCTATTGGCAGATGCCCAACATAAAGATATTCTACTATCTGCTTTAACAGCATGTTCACAAACAGTAGTGTCTTCTGTTACTACACGACCCATATGTGTTAGTGGAGAAAAATATCTTATAAACTCCTCTACAGCAGTTTTAATAATCTCTGGCTTAGAACGTATGTAATCTAAAGCCTTTTTATTTGCAGAAAAGTAGCTCATCATATTAGTTAAAGCGTTAATTACAGTATCTCTACCGCCTGCAAAAGTTAATATTAGTACTCCTTTAACTTCCTCTTTTGTTAGCTTTTTACCATTAACTTCAGCAGCTAGCAATGTACTGTACAAATTGTCTGTTGGGTTAGCAATGGCATTATCTATTTCTTCATCTATATAATTGTAAAGAATAGCTGCTTTATCACCGTCTAAGGCTTCACCTTCACTCCTAAATACGTGAGTTCCCCATGAAATCCATTTTACAGATTTATCAAACGGAACATTTAATAAAAGAGTTAACGCTCTAGACTGTATTACTAGTGCTAAATCTGACACCACATCTACTTTATCTTTAGACAAAACATCATCTAAAACAGTACTAATTATAGTAGTTAATTTCTCTTTATAAGTATTTTGCAAAGGCCTTTTAAACCAAGCTTCTAATAAAGATCTGTATTCTTTATGCATTGGCGGGTCTACCTCAAAAGGTATTTGGCGCGTGGTACGTATATTTACCTCAGACGGCACAACAATACGCCCAGGAACTGCTTCAGATGAAAATACTTTGTAATTATGAGCAGCCTTACGTACATCTTTATGATTTAATAACATAACTACCGGATCTCCTTGGTCATCCATTTTACCAATTCCAGACTTTTCTCTTTCTTCTTTAAAAGCATCTGCAAATTTACATTTAGCCATACATAATGTTTTAGTTATTAAGCTAAACAAATATCTGTTTTTAGTTAGATGAATTTATTCTCTATTTCATCAAAAAAATAAACTATTTTATCATCATAAATTTTAAATAAACAAAAAATCAATTAAATAAGCTATATTTATATATGTATTGATATGTATTCTATAACCAACATTTAGCCTAAAATGAAACCTATTTTAGAAACAATTCCGTTAGGAATAGAAAAAAGCATAGTAGCTTTTAATTATGTTAGCAGAGATTTTGAAACTCCGTGGCATTTTCATCCACAATTAGAGCTTACGTATATTGAAGAAAGTTACGGCACCAAATTTATTGGCGACTATGTTGGTGCTTATGAGCCCGGAGAGCTAGTTTTAATACAGTCTAATGTACCACATTGCTGGACAAATAATAAGAGTAACACGGTAAAATCTAACTCATTTGTAGTGCAATGGAACAAAGGTATTTATACTAACATACCTGAGTTAAAATCATTACACAATTTATTTATAGCTGCTTCTAAAGGAATAATTTTTAATAAAGAACAAAGTAAAATCCTTATTCCTGAACTTAAAAAAATGACGCATAAAGAGGGCAGCAAGCTATACATAAGTCTACTAAGTTTGTTACTAAAACTTACTAATACAGATTACAAAACACTATCTAACAGTAGTTTTACAAAAAATATATCTGATGATTATACAAGTAAAATATCTAAAATACACTTGTATATAGCCAAAAATTACAATCGTAAAATTTACTTAAAAGAAGTAAGCAAAGAGGTTAATATGTCAGAACAATCATTTTCCAGATTTTTTTTAAAAATTATGGGAAGAACATTTTTTATATTTTTAAATGAATACCGTATAAATATTGCCACCAGAATGCTATTACATACCAACAAATCTGTATCAGAAATTGGTTATGCCTGTGGTTATGAGTCGCTCCCTTTCTTCTTTAAAAAGTTTAAACAACTACACAAATTATCTCCTGCTAGTTACAGAAAAAAACATAAAAAATAAGGCTCTTAAAAAAGTATTTGCATTAATAATAAATGCATTTGGATTAATTGCTTTAATAAAATAAAACCAATTTTGAGTACAAAAGTGGTTTTATAGCAAGCTAAGCTATATATGCTTGACTTTTAAAGCAAATTACCAATGAAACAGAATAAAAACTCAGATACATTTACAAGCAAAGACTTACCGTCTTTGTTAAAAGAAACGTACACCTCTTGGATGGCAGACGATCCATTTAGGTTAAGTGCTATTGTAGCATATTACACCGTTTTAGCCTTACCAGCCTTGTTAGTTATAATTATTAACGTTGTAGGCTCTATTTGGGGAATAGACATTGTACAAGGAAATTTAACAAACGAAATTTCATCTGCCTTGGGTAGTGATGCTGCCAAAGCTATTGAAAATATTATTGGAGAAACACAAAACTCTAATAAAAACCTAACCTCTACAATTATTGGTATTGGCACATTACTTTTTGGTGCTACAGGTGTGTTTTACCAGTTAAAAATATCTTTAAATGAAATTTGGAAAATTAAACCTAATCCTAAAGCTAAAATTTGGAAAATAGTTACAGACCGTGCCATAAGCTTTGCTTTTATTTTGGTTATAGGCTTTTTATTGTTGGTTAGTTTTATTGTTACTACCGCTATTAGTGCTCTAAATAATTACATCCGTGAGGTGCTACCAGAAGTTTTACTATATCTAGCTTATATTTTAGACTTTTCATTATCTGTTGGTATTATTTCTATACTTTTTGCTTTAATGTTTAAGTACTTACCAGATGCTAAAATTAAGTGGAAAACAGTATGGATTGGTGCAATTTTAACAGCGTTACTTTTTGTTATAGGTAAACTTTTATTAGGCATTTATTTTGGTCAGGCAGATCCTGGCTCTACCTATGGCGCTGCTGGCAGCATTGTTCTAATTCTTCTTTGGGTTAGTTACTCATCTCTAATTTTATTTTTTGGAGCAGAGTTTACATATGTTTACGCAAAAAGATACGGTAAAGGCATAGAGCCAACATCAATAAGTATAAAGAAGGAATAAACCACACCAATTATAAGAGTTAATTATTTATCTAATATCATTAATACAACAAAGCGTAATTGTGCAATTTTGACATACAAATTACGTACTTAACTTAACACATTATATTATGAAATATATTAGTCCGCATATTATAAGGCAAATTTTTGTTTTACTACTAATAGTGCTAATGGGCGGGCTTATTTTTAAAGAAATATTACCTTATTTAAGTGGTGTTTTAGGTGCAATAACTATGTATGTAATCTTAAAAAAGCCAATGCAAAAGCTGGCAAATAAAGGTTGGTATGCTAATATTGCTGCTATTTTTTTAATGATACTTTCTTTTTTATGCATTATGATACCTTTAACTGGCTTAGGTTTTATGATGGGATCAAAAATTAAATATGCTGTAGATAACTCCCAAAAAGTAATTAATGCAGGTAAAAACCAACTGCAAAAAGTAGAATCTTTTTTACATATAGACCTTGGTACAGAAATAGACACTAGCTCTATAACAAATTGGTTGTCTGATAAGTTACAAAATTTTGCAGGTGGTACTTTTAATATGGTAATATCTATAACCATAATGTACTTTATGCTGTACTTTATGCTTACCAACAGAAAAAAACTAAGAGAGTCTTTATTTGAGTACATACCTATAAAAGACACTAATTTAAAAACCATTGGTAAAGAAATAACAGCTAACGTAAAGGCCAATGCTTTAGGTATACCATTGGTAGCTTTAGGTCAAGGTTTAGTAGCGTTATTAGGATTTTATATTTTTGGTATAGAAGACCCTTTTTTTTGGGCTGCAGTAGTAACTATAGGTTCTATGATACCATTTGTAGGTAGCGCATTAGGTACAGTTCCTGTATTTATATTGGCATTATCTAACGGAAACACTTTTCAGGCTTGGGGAATACTAATTTACGGTTTAGTTGCCATAGGTGCTACAGATAATATATTTAGATTATACATTTTAAAACGTTTAGATGATGTACACCCATTAATTACACTTGTTGGTGTTTTAGTTGGTGTGCCTTTATTTGGTTTTATAGGCCTAATTTTTGGTCCTTTATTAGTAAGTCTTTTTCTTGTTGTTGTCCGCATTTATAAAAATCAATATGGAGAATCTGGCAACAGTATTTAATAAAAAAAGCACTTAACACTACACTCTTTATTTTTACTGATTTTTGCAATTTTCAAGCAAAAACACGTAAAAAACAATCCTTTTTAAACAAAAAACACTCAAAATCGCTTCATTTTATTGATAGCATCAAAAAAGAACGGATACCAGTTAACCCAGGCTTTAAATGGGTTGTAATTTTGATGTAGAAATTAAAGTATAACATTCTGATGCGTCAGAACATAAATCAATATAAAATGAAAATAGGAATTATAGGAAGCGGAAATATTGGAGGAAATTTAGGAAAACATTGGGCAAATGCAGGGCATAATGTGCTTTTTAGCTCTAGACACCCAGAGGAATTAGGTAGCCTAGTTAAAGAGGCTGGACCTAATGCAAAAGCAATGAGTGTTACAGATACTTTTGAAGAAAATGCAGATGTATATGTGTTGGCTATGCCTTTTAAAGCTGTAGATAAAATATCTGAGTTATATGCTGGTGAATATGCCAACAGCGTTATACTAGATGCTACAAACCCATATCCAGAAAGAGATGGTGAAATGGCTAAAAATGTTAGAGATGCAAATTACAACGCGTCTGAGTATACTGCAATGAAATTTAGCTCTGCAAAAACCGCTAAAGCTTTTAATACCATTAAGGCACAAGATTTAAAAAATGAAGCTTTTAAAGACACAAACAAGCTGTCTGTCCCTTATGCCGCACAAGACCAAGAAAGCAAAGCTGTAGTAAAACAGTTAATTGAAGATATTGGGTTTGATGCTGTGTATGTTGGTAATTTAAGTGATACCAAAATTATGGATCCAGATCAAAAAATTTATGGTTTAAGCACCTCTAAATCAGATTTACTAGAAACTATAAATTCACAAAAATCATTTTAAGTAATAACTAGTACTACTTAAAATAATTTACAAATTTAAAACACTTTATATGCAAATTATATTTGAATACCATGACGTTACAGCAAGTGACAGATTAGAAAACATAGCAAAAGAAAAATTAGACCATTTACATAAAAAGTTCAACTTTATACATAGAGCAGATGTGTTCTTTAAAGTACAAAATAGATCTGATGATATGGAGCAAATTTGTGATATACGTATAAGTATGCCAGGACCTAGATTATTTGCTTCTACACATGCCGAAAATTTTGAGTCTGCCATAGCAGAAACAGTAAGAGATTTAGACAATCAATTGCAAAAAACCAAAGAAAAAATGAGTGTTAGGTAACTATGCTTATTTACAAGCATTTATGGTTACATAAATTATACACATCACTTAAAAAAAATACAATGAGCACAGATAAAAAAAAGATACAAAAAAACGATACCAAAACAACTTACAACCCTAATATTACAGATGAAGACCTGCAGGCCATAGGTAAAAAAGGACTAAGCGTAGACACTGGTGATGATGAGTTGTTACAAAACAGAAAAGAGCGTATAGATTTTCAGGGGAAAGATTTAGATATTCCGGGCAGAAATGAAACTAAAAAAAGCTCTAAAAATAGTTTAACAGATGAAGAAAATAGTTTATACGGCCAAGGAGGTGAACTAAAAGAAAATTTAGAAGCTCCAGAAAGGGCTAACACCAATAAAGATAATTTATAAGCCTAAGTGTAAACTAAAAAAACTAAAGATGAGTACAGACAAAAATACTTTTAAAACTATAAACCCTGCTACAGAAGAAACTATAGTAACATACAATTATGCAAGCAGTGATGATGCCAAAAAAAAGGTTGAGGATTGCCACAATGCTTTTTTAGATTGGAAATTAAAACCTTTAGAAGAACGTGCAGAAATATTAAAATCTATTGGAAAAACGCTAGAGAAACATAAAGAAAGTTATGCCCAGTTAATGACACAAGAAATGGGTAAACTACTTAGTCATAGTTACCAAGAAATAGACCTTTGCATAAGTATATGTGAGTACACAGCTACAGAGGGTTTAAAACAGTTACAAGACCAAGAACGTTCTCTTTTTGATGGTGGCAAAGGTACAATTCATTACTCACCAATTGGTGTAGTATACGGTATACAACCGTGGAATTTTCCGTTATACCAACCTATACGTTATTCTATTGCTAGCTTAATGGCTGGTAATGGTGTATTATTAAAACACGCAAAAAATGTAACTGGTTGTGCCTTAAAATTAAAAGAAATTTATGAAGAGGCAGGTTTACCAAAAAATCTTTTTCAAGTATTGGTTATAAACCATAGCGTGTCTGATGATATAATTGCAAACCAATATGTAAAAGGCGTTACACTTACAGGTAGTACACCTGCTGGTAAGCATGTTGCTGTTAAAGCTGCAGAAGTAATAAAAAAAACAGTTTTAGAACTTGGTAGTAATGATGCGTATATTGTTTTAGATGATGCAGATATTAGTAAAGCAGCAAAAATTTGTGCTAATGCTAGAATTTATAATAACGGACAAACTTGTATTGCTGCAAAACGTTTTATAGTTGTAGATAGTGTTTATGATGAGTTTAAAAAAGAGTTTGTAAACATTATGCAAAATATGAGCTACGGAGACCCAACCAATAATGATAACGATTTGGGACCTATTGCCAGAAAAGACTTAAGAGAGCAATTGCACAACAAAGTTGAAGAAAGTGTAGAAAATGGAGCCGAGATTTTATGTGGAGGAAAAATTCCAGATACAAACGGCTACTACTACCCATCTACTGTATTGGGTAATGTTACACCTGGGCAACCTGCTTATAGCCAAGAATTGTTTGGGCCAGTTGCATCTTTAATAAAAGCTAAAGACAATACAGACGCCATGCGTATTGCAAACGATAGTAAGTTTGGTTTAGGTGGAGGTATTTTTAGTGAAAATGAAGATAAAGCTATGGACTTAGCTAAAAATTATTTTGACACAGGTATGATACATATAAACTCTTACGGTTTAGCATACCCAAATATGCCTTTTGGCGGTGTTAAAAACTCTGGTTACGGAAGAGAACACGGTGGTTTTGGTATAAAAGAATTTGTAAATGCTAAAGCAATTACACAAGCATAACCCCAATAAACAATAAATAAAATAAACGCTAAGACTTGTAAAAGACTTAGCGTTTTATTTTTACAACACTTATGCTAAAACAACACTTTATTAATTGAGCAAAAAAGTTAATTAATAACGTTAAACTTAGCTATACTTTACTTGTAAATTTGAGTATGATAATAAAAGGACTATATCATTAAAAATAAGTCCTGTAACATAAATTACATAAATATGACAACATACACTGAACAAGTAGGAACAAAACTAAACAATTTACTAGAAAAAACATACGATGCTGAAAAAGGATATAAAAAAGCAGCAGAAAACACAGATCATAATGCACTAAAAACATACTTTAACAAACGTAGTAAAGAGCGTTATGACTTTGGCCATGAATTAAAAACAGAGATTGCCAAATTTGGAGAAGAGCCAGAAAAAGGCGGTAGTTTAACTGGTAGTATGCACAGAGCTTGGATGGATACTAAAGCTTTTTTCTCTGCAGATGATGCAGAATCTATGTTAGAAGAATCTATTAGAGGTGAAAAGGCTGCTGTAGAAGAGTATGAAAATGTTTTACAAGACACTACCCTACCATCTAGCACAGCTACAGTTTTATTAAAGCAAATGAACAATATTAAGTCTGACTTAAATACTATTAAGTTTTTAGAAGACATTAGTTAATATATGCACTAACCACATAAAAAAGGATGCTTTTTAGCATCCTTTTTTGCGTTTAAACGCAAACAAAAATTACATAAAATTAATAAACTAACTTATTAATACTTAACAGGCTAACTAACATTGCTCTAATAAAAAGTGAGGTGCACTAAAAAAAAACCTCCATATTGATAAAAAGCCTATATTTAACAAATTAATAAATGACGTAATAACGCGCTCATTTCTCTATATAAACGGAGCATCATAATTGTATCATTTTATGAAAATGAACCTTAAATTTGATTATAACTTTATTTGTAAAACCATTTTACAAGAACAGTTAGGCGCGCTAAATTTAGAGTACAAAATACATAGTTTAAGTGAGGTTGAGTTTAAAAAAAAACCTACAGAAACAGAGTTGCAATATGTAACACAAGCCTTAGAAAAATATGGCATAACAATTATTGTAGACCAGCAAAGTGCTTTAGTACAACGCATTAAAGAATTAATAACAGAGCTTATTAACGATACAGAAAAGTCTAGAAAATACAATGCATCAGACTATTTATCAGAAAAGCTAAATTACTCTTATGCGCACTTGTCTTCTGTGTTTTCAGAAACCACCTACTCATCTATTGAAAATTTTATAATTCTTAAGAAAATAGACTTAGCTAAAGAACTTATTATTCATAAAAATTATACGCTTACAGAAATTGCTCACGAACTTAATTATAGTAGTGTAGCACATTTGTCTGCCCAGTTTAAAAAAACTACGGGCTTAACTCCATCTGCTTTTCAGAGGATTATTAATAAAAGAAAGAAAAATGAATAGTAAAACCTTAAACTAATGGCGGTAGATATTATGAATATAGTTTTAGCCGATGATGACTCTGACGATCGCTTATTGTTTGAGGAGGCTATTGAAGAAATTGATGTAAAAACAAACCTATCTTTATTTAAAGATGGTAAGGAACTTATAGATTATTTAGTGCTACCTGAGGCTGTTTTGCCCGAAATTGTTTTTTTAGATTTAAATATGCCCGTTAAAAACGGAATGCAATGTTTAAAAGAAATACGTAACAATGACACGCTTAAAGATTTGTGCGTTGCTATTTACTCTACATCATCATCAGAACAAGATATTGAAGAAACTTTTGTAAATGGAGCAAACATTTACATTAATAAACCTAACAGTTTTTCTGCCTTAAAAAAGGTTATAGAAAAAATAGTGAAAATAAATTGGCAATACCATACCTCTGCCCTTAACAGAGATAACTTTTTATTGCGTTTATAACTGTTTAAAATAGAGCACAAAATTTTTTACTCTTTTTTGTGCTCTATCCATTTTATTTTTAACTCAATACGTTTACCAACTCCAAGAACTGGTATTATAAAAAATTGTTTTACTACTTTAGCTTGTCTATTAAACCAAACAAAAAAACAAAATAGCAAGTGGTTAAATCTTCTAAAATATTTATTGTATTACTAATTTTATCTATTGCCTTATTAACCTTTTTAGGAAGCAATAGTTACAAACAAATTAGAGAACAAGAAAAAACCGCAGAGTTAGTTGTTTTTACGCTACGGGTAGAGACAGAGATAAATACTCTTTTTTCTAGATATGCTATGATGCAGTCTCAGGTTTTAAAAAATAAACTGCAAGACAAGGTTAACCACACTATTATTTTAAACAGGCAAAAGGACAGTGCTTTAACCACTTTTAATAACCTTAAGTTTTTAACACAAGACAAGCCTAACCAACAAAAAAAACTACAAGAATTACGTACCATACAAGAATCTTTTTATGCGGCATTAGACGAACTTAACGCTTACAAAACTGATACTACTTTAGAAGAGCAGAATGACGCTGCCTTGCTGCACAATGTTTCTGTTTTAATGGATGAAATTGAAGCTATTAAAACTACTATGCTCGGTAATGCAGAAGATTATTTAGCAGAGCAACAAAAACAGTTTTCTACCTCTAGACTTATAAACCCAATTACCACGTTATTTTTAGGTATGACTGCTTTGGTTATTTTTCTAGTCTCGTTTTGGCAAATAAACAAACAACGTAAAAAAAATAACCGCACCACTGCTTTTTTAGAAAGCGTTTTAAAAAATACTGAAAACATTGTTAGTTATTACACTCCTGTAACCAATGACAATAACAAAATAATAGATTTTAAAATTAATTTTATAAACCATAATATAGAAAATGTTTTAGGTACTAAGGTTAAAGAAATGAAAGGTAAATTACTATCTACCATACTACCAATACAATTTAAAAATGGTGTTTTTGAGCATTTAGTAGATTGCTATGAAACCGGCAAAACTCAAAAATTTAAAAGAAATCATACTTTTAACGGTACAGATTACAGATTTAAAACTAGTGTTGTTAAACTAAATAATGGTGTTTTGGCTACTGCTAGTGATATTACAGAAGAGCATATTATAAAGAAAAATTTAACAGCAACTAAAGACCAATTAGAGGCACAAAATTTATTACTGTTAGACAATAGAGCTTTTTTAAGCAATGTTTTTAAAAGCACATCTAACATAGTAACACATTTTAAGTCTATTAGAGATGCATCAGAAAAAATAACAGATTTTGAAATTTTGTTTATAAATGATGCCTTAAATGAAGGTATTAAAAACAATATTCCGTCTGAATTAAAATACAAAAGAGCTTCAGAAATTTATCCTAATATTTTTAAAAATGGTGTTTTTGAAAAAATGGTAAGTTGTATTGAAGAGTCTCGGCAAATAGAGTATGAAACACAAATTAATAAAAACGGAAAAACAATTTGGCTGCATGATACCGCTATAAAACTAAACGACGGTGTAACGGTTACTTCTAGAGACATAACCTTAGAAAAAACAAGAGCCGAAAAACTAAATGCATTATATGCAGAGATTGAAATACAAAACTCTATTTTTAAAGACGCGGAAGAAGTTGCAGATATTGGTAGTTATGTTTGGTACTTAGATACAGGAGCCGCGGTAATATCTGATAACTTTTACCGTATTTTAGGATATGAGCCAAATGCTTTTGAAGTTACTTTTGATAATTACCGTAAGTTTGTTCACCCAGATGATTTAAAAAGGTATGACAAGTTTGGCAAAGAGATGGTAGAAAAAGGAAGCTCTAACATACACACATACCGTATAATTACCAAATCTGGTACAATTAAACATATTTACGTAAACGGCCAAAACATTATTAAAGATGGCAGAAACACTTCTGTAGGTGTTGTACAAGATATTACAGATAGCGTAAAAACCGAAGAAAAACTTAAAGCAAAAAATCAAGAACTAAAACGCTCTAATGCAGAGTTAGAATCTTTTAACCGCGTAGCTAGCCATGACTTGCAAGAACCTATGCGTAAAATACAAATGTTTATCTCTAGATTGTCTGAGGGAGAATTAGAAAAACTATCTGACAGAGGAAAAATGTATTTTAATAAAATTGATAGTTCTGCCAATAGAATGCAAACATTAATTAAATATCTATTAGCTTACTCTAGAATTAATAGAACTAAAAAAGATTTTGTAAAAATTGAATTAGACACTACGCTACATAAAGTTTTAGACGATTTAGAAGAACTGATTGCAGAAACTGGTGTTGCCATTACTGTAAATAATTTACCTACAATTAAAGCTATTCCTTTTCAAATGGAACAGCTGTTTAACAACTTAGTAAATAATGCTATAAAATACAGGTCTACCACGCATAGCCCAGCAATTACAATTGATTGCGAAAAGCTACCACGCACAAAAATTAAAGAAGTCTTTGATAAAAAAAGAAAAAACTATTACCGAATAACTATAAAAGACAACGGTATTGGTTTTGAGCAAGAAAATGCTAAAAAAATATTTGGTCTTTTTGAACGTCTACATCAAAAAGAACAATATTCTGGTACAGGAATAGGCCTAGCTATATGTAAAAAAATAGTAGTAAACCACAGAGGTCATATTACAGCTACAAGTAAACTTGGTATTGGGTCTACATTTAGTATTTACTTACCTGCTTAATACTACTTATTTTTAGTAGAGTTTTTCTTTAACTTCATATTTAAAAACTCTACTAGTAATGAAAAAGCAATAGCAAAATACAAATACCCTTTTGGTATAGCTCCAATACTTTTACCAAACAATACGGTACCAGATAAATGTGCAGCTTCGGTTATTAGCATAAAACCTATTAATATTAAAAAGGACAATGCCAGCAATTGCATAGATGGGTGCTTGCTAATAAACTCTCTTATGCTATTGGCAAACAGCATCATTACACATATAGATATTACAACAGCTATTATCATTAATATTAAAGAGTGGTTTTCATGAGTACCAATACCATTAGTCATACCTACAGCCGTTAATATAGAATCTATAGAAAAAATAAAGTCTATAAGTACTATTTGCATTATAGCTTTTGGTAGAGATGTAATTTTTTTAGCTTTTAATTCTTCTTCCTCTTCCCCTGGTTCATCTATTTTTTCGTGTATTTCTGAGGTACTTTTATACAATAGAAAAAGTCCTCCAAAAAACAATATTATTCCTTGCCAGCTAATACCAACTTCTAACCATGATGTATTAATGGTATAAAAAGGTTCTTTTAATCCTACTAAAAAGGAAACACCTAATAGTAAAATAATACGTTGTACCATTGCCATTAACAAACCTAAATTGGTTGCTTTTTTTTGTTGGTCTTTAGGTAATTTACCTGCTGCAATAGATATAAATACAATATTATCTATACCCAATATAATTTCTAAAAAAGTTAAAGTTAATAATGCTATCCAAGCATCTGCACTAGAAAAAATCTCTAACATAGGTAATGGTTTTGTAGTGTAAAGTTACGGTTTTGGATTCTACAATAAAATTATAAAAAATACCATCAAAAAGCATAAATGTTATTCAAAAGCATCAAAAAATAATGGTTTAACGTCCAAAAACAGGGCTTTTCTAATAATTATATAACATAAAGCAAAAATTATATAACAAAAAAAGACGCAATCTTCATCAACTTTGTATCAAACAAAAAACAACAACAATATGATACATATAAAACAAGCTTGCATTACAAACTCTAGAGTTGGTCGCAGTTGGGTTAAAGAATCATTGCGTCCAAAGAACGACAAACAGAACGCTACAAACAAAAATGGCAATACAGATAGTTTTAAAAATTTAAATAAAGAATAGGGTTCTGTCCTTATATCAATTTAAAAACACAAACAATCACAAAAAATAATATGAAAAAGCTATTACTACCACTAGCAATAATTTTAATACTAATTTGGGCATTAGCCTTCTTTATTTATGCATTAGGTTATATAGCACATATTTTTTTAGTAGCAGCAACTATACTTTTTATTTTAAAAGTATTGCAAGAAAAATAAATAAGAATCTCCTAAACAAAGAAACGTTATGAAAGTTATAAATCTTAAGACAAACAATATAGAACAAGACTTTAATCAATTTAAAGAAGATCTAGGCGGAAGTTTAGAGTACACGCACAAAGAGTACTCTTTAGAATTAGATAATAATTTTGCAACGGGAGATATTAAAGGAGTATCTGTAAACAAAAATATATCTTTTATAGAGTATAATTTAAAATTTGCACAAGACACAATTATAGTAAGAAACACGCCAGTTACAAACCCTATTTATTTTTTATACTGTGCAGAAGGGCAAATGAGTCATAGTTTTGGTTTAAACGGTAAGCAAAGGTCTTTAAATCAATTTCAGACAGGTATATTTGCCAGTGACCCAAGCAAAGACGCTTGTTTTTACTTTAGAAAAGGACAATCTGTAACTTTTTCTAACATTAGTATTAATACCTACACAGAAAAAAATGATGACCAAGCTGATGATTTGCTACAAACTCAGCTTTTAAAAACATTTATGCCTTCTAAGGAAAAAGAAATATTTGCATACGTAGGCTCATACAACCTAAAAATTGCAGAAAAAATGCAACAATTAGAAGCTATTAAGCAAAAAGGTATTGTTAGACAATTATTAATAAAAGGAATTGTACATACCGTTTTAGCCTTAGAAATAGAACAACACAACCAAGACAAAAAACACGGTTCTACTAATTTTGGTTCTTTAACAAGAAGTGAAATGGACACTGTTAAAGAATTGTCTAACTTTATTAAAAATTATCCAGAAATTAAATATACATTAGTTTATTTAAGTAAAAAAGCGGGTATGTCTCCTGCAAAATTACAAGAAGGGTTTAAGTTATTACATAACCGTACAGTGTCTGACTTTATTAGAAACACAAGAGTAGAAAAAGCAGAGAATTTATTAAAAACTACAGATCTTAATATTTCAGAAATTGTGTATACTGTTGGTTTAACTAGTAGAAGTTATTTTTCTAAAATATTTAAAGAAAAATATAACTGTAGTCCAAAATATTATCAAGAAAATCAATTTTCGACTCCGCTTACTGCTTAATAATATAAAATATAACACTATAAAAAAATTCGCTTTACTAGCGAATTTTTTTTGTTTATAAACACCTACAATCATTAAAACGCATCTTTATTGTATCAATAAAACTGGTTCATATATAACAGCTACTAACTAATAATTAACAAACAACAACGCATAAAAAAAGGCGGTAAGATTAAAACCTTACCGCCTTTTTATTTAAATAATTATTTTATTTAAATGTTTTTAAAGATGAACGTAACATCCAAGCCATTTGCTCATGCATTTGCAATATTGCCGTAATAAAATCTGCTGTACCCTCATCATTATGTGCCTCAGCATTTTCTCCAATGCTCTCTCTAATAAATTTAATTATTGTTTGGTGATCTTCTAATAAAACCTCCATAAAACTAGCACTATCATTTTGGTCTGGTCCGTTTTCTTTTAACCCAGACAACTCTATAAATTGTTGCATACTTCCTGGTGAGTAAAAACCTAACATACGTATACGTTCTGCTACTTCATCAATAGTATTTTCTAACTTACCGTACTCTTCTTCAAAAAATACGTGTTTGCTATGAAAATCTAAACCCTCTACATTCCAGTGAGCATTTCTGTATTTGGTGTACATTACATACTCATCTGCAAGTAATTGCTTTAACATTTTTACTACAGCTTTCCTATTATCTTTTTTTATTCCAATAGCTGTCTCTGTTGCTTCCATTTTTATATTTTTTTATGATTATAGTATAAATATACAAGCAAAGTTTTGCTACTATTAACCCTATTAATTTTTTAATTACCTCTAAAAAAACGACATCACAAAAACACCTTAAATAACTTAAAACCAATCATTTTAAAGCGTAAAAACATAATAATTAACGTTATTAAACTCTTTTGTAGCTCTAAACAAAAAACTTAACAGTAAACAAAAATGTGTTAGCTATATTGTAAATAAAAAAATAACTATGAATACTTTTTTATGGATTTTGTACGCATTAGTAACACTAAGGAGTATTAGTAGTATTATTTTTCATGGCAGCAGACCTACAAAATCACTCAGTTGGTTTTTAGCAGTAATTTTACTACCGTTTGCAGGTGCCTTACTTTATTATATGTTTGGTGTAAACCGAAGAAAATTTAATTTTTTTAGAGACAAACAAGAAGAAAAAAAGAAACAATTTGATAAAAAATATAAACAAGTACATAAGTTAGATAATACAGTTACTTTTAACACACCTAAGCAGCAAAAACTATCTAAACTTATAGAAAGTAGTACTCTTTTAAAAGCGTATAACAACAATAATATAACTGTACTTAATAACGGTAAACAAACTTTTGATAGCATTTTTGATGCATTACAAAAAGCAGAAAAATATATTCATTTACAATACTATATTTTTTCTAAAGGAGAATTAACAGAACGTTTTTACACTATTTTAAAAGATAAAATAAACTCTGGTGTAGAAGTACGTTTAATTTATGATGCCTTTGGAAGTTATTCATTTAACAACAAAACAATTAAACGATTTAAACATATTGGAGTTAAAGCTTACCCAATGATGCCTATTAAATTTGGCAACCTACTGTATACTTTAAATTATAGAAACCATAGAAAAATAATTGTGATTGATGGTACAGTTGGTTTTACAGGAGGTGTTAATGTAACAGATAAATACATAAAACCAATTTCTAATGTTGGTGTTTGGAAAGATATACACTTAAAACTAGAAGGGCCAATTGTAAATAGCTTACACAGAGTATTTATTAAAGACTTTTATTTTGCTAGTAATGATGAAGTTTTACTGCATAAAAACTACACATCTAATACACAAAGCAAGGGTAAACATACTGCACAAATTGTTGCTGCCGGACCAGACTCTAAGCAGCCAGCTATAATGCAGCAATACATACAAATGATAAATATTGCAGAAAAAAACATTTGTATAGCCAACCCCTATTTTATACCAAGCACATCTGTATTACAAGCTTTAAAAATTGCTGCACTTAGCGGTGTTGCAATTACCATTTTAATTCCTAAAGTATCCGATTCTTTAATGGCCAAATACAGTATGTTCTCTAGACTAGAAGAGCTATTAGAAGTTGGAATTAAGATTTACCTACGTCCAGATTTTTCGCATAGTAAAATGATATTAATTGATGGTGAAATATTATCTGTAGGTTCTGGCAATTTTGATTACAGAAGTTTTGAGCACAATTTTGAAACCAATGCGGTAATTTATGATGAAGAAATAACAAAAAGCATACAAGAAAAATTTAATGCCATATGCAATAAAGACACTATTTTAAAGTATGAAACCTTTAAAAACAGGCCTTTATGGAAGAAATTATTAGAAGGTATAGCCAAATTTTTTAGTCCATTACTGTAACAATACAAGCAATTAAAAACTAATGAAAAATATAATTTATATACTATTATTTATGAGTGTAAAATACTTAAATGCACAACACATTATACCTAAAATTATTGAAAAAGAAGCTTTAGTAGCCCTATCATACTATCCGCAATTAAAAAATACAGAAATTGAATTTAGATTTAAAGATAATATTAAAAAATCTACAATGCTTGCGCAGCCTGTTTTTGGAAGCCTTTTAAAATCTAAGAAAAAAAGACGCTACCTTATTTTAATGAGTAAAAAATTTAAAATCTCTGGGAAAGAATTTAAAACCACAGATGTAGATAGTGATATATTAGTAGGTTGGTTAGGCCATGAACTTGGTCATATTTTAGATTACCAAAACAGAAGTAGCTTAAACTTACTTTGGTTTGGCATAAAATATTCGTTGTCTGACAATTATATAAAAGAAGCAGAACGTGCCGCAGACTCTTATGCTGTAGCATCTGGTATGGGAGACTATATTTTAAAAACCAAAAATTTTATATTAAACAACGCAGAAATAGATGCAACTTATAAAGCTAGAATTATAAAATACTACTTATCTCCTGCAGAGATTATGCTACTAGTTAAAGAGCAAGAAAAAAAGGAGCAATAATTATTGCTCCTTTTTTTCTTGCTAAGAGTTTGCTAAAACAAAATCTTCCCAGTCTTTAAATCTTTCTTGTCCCATAACCCTTTCCATTTTTACCTGTCCGCCTTTCTTTTTATTGCTTCCGCTCCATTCATGAAATACAGAAGGCAAAACAGTAGAAACTTTAATGCCCTCTAAAGCTTTAGATCTTGCTACCTTATAATTTTTATTTGCATTCATTAAAAAATCATCTAACTCATTGGCCAACTTTGTAGTACTAAGCTTAGCATTTGTTCCTAGGTACCAGCAGTGGTAAAAATCATCATTAATACGATTTGCACATAATGTATATTCTTGTATTTCTATATCAAAATGTTTTTCTAAATGTTGTACAGCATCATTAAGTTTATTTACAGATAATTGTGAACCTACAGTGTTTAAAAAGAATTTTGTACGACCTGTAATTTTTATTTCTGCCCGTTCAATATCAGTAAACTCTATAGTGTCTCCAATAATATAACGCCAAGCGCCTGCTACACTACTTAATATTAAAACATAATCTTGATTTAGCTCTACTTCAGAAATTGTAAGTGCTGGCGCATTTTGTACTAGTGAACCGTCTGGCTTAATATAATCTGGACTAAATGGTACAAACTCAAAATAAATACCATTATCTGTAACCAGTTTCATAGCATCGGTTTCTGGTCTTTGCTGAAAAGCAATAAAACCTTCAGAAGCCAAATAAGTATCTATAACAGTTATAGGCTTACCTAAAAGAGCGTTAAAACTTTTTTTATACGGTCCAAAAGCTACGCCACCAGAGGTATAAACTTGTAAATTGGGCCATATTTCATGTATGTTATTTAAGTTATTGTATTCAATCACTTTTTGTAACATAAGCTCCATCCATGAAGGTATGCCACTTAAGGCTCCTATATCCCATTCTGATGCTTTTTCTGCTATACGCTGTACACGTTTATCCCAATCTGCAATTTGTGCAATTTCTTTACCTGGTTTGTAATAATTTTGAAACCAAAACGGAATATTACTAGCACTTATTCCACTAATTTCACCTTCTAATGCGTTGTTATGTTCCTCTAAATCTGTAGAACTACCTAACATCATTATTTCTTTTTCAAAAAAGTCTGCAGGCAAATCAAAATTCTTAAGTGCCAAAACTTGTTGTATACCAGCGTTACGTATAGCTTTAACCATGTCATCTGTAACAGGTATGCGTTTACTTGTTTTACCCGTAGTACCAGAACTAAGTGCAAAATAATCTGGACTATTTGGCCAAGTTATATTTTCTTCACCTTTTTGCACATATTGCCACCAATTACTGGTTATTTGGTTGTAATCTGAAAAAGGAACTTTAGCACTAAAAGTTTTTTCTGGGTTATTAGAATTTAATATTTCTGTAAAACTATAATGTTTACCAAACTTGGTATGCTCTGCGGTACGTAATAAATTTTTAAGCACTGCACGTTGTTCTGCAGCTGCATTATACTCTACAGAAATAATATCAGATGCATGTATTATTCCTTTTATTATGTTTCCTATTATAGCCATATGTTAGTGTTTTAGGTTGTTATATGCTTTTGCTTAGAAATTAAATTCTATAAACAACAACCCAAAAGTCTATTAATTTTACAAAAGAGTTTAACCCTTTTAAAATTATTATTAACACTATAAAAGTATGTGCCCACTAAAAATTAGGCATAAAAAAAACCAGTAATAAAAATTACTGGTTTTAATTGTTTTGAGTCTTTCTACTCAATTGTCGGGGTGGCAGGATTCGAACCTGCGACCTCCGCGTCCCAAACGCGGCGCGATAACCGGGCTACGCTACACCCCGATAGGTTATCTAATACTTTCAGTACTTAGAGAAATTTTTCTGCCCTCGCAATGTGCTTTGGCAGCTATTGCGGAGAGACAGGGATTCGAACCCTGGGTAAATGTTTCCACCTACGACGATTTAGCAAACCGCTCCTTTCGGCCACTCAGGCACCTCTCCAAAATCTTTAATGAACTTGCGCAGTTTTCAATTGCGAGTGCAAATATATAACGATTAAGGGTAGCTACCAAGCTATTTTAAACTTTTTTTACGTTTTTTTTCAATCTTTTTTGTAACCTATTCATTTTAAGAACCTTTACTTAAAACTTTTTTTTAACCTAAATACTTTATTGTATTAATTACTAAATATTAATACTAATTATGAGTCATAATAGGGTTACTAAATTATAAAACACCTCTCCTATTTTCATTATTTAGAATTCAACTTTTCTCCATTTTATTAAAAATAAAAAAAGTAAAAAATAAATCTAAAATTAACTTGCATATTAAAAATAGATTATTGTATATTTGCAGCCCGAAAGACAAAAACATTTGTCATTTCAATGGTCGCGTAGCTCAGCTGGATAGAGCATCTGCCTTCTAAGCAGACGGTCAAAGGTTCGAATCCTTTCGCGATCACAAAAAGCCTTCAGTTTTACTGAAGGCTTTTTTGTTTTATACCACTTACAACAGCACTCTCATAAATACACTTCACTTACCAAAAAAACATAATAGCTTAATTATTATGTTTTTAGCAATAATTATTTATTAATTGTTTAATTTTAAGACGAAAAATTTTTAATGCATAAACACATAAAGATTTAATTGTACTCTTAATTTTCTTACTTAATTATACTACCAATAGTTAACCAAAGAATTTTATAGCCTTTGGGCAACTAATAAAAATTACTATAATGCAGTATTTTAAATTAACTAGACTACTACTTTTACTTTCTATTTTTACTTTAATTGGCCAATACAGCTGTACTTCTGCAAAAGAAAATAAAAAAGTTGTAATTGGGTTTTCTCAAACGGGCATTAATGACCAATGGAGAAAATCTATGAATAAATCTATGCAACTACAAGCTGATTTTCATCCAGAAATAGAATTAAAAATTTTAGACGGGAATGATAATGTAAAGAAGCAAATAGAAGATATAACGCAATTAATAAATGATAAAGTAGATGTATTAATTATTTCTCCAGTACAGTCTAAACCTATAACCCCTTTAGTTAACAAAGCATTACTGCAAGATATTCCTGTTTTAATTGTAGACCGTAAAATAGATGGCCAAAACTATACATCATATATTGGAGGAGATAATTATCAAGTAGGCGTAAATGCTGCAAATTACATAGCTAGTTTAAGCTCCAATGAAGATAAAAAGATACTAGAAATAAAAGGCCTACAAGGTTCATCGCCTGCTGCAGAACGCCATTTAGGGTTTATTTCTACCCTTAAAACTATACCTAATATACAAATAACACATACCATACAAGGCAATTGGGAAGCTAACTCTATAAAAGAAACTTTAAATAACCTTTTAAATAAAAATAATAATGTTGACTATATATTTTGCCATAACGACCGTATGGCGCTTGGAGCTTGGGAGGTTTTAAAGCAACACAACCTAGAACATAAAGTAGATATAATAGGTGTAGATGGATTAAACGGACCAAATGGAGGCATACAATACGTAAAAGACGGTATATTAAAAGCTACAGTTTATTACCCTACCGGAGGAAATGAAGCCATAAAATATGCTATTGATATTGTCCAAGGTAAAAAAATTAACAAAAATAATATTTTAGAAACTACAATTATAGATAGTAGAAATGCTGATATAATGAAAAATCAGTTTGATAAAATAAATCAGCATCAAGAAAACCTATTAGCTCAACAAAATAAAATTAAGGAACAAGAAGAGACGTATGCCTCGCAAAGCAGTATGCTAAAAGTGCTTTTGGCTTTGTTTATATTAAGTGTTTTATTAGGTATATTTAGTATTTACTCTGGTTTTAATATCAGTAAAAAAAAGCATGCTCTAGAGCTTTATAACACCAAAATTATAAAGCAATCTTTAGAGATAAAAGAAATTGCTAAAGAAGCAGAACTAAGTAATGAGGCTAAAGCAAACTTTTTTACAGGTTTATCTCATGAATTTAAAACTCCAATTACCCTTATTTTATCTGCTATAGAATCTATCACAGAAAAAACAAATACAAATAGTAATAACTTAAAAACTGAAATTACATTAATTTCAAATAACTCTAAACGTTTATTACGTCTTATAAATCAACTTTTAGATTACAGAAAAACAGAAGAAAAAAAACTTACTTTAAAAGCTTCAAAAACCAATATTTTTCAGTTTTCTACTAAAATATTTAATGATTTTAAAATTGAAGCAAAAAAAAGAGGTATTGCTTTTGACCTTAAAACAAATAATACAGATTTAGACTTATATATAGATAGAAATTTAATGGATAAAGTATACTTTAACCTTCTATCTAATGCTCTTAAATTTACGCCAGATAACGGGAAAATTATAGTTTCTATTGAAGATTATAAAAATAAAAATTTTGTTACCGTATCTTTTAAAGATAGTGGAATTGGTATTCCTAGTGATGATATAGAAAATATTTTTAAGCCTTTTGAAATTGGCAGTAACAACACCAAAGCTAGCTCTGGAATAGGCTTGCACTTAACCAAGCAATTTATAGAACTACACAAAGGAGAAATAAGTGTAAGGAGTGACCAAAGTACTATTTTTACAATTAAACTCTACAAAAACAATAAGCATTTATTGCCTAATGAAATAATAAACGAACCAGACATATATATTGATGAGAAACTTACGCTAACTGATGAAATTGAAGAAAATATATACCAAGTAACAAACGTAAATAATAATGATAACAAGTATGATATATTAATTATTGAAGATAATGATGAACTTATAAAACTACTTAAAAACAAGCTTTTAGAGTCTTATAAAGTACATTTATCTAATGGCGTAGATGGAGTAGAAAAAGCATTAGACATAATACCAGATATCATAATTTGTGATGTAAACTTACCAGACAAAGATGGTTTTGTAATATGTGAAGTTCTAAAAAATGATTTAAGAACATCTCATATTCCAATTATAATGCTAACTGCTTTAGATAACAATGAGTCTTACATTAAAGGTTTAAAGTCTGGAGCAGACTCTTACCTTACTAAACCTTTTAGCTTTTCTGTATTATCACAATCTATAAAATCATTGCTGTACAACAGGGAAAAACTTAGGTATTACTACCTAAACAATGTACATAAGATAAATCCTTATGAAAAATTTGATGCTAAAGACCAAGAATTTATTCTAAAAATAAATTCTATAATAGAGCAAAATATAGATAATTCTTCTTTTTCTGTAGAAGCTATGGCAGAAACTTTAAATATATCTAGAGTACAACTCTACAGAAAAATTAAAGCCATAATTGGAGTAAATATAAGCGACTATATATTAGATTTTAGGTTAAGTAAAGCTAAAAATCTACTTATAAATTCTCAACTCTCTGTTTCGGAAATAGCATACGCTACAGGGTTTTCGTCTCCAAATTACTTTTCTACAAACTTTAAAACAAAATTTAATATTACCCCTAAAGAATATAGAAAAGACCTAACTAACAACAACATTAACAATTAATACCAACACTATAGTTAGTGTAGTAACTGTTATTTTGTAACATTGTTTATTTAAAAATGTTGCTAAGTACTACTTAAACATCTTTCTAACCAAGTAACAATTAACACGCAATAAACTCAAAATCAGATATTTAATCGCGTAACAAGACAACGATACATTATTACACTTTAATTGTATAATTTATAAACTTCATTTATAAAGCTATATTTATTTTTGCAAGCTATTAAACTTCTAAAAAAAGCTATAGCTGCATAGTTTATATGCCTTTATATAAAGGTGGTATAGTATTTGTTTAATAAAAAGATATTGATAGTGTTCTGTTCCCCAACAGATAAACCTTGTTACTTTTATAGTAGCAAGGTTTTTTTGCTTTTTTAGTATAATAATTATTTACTTAAATATTCTTTTAATTTTATAAATGGTGCTGTTTTACGGTTTTTAAAAGCGTGTAAAAAACTGCTTAGTAGTAAAACAGCTGCTGCAAAATAAGCAACGTAAACAAGTGTACCCTCTACTCCTTTATTAGCTATACCAATTGCTATTAAAGCCCAAGCTCCTACAAGAGAAAACTCTCGCATATTACGTGTCCAGGTTACAATTAAGTTAACTATTACCGCAATTGTTATCATTATAATAGTCCATACAAGAGGTGATATACCAAAACCGTCCCAATTAATTTTCACTAAATATGCAGCTATATTTGCAATACTAGCAACGGTTACCCAACCACTGTAAATTACAAATGGCCACCATAAAAATACAATTACAGAAATTGGCGCATCCCACAGTTCCATTTTATTATTAAAAACAATTTTTAATAATGATAATAATAGTATAATTATACATATGCAAGATAAACCTGTGTATCCATAAATCCAACAAATTATCCAGCAGCAATTGGCTAAACAAGATACTACAAACCACCAACCTATTTTTAATATAAAGTCATTGTCTCTAACCTTTACAACTAAGCTTCTGCCTTGATAAATAACAAAACCAAATACCAAAAAATAAATTAATCCCCATATAGAAAACGCATAACCAGCAGGTGTAAATAAAGTTTTTAAACCTCCAGAAACTTCCCCTATAGTTGTACCATTCATTTTACCTGCATTAGATAAATAATTTATAAATACAGTTGATATAAAAGCTATTGCGTTTGTAATTTGTAATACTTTTTTCATTCTTTACTTTTTATATAATATACAAAAGAAAATTTTCTAAATATTCTTCTTAACCTTAATTTAATTTAAAAGGAATTTTAAATATGTAATCTAGCAGTAATTTTTTTAATATTGAGGAAACATATGTCATTAACCAAAATAATAATACCTTTTTTAATTGCTTTAATATGTTTTAAAATAACTGCGCAAACAAAAAAAGTAGAAATAGCTTTTTTAGCAGATATTCATTTTCAGGATTTGTATGGCTCTTTTAACGATATTAATTACAAAGGCATTAACAATCCGCATAACAATACGCATACGGTATTAAGAACAATGCAATCTCAATTAAACTCTACAAGAATATTTAACGAGAACTATTTTGCTTTTAAAACAGCTCTAGATGACATTGTTAGTAGAGGCATTACTTATGTTGCTTTACCTGGTGATTATACTGATGACGGACAACCTATACACTTAAGAGGATTGCAAAAAATACTAAACGAGTACAAAAATAAATACGGACTACAATTTTTTATAACCACTGGCAATCATGATCCTGCAGGACCATACAAACAAGAATCTGGAAAAAGTGATTTTTTAGGTGCAGAAGGTAAAAATCAACCTATATATAGTAAAAAAGGAATGTATGTATCTAAAAAAAATGAGCACCCTGTATTAATTAGTAATGATATTGCTAAAATGGGATATACAGGAGTACTTAATATTTTAGGTGAGTACGGTTTTTATGCTATGCCTAATTATAAATTTTGGACCACTCCGTTTGCTACCTATAACTACAACAATTACTCTTTTAAAAAAGCACAAATTGCATCTAACTTAAAACAAAGAACATACACTACTATAGACAATTTACAAATGGTAGATACTAGTTATTTAGTAGAGCCTGTAGACGGTATTTGGTTACTAGCTTTAGATGGTGATACCTTTTTACAAAAAAAGGATGGTAGTTTTTCTAGTGCTAGCGTAGGTTATAACAACACTATTATACATAAAAACTACTTAATTAATTGGGTAAAAGATATAGCTACAGAAGCTAAAAAAAAGAATAAAACATTAATTGCTTTTAGTCATTTTCCTATGGTAGATTTTAATGATGATGCTACTAGCGACATTAAAAAATTAATGGGGGAAAACAAATGGCAATTAGAACGTGTACCAGCAACTAATGTTGCAGAAGCTTTTGCTAATACTGGCTTAAAGATACACGTAGCAGGACATATGCATATTAATGACACTGGAGTACACAGGTCTAAAAATGGAAACTTACTAGTAAACATACAAACACCTTCCTTAGCTGCTTACATACCAGGTTATAAAATTTTAAAAATTAATAACAGTAGTAACATAGAGGTAAAAACAGTTACTATAGCCAATACAGAAAATTTTAAATTGTTATTTGATTTGTATAAAGTAGAATACAACAAACTAAAACTAGAGCACAACAACAATGTTTGGGACAAAAAAATACTAGAGGTTAACACCTATAAAGATTTTACAGCTTGGCACTTAAAAGAACTTATACGTTTACGCTTTTTACCAAATGATTTTCCTATAGATCTAAATATATTTTTAAGTAATGTTACTGGTGAAGAGTTGCTACTACTTGCCACAAAAAATAATGAACTAGATTTTTCTATAGCATTAAAAGAAATACGTAACAATACCAAAGCAAGAAAAAAACAATTAAAAATTATTGCCACTCCTTTAGCTAAAAACAATTTAAAAGCTAAAGATTTTAGAAAATGGAAAGGCTTAGATTTAGTTTTTGATTTTTATAGACTTAGAAATGCAGATGAATTGGCTTTAGAAGATATTACCACAGAAAAAATAAAGCAGTATCAATTTATTTACAACGCAATTACTTCACAAGCCAAGTATATTAATAAAGAAGATACCGCAGCCAAACAATTACTTTTATTCTTTAAAATTTTTAATTCTTTTTTAAACAGTGAACCGTCCAACCACTTTAGTATTAATTTAGAAAACAATACTATAACAGACTTAAGTAAAAACATTAATTAACCTTAAGGTTTACAGTCTGTTTTAAAAAGTTAATTTAAAGATAACGTTTGCATAATCAATTTTAAACTTTAGGGTCTTTAATTTACCATAACTAATTCCAGAATTTTTTAGTCCCTATGAAAACCTCCCAAGAATTTGAAGATATCTATTCTAAACATTGGGAAAAACTATATGCTTTTTCATTTAAAATTACAAAAGACAGCAACTTATCTAAAAACATTATACAAGACGTATTTACCAATTTATGGGAGCGTAAAAATAGCTTAAACATAAACTCTGTTGAGCATTTTTTATTTAGAGCAGTAAAAAATCAAATTTTAAAACACTACAATCAAAATAGTTTTAACACTACTTTTATAGATGATGAGTTTGATAATTTTATTATGGAATCTCCTTTTGTTTCTGAATCAGATTTATCTGAAACCGTTTTTCATATTGTAGATAAATTACCTGCTAAAAGAAAAGAAATTTTTTTAATGAACAAGCTACAAGAAATGAATGTAGAGCAAATAGCAGAAGAACTAAAACTATCAAAACAAACGGTTAAAAATCAATTATCATCTGCAATTAAACAGCTTAGACTAAAGCTTAAACAACTTAGTTGGTTACTATTTCCGTTCTTTTTTTAAAAAAACATTTCACTTAATGTTTGCTTAAACTTTTGGTAACATTTGCCAATAGTACTAATTACTTGTTTTGGGTACTTACCTATATAAAACAAGTTTATGCAACAGAAAAAAAGCACTGTATTAAAAAAGCTTATTGCAAAAAGCACCAAACAAAAAACTAGTGCTAAAGAAGAAAAGCTATTACATACATTTTTTAAAAAAATGTATAATCAGTCTGTATGGGATACAAATAAAATGGGTAATGCAACTTTTATAAAAGATGATATCCGTTCTAAAATTGTACTTAAAGAAACTAAAAGCACAAAAACTAATATATATAAATATGCTGCCATAGCAGTTACAATACTTACGCTTGGTGGCATATTATTATCTACTTACAAAACTAACCAGCCAAGTTTTGTTACGGTAAATACTGGTGCTGCAATAGATTCTGTTTTTTTAGCAGATGGTTCTACTATTTACCTAGCTCCAGGATCTAGTTTTAGTTACCCTAATACATTTACCAACACTACAAGAGAGGTTAACCTAATAAAGGGTAATGCATTTTTTAACATTACTAAAAACCCAAACAAACCATTTATTATAAACTCTGGGGAATTGGTAACAAAGGTATTAGGTACTTCTTTTCATATAGGGTTACAAAAAAAGGAAAGCAAAGTATCTGTAGTTACTGGAAAAGTACAGGTAAATTACAAAAACAACCAACAACAATTAGTATCTGGGCAAGAAGCAGTTGCTACAAACAACTCTTTACGCAAACAAAAATCATCAGTTTTAATGACTTCTAACTGGTATACTAAAGATTTAAACTTAACAGAGGTATCATTAAAAGAAACTTTAGACTTATTAGAGATTAAATACAATGTAAAAAGCGCTATAAAAAATGAAGATGTATTGGCTCTTAAAATAACACTATTTATAAAGCAAAACGCTACACTAAATGAGATTGTTGAACAATTAAATTATATAACCAATTTAAAATTACTGTATGAGAATGAAATAATTACACTTAAAACCAATTAAAGAAAAAACCGCAGTTGCTACCAACAACTACGGCTAAATTTTCAAGTATTATTAACTAACACTTAAATTAATGTATTTTAAAAATATTCCTTTTAAATTAAAAACCATACTTTTTTTTGTATTATCTGCAATTTTTTGTCAGACAGTGCAACCTAATAATGGTGTTTACAAAAAACAAAATATAACTGTAAACTATAAAAACACAAATTTAGTAACTCTTTTAAAAGAGGTAAGTAACCAAACATCATATAACTTTAGCTATGGTGAAGATATTATAAAAGACAAAAATAAATACACAGTATCTTACCAAAACATCAGCTTAGAGTCTGCCTTAAAAGACCTAAGCAAAAAGGCAAACTTTAGTTATAAAATAACAAATAAAATTGTTTTAATTAAAAAGAAAGCTACAACTATAACTACCAGTAATGTCCAAAAAGAAATAACGGGTACTGTTGTAGATGAAAACGGAGATCCTTTACCAGGTGCTACCATTCATGAAGTAGGAACATCTAATGGTGTTACTACAAATTTTGATGGAGAATACACTATAACTGCTACAACCGGAAGCGTTTTAAAATTCTCTTATATGGGGTATAAGAGTAAAGAATTAAAAGTTACACAAAGTGTTGTAAATGTTCAGCTAGAATTAGATGCTGCTGAGTTAAATGAAGTTGTTGTTGTAGGTTACGGTAGCCAAACAAAAGCAGATGTTACTGGTGCTGTAACACAACTTAAAGAAAGTAGTTTTAGACAAGGTATTAACACATCTCCAGATGCTCTTTTACAGGGTAAAGTTGCTGGTGTTAGAGTTGTTAATGCTAGCGGAGAACCAGGTGCTGGTATTAACGTTACAATACGTGGTGTAGGTTCTATTAGAAGTGGTAGTAGTCCATTATTTGTTGTAGATGGTGTACCATTAACTAACGATAATGTTAGTCCGTCTGGTAGCAATGTAGGTTTTGGTGCTTCTAGCGCAAAAAATCCTCTAAACTTTTTAAATACTAGTGATATAGAGTCTATTAATGTACTTAAAGATGCTTCTGCTTCTGCAATATATGGTGCAAGAGGCTCTAATGGTGTTGTAATAATTACCACAAAAAAAGGTAAAGCAGGTAAAGGCTCTTTATCTTTAGACTCTTACATTGGTATATCTACGGTTGCAAACAAAATAGACTTGTTAGATGCTAATGAATACAGAAATGCACTTACAGACCCTACCTTTGACCACGGTAGCTCTACAGATTGGCAAGATGTTATTTACAGAACAGCAATTACAAAAAATAATGTATTGTCTTATTCTAAAGCATCAGAAAGTGGTAACTACTATGTTTCTTTAGGTAATATAGACCAAGAAGGTATTGTTAATAATAGTGAATTTTCTCGTACTTCTGGTAGAATAAACGTAGAGGAAAGCTTTTTAGACAACAAAAGATTAAAGCTAAAAGTGAATCTTACCGCTAGTGAAACTAAAGATAATGGTGTACCAACTAGTGATGACGGAGGCTCTAACGGACAGTTAATTATACACACGTTAATGGCAAACCCAACAAGGCCTGTTTTTGGTGAAGACGGATCATATACTAACTTTAATATGAATGCACATTACAACCCTGCATACCTATTAAGTATTTATGAAGATGAAACAAGAACGCTTCGTGTTTTAGGTAATATAGAAGCTTCATTACGTATTTTTAATGGCTTAGAGTACAAATTAAACTATGGTGTAGATAAGTCTGTAGCAGAGCGTAACACTACAGTTTACCCTAACTTAACAGATTTAAACCCAATAGGTATGTATGTTCAAAATAACTTAGAGTCTCAGAGCTCTTTGTTAGAGCATTACTTAACATTTAATACTACAATTGCAGACAAACACAAGCTAGAAGTTTTAGGTGGTTTCTCTTATCAAAAGTTTGAACGTTCTGGTACGAGTTTTAATTATGATAATTTACCAGAAAAAGGAACTGGCGTTAAACCAGTATATAACCCAACTTCTAATAATTCACAAATAGACATTAATGGTTTTGCTCAAGAGAACGAATTACAGTCTTACTTTGGTAGATTAAACTATTCTTATGACAGTAAATACCTTTTAACGGCATCTATGCGTGCAGATGGTTCTACTCGTTTTGGTAAAAACAATAAGTACGGTTATTTCCCTTCTTTTGCATTGGGTTGGAATATCTCTAAAGAAGATTTTTTAATTAATAGCAATGTAGATAATTTAAAACTTAGAGCAAGCTGGGGACAAACAGGTAACCAAGAGGTGCAAAATAAAATAACACAGGCTAGTTACGCTATATCTGGTTCAGATGGTTATTATTTGTATGATGACCAAACACTAACTAACGGTGTTTCTGTTTTAAGAACTCCAAATCCAGATTTAAAGTGGGAAGTAGTAACACAGTACAATATTGGTGCAGATTTTAGTTTATGGAACAGAAAGCTGTATGGTTCTTTAGATTATTTTAAAAAAACAACTACAGATGCTATTTTAAATATACCATCGCAAGTGCTTAGCCCTACTAACAATATTTGGGTAAATATAGATGGTGAAATTGTTAATACCGGATTAGAGTTTATGTTAGGTTCTAACATCGTATCTACAGAAGATTTTAACTGGGATGTAGATATTAATGGTGCTACCTTAAAAAATGAAATTAAAAATTTACCTGTATCAGAAATCTTATCAGGAACCATATCTGGTCCAGGACAATCTGGTGTACTTGCTAACATATACAAAAGCGGCTATGCTGCTGGTTCGTTTTACCTGTTAGACCATATAGGTTTTAATGAAAATGGCGAAGATATTTACAGAGACGTAAATAATGATGGTAATATAACTGGTGATGATAGAATAATCATTGAAGGTGCTTTACCTAAGTTCTCTTACGGTTTTAACAGTCAAATGAACTATAAAAATTTCGATTTTTCTTTTTCAATTATTGGTCAAGCTGGTGGCTATTTAGTAAACAATACAGGTTTAAATGCTTTAAATATAAACAATTTAGCATCAGACCGTAACGTATCTAAAAAGTACTACGAGTCTGGAGCTAATCAAGAAAACTCACCTCAATTATCAACTTTATACCTAGAAAAATCAGACTTTATAAGACTTAACACTGCACGTTTAGGATACAATTTAAAATTAAACAATGTAAGCTGGTTAAACGGTGTTAATTTTTATGTTACTGGGCAGAACCTATTAACCATTACTAACTACTCTGGTTATGATCCATTAATAAACAGTCCTAAAGCAGATGGTGGTAATCAATCATTAGGTATAGATTACTCTAGTTACCCAGGTTCTAAGACATTTATATTAGGAGCAATTTTAAAATTTTAAAATATAATAATGATGCATAAAAAAATAAAAATAGCAGGTATAGCTTTTCTATTACTAAACTTTTTAATTACAAGCTGTACAGATCTTGAAGAAGTTGTTTTAGATGAAGAATTAGGAGAAGAAGTAGCAGATCCTGAAGGTGTATTAGCAGCTGCTTATGATCGTTTAGGTGATAAAACGTTTGTAGATCATGGCGGTGTATTTGCCTTACAAGAGTACTCTACAGACATTGCAATGCTTGCAACAAGAGGTAGTGACTGGGGAGATGGTGGTAAATGGCGCTCTATGCATGAGTTTACTTGGACACCAGATAACAGCATAGTAACTGGTAACTGGAACAACTTAACAAACGGTATAACTAGAGCGTTAACAGCTGTAGAAAGTATTAACCAAGCAGAATTTAGTGATAAAGAATTGTTTTTAGCAGAAGCAAGAGGTTTGGTTGCATTTTACACTTATACAACCTTAGATTTATTTGGACAAGCACCGTACAGAGACCCTTATGGAGGAGACCAAACTATACAAATTTTAAAAGCAGAAGATGCAATAGATGACTTAATTATAGAGGTAGAGACTATACTTCCAAACTTAGCATCTATAGGAGAACAAAATACATTTAACGGAAGATTTACTAAGGAAGCTGCTTATGGCTTACTAGCTACAATGTATTTAAACAGAGCTGTTTTTAAAGATAGATACAATAGTGCATCTACATTTAATTTTACTGAAGCATCTTTAGAAGCTGGTAAAACAGATATGGACCAAGTAATAAAGTATACTTCTTTAATAATTAATTCTGGTAAGTTTAGCCTAGCCTCTAATTATTTCTCTAATTTTTCTATTAATAACAATCAAAGTTCAGAAATGATATTTGCAGTAGTACAGCAAATAGAAGCCGTAAGGTCTGGAGATAATGATTTTGGGTATGTTTGTGTTGCTCGTAACCAAAGACCTTCTCCTGCAAACAGAGGTACAAATGCCGCTTGTACTACTCCAGAGTTTTTTGCTACATGGAACAATAATCAAGACGACCCAAGGTTTTCTAGAAAATATCAATACTCAGATGGTACTTGGTTTATGAATGATGGTTCTGATGTTAGCGTACCTGCAGAAGATATTGTACCAAATTCAGATAATTTACCTTGGTTTCATTTTAATAGTGGCTTTTTATATGGTCAACAATATGGACCAATTTTAGATGGTAATGGTGGGTATATTATGACAAGTGATGGCCGTATAGAAGTATCTTCTTTAGTAATGGAAAAAAGTGCTACTACACCAATGGATTTTACTCCAGAATTAGATTTTGATAATCCTGTACAAGCAATTTTTGCTCAAGACCAAATAAACCGTGGAGTACGTATTTTTAAATTTGAATACGATCCGGAATCTGGTAACGGAAGAAGTAAAGTAGATATTCCTTTATACCGTTTAGGCGGAATTTACGCTATGAGAGCAGAAGCTTACTTTAGAAATGGGCAAACTGCATTGGCTTTAGAGGATATAAATATGTTAAGAACCAGCAGAACTAGAGAATCTTTATATGGTAATGCTCCTGGCCAAGCGCTTACTAGCTTAAATGAAGAGCAACTGTATAATGAAATTGGATTTGAACTGTATTGGGAAATGAAAAGAAGACCACAAATGATACGTTTTGGTAAGTTTGATGAGGCTTATACTGCAAAACCACAAACAGAACCTTTTAGACGTATTTTTCCTATACCACAAGAAACTACAGACGTAACCGAAGATTTTACACAAAACACTGGTTATTAAGTAACCATAACTTGCTAATTTTAGTTTTTTAGTTTTTTCATTACCTCGTTAAGTAATTAGCAATAAAGCCAGGCAAATTTTGCCTGGTTTTTTAAGTTTTATACAACTATTTTTTAGCTGTATAATAAACAATTTAGCAACCTTTAAATCGTTAGCATACTAAATAAGCTTATAATGTCTTCTAAAAAAGTAACGAACAAGAAAAAACCTATATCAAAAATAATTTTTATGCTTACTTCCCTACTCTCTATTTGGGGTCCTGTATTGGTTTTTCAAAAATTATTTTTGAGTAAAATGGAGTATTACAATCCGTATAATAATGAGCTTGTATTGCCGCTTTTATTATGCATAACTTACATCTTATTATGTATGTGGCTTGTTCCTAAATTTAAAAAAGTAATTTTAAGAATTATAGTGTTTATTGCCTTACCGCTAGTATTAATTTCTTATATTTTTTTTGATATTGCCTACGCTAATAGAATAGAGTTTGGAAACTCTTGGACAAATACAGAAGTATTTTTAGAACTGGTTTGTACACAAAGCTTTTTTATACCTTTATTACTAATTGGTATGTCTTTAAACTTTATAGTAAATTTATGGTATTTTAAAAGTAAAGAAAGCATATAACAATTTAATATACTTTTACGCTACAACTACTTGCTATGACTACTCCTTACAATTTAGAACAAATTGCAACTTACAAAATTGGTAATTATAAAAACAAACCTACAATTATATTTTTACATGATTCCTTAGGTTGTATAGAGCTTTGGAGAGATTTTCCTGAAAAACTAAGCAACCTTACTAAATGCAACGCTATAGTGTATGACCGTCAAGGTTATGGTAAATCATTACCCTTTACAAAAGACCGAGATGTAAACTATTTAGAGTTAGAAGCTGATATACTTATGCAGCTTATAAGCCTATGGGGTGTAGAAAAACCTATTCTTTTTGGCCATAGTGATGGTGGGTCTATTGCTTTAATAGCTGCTGCTAAATACCCCAATAAAATTAAAGCTATTATTACAGAAGGGGCTCATATTTTTGTAGAAGATATTACTTTAAACGGCATAAATAATGCTATAGAATTGTATAAAACTACCAATTTAAAGAGTAAGTTAAAAAAGTATCATGGAACCAAAACAGACACTATGTTTTGGGCCTGGGCTAAAACTTGGACTACTAAAAAATTTAAAAATTGGAATATTGAACATTTTTTACCGCATATAGAATGTAAGTCTTTAGTTATACAAGGTGAAGATGATGAATACGGCACATTAAAGCAAGTCTATAATACTATAAAAGCTACAAAAACACCTGGAAAAAAATTAATACTTCCAAACATTAAACATACTCCACACAAAGAAAATCCGAACTTAATTTTAAAAGAAACTGCAGCTTTTATAGCTAAAATTTAAAGTTGTACAGCAATCAAGTACAAACACAAGATATTGTTCCTTAAGTAACATACTAATTTAACTTCAAAAAAACATACTAAAATTAAAATTTTAAAAGGTAATCTCATTACAAATAACCCTGTTACCAAAAACATTGTTAATATAGTAATGAAGACAAAAAAAAGCCACCTTAATGGTGGCTTTTTATTTTAGATAACTATAAATTTAAAACCATCACCTTCAGAAAAGTAAAGGCTTTTATGGTTTTTCTTAAACCATTTATTCCATTCTTTAGCCGATTCAAATGATTCATTAGTGTACCTTTGTAAGATACGTTTAGCCATTTCTGTGCGGTCTTTATTAACAAGCATAGTAATAGCGGTTTCTAAAATTTTAATATTGTTATTCGCTATTCCTAAAGCTTTAGCATCTTCATCTACATCACTCCAATATGTGTATCTTTCATTAGGAATTGGGTAAAAATAATCCATATTTTCTATATAATAATTCTCATACATAGCCCAATTTTCACCAAACTTGTCCTTTAACTTTTGTGGCTCATGCCTAATAGTCCAAATTCTTGTATGTTTTTCTATAGGCATTCTTAACATCATATTTTCTAGTTGCGAGAGTTCTTCTCCAGCATCTTTCTTTTCTTGTAGTTTTGCTTTGTTTTCCCTTCTTTTATCTAGGTCTTTGTTAACATAATGCAACCATGCAGCAGAACCTTCATCAGAAACCGTCCATTGGCTTTCTCTAAGATATTCTCTTAAAGGCATTCTTTTTATTTTTTTAGTAATCTGCTTTGTTCCTTTAAAAGGTGCTATATAGTGAATAGCATTTATAAAAGCTAGTTTAGCACTCTCTGTTAAATATTCTGGTGCTGCAGCAAAACCCCAATGTAAAAAATTTGCATGACGCCCAATAGCAGTAGCTTCTACACCTTTAGAATTATTACCTCCAGAAATCCATTCGGCATCTATACCATTATCAAAAGCGTAACCTGTAGAAACTAAACCTACAGGCATTCCTTTTCCTTCGGTATATCCTTCGGTTTGTACTCGCCACATTTGCATTGTTTTAGCTAAATTTCTTCCTCCATATCTTGCCTTGTAGTTAGCAGGTGTTTCTATGGTCTCATAGGCTACACTTACTTTGTTAGGTGTGTTAAAAATAGGGTGATCTAATTTCATACCATGAGCATGAGCATCTAAACATAAACATAAATGGTCAATTTTTAAATCTCTTCCTTCTCCAATATATGCAGATGGTTCCCCAATCATTATTGTTGCAGCGTTATAGTTTTCTGTTAAAAACTTTCTGGTTGTATAGCCTGTTACTTTGCCATTTTTATCTTTTGTATAGCCTCCTTCAAAATGTTTTAAGTACGCATCAATAATGGTAACATCATAATCAGATGCCATTTCTTCTTTAAATTCATCACCATATACTACTGTAACAGAATTAAAATATTGGCCAATAAAATTTTTAAAATCGTTAGTTCTAGATTTTCGTAATGCAACTTTGCGCTCTAGATTATTTGTTATTCTTTTTTCTCTATCTGTTAATGGTTTGTCTGGGTTTGTACCTACATACAATATTTTTAAATTAGACTTTTGTGTTTGACTATAGCCTGTAGGTACTAGAGCTATCATAATAATGATAAGCAAAATTTTATGTAGTGAATTTTTCATTCCTTAATTTTTTATAGTTAATAAAACGTCTTTTTGTGTAGGTGGTAAACAAATATTGGCATTACAGGTTTGGTAAAACAAACCACACTTTATAACATTATTGTTGTAGTAATTAGCCTCTATTTTTATTGATTGCTTAAACTGTATTTTACCAGTATACACATATAACTCTCCTTTTCCTGGATAAGCCTTAATAGTTGGGGTTTGAAGTTCACCTATACTAGTAACACCCTCAGGAAGTTTTAATTCTATTTTAGATTGTATGTATGGATCTTTTGGAGATACATAGGCATAAATATGGTAGCCCTCTAAAATTGTTGCATTAAAAATTAAAGTTTTAACCGTAGGATCTTCTGTAGAAACAATACTTGCATTAACTTTCACAGGATCTACAGGTGTAGGCGCATCAAACTCATTACCTGTGGTTTGTGCAACAATTGTGCAGTTAATAGCAACAAAAGCTATAAATACCATAAAATGTTTTATACGCATAATTTTTGTTATTAATTAGCTTTTAAGTAACTCTTCAAGCATTTTAAAGGCTTCTTCTCCGCTACCAACAAATCTTTTAATTATTTTTCCTCTTCTGTCTATTATAAACTTCGTAGGAAACCCTTGTACGTTAAACCTGTTTACAAAATTGTCTGGTGTATTTTTCTTATCACTCATTAATTGCATCCAACCGTAATTATTTTTATTTACAAAGGCTTCTATTTTTTCTTTTGTATCTCCAGAGTTAATACCAACAACTACTAAATTATCTTTATGTTTTTCTTGAAACTCTTTTACTTCAGGCATTTCTGCAACGCAAGGACCACACCAAATACCCCAAAAATCTATAAGAACATACTTACCTTTTAGGCTGTTAATGTCAAAAATTTCACCATTTAAAGTTGCATTGGTTTTTATGCTTGGTACAGGAGAACCATCTGCAGTTTCTTTAATACCCTGTACTCTTGTTGCAACATCTTTATAATCTTTATAAGCAGCTAAATCTGTAGATAATACGCTAAATAGTTCTTCTGCTTGCTCATTAGTAACTTGGGTACGCAACATTAAATCGTTTAAATACCAAGCAGAAGCTAAAGCATTAGGGTTATTTTTTAAATGATTAACTAGAGCATCTATAGATTTTTTAGAAATAGCTTCTGACTTTTTATTAATCTCTTCTTTTTTAGCTTTATCATCAGTGTAGGTGCTTTCTACTGCTAAATTACCCATCTCATTATACATTGGGTACATAAGTTTGTTAACTTTAGCTAAACCATCATTAAAAGCATCACCACTTGGGTAGGCATCAAAATAATCTTTTGCTTCACCTTTAATTGTGATATTTGCACCTGGCGATGCATATACCATAATAGTGCCACTTTTTACAGGAATATAACCTCTACCTCCTTTTGGTATTTTTGATAGTTTTTTATCTGGACCACTAAACTTAGGAAACACCCTTATTAAAGCAACTTTAGAAACGTTTGTTGTTAATTTAAATTTACCATTAGTAACTATAATAGAATCTGAAGGTGTTGTTCTGGTATACTCTTTATCTGGATGCCTAAAATATAAATTTCCTTTTAAGCCCTTAATCTCACCTGTAATTGTAAAAGTATTATCCTTATTTTGAGCGTTGTTTTTATTAAAGCTTATAAGCGCTATAAAGCAAACAAATAGTATTTTGTGTATTTTTTTCATAGTATATATTGTTAATTTTTTAAGACTTAAATAATTCTTTAAGTTTTGTATCTAATTCTTCCTTTGTAGGGTTTCTAAGTATAATTTTTAGGTTACTATCTAGTAAATAAGTAGTTGGTAAAAAAGGAACGCCATAGGCATCAGCTACATCTCCATTTCTTCCTATAGATTTTTTATTTACATCAAAAACATGCAACCAAGGCGTTTGGTCTTTTTGTATGGCATCTCTCCAATTTTTGTCTTTATCACCAGTAGCTACACCTACAACCTCAAAACCTTCACCTTTATAGGTGTTATAAACTTTTTTTAACTTAGGAAAAGAAGCTCTGCAAGGTACGCACCAGCTAGCCCAAAAATCTACTAATATATATTTAGCCTTAACATTAGATAGGGTTAAGTCATCTCCAGATACTGTTTTTAAGGTAAAATCTGGAGCCGTAGCACCTGCAACAAACTTTTCTACATAATCTTCATAGGTTTTTTTAATGAAATTAAAAGCACTAGACTTTACAGCATCACCTTTAAAAAGGTTATATACTGTTTTCATTTCTTCTCTAGACATCATAATTTCACTAAATGAAACCCCCATTATTTTAGGTCCAATTGGTGATGTAGCGTTGTTTTTTACAAAGTTTGTTTTAAACGTCTTAAGCTCTTCCTGTTGCTGTTTTTCTAAGGGCTCTAAAGCTTCCATTTTTTGCTTTACTTTATCCATTAAAGCAGCGTCTTTAGACTGTTTTGCGGCCATAACCATTTCTCTAAACCCTTTAAAAGCACCGTATTTATCTTGATTTTTAATGCTATCCATTTTTTGTAATTGTAGCTTGTAAAAATCTTGAGTTATAGATCCTGTTACTTTGGCAGCGTTGTATCCACTTGTAGCTTCAGAACTTAATACATCTATATCAATGGTAATTTTACTGTTTTCTAGATAAAAATATGCACTAGTTTTTGTGCCAATATGTACACCTACCATATCTACATTAGCCACTTTACCAGTAAACTTAAATGTGCCATTAGCAATTGTAGTACTATCAATAGTAATTAAAGGGTCTGTAAATAAAGATGGTGTGCTTTTAAGTTTTACCCAAGTACCATCTTCTGCTCCTTTAACATTACCTGTAATTGTATATCCGTTTGGTGCATTATTGGTTTTACAACTAATACAAAACAGACAACTAATAAGCAGTAATCCCGATAATTTTAATATAGTGCGTTTCATAATTCTACTACTTTATTAATGACCAAATAGCTCTTTAAGTTTAGCATCTAACTCTTCTTTGGTTGGGTTTCTTAATACAATAGTGTTATTAGCATCTACTAAAAATGTAGTTGGTAAATGAGGAACGCCATAAGCTTTTGCTATTGCTCCATAGGATGCTCTTCCATTTTTTACAGGTGAAGTATCAAATACATGCAACCACGGCGTTTGGTCTTCTTTAATAGCTTTACGCCATTTTTCTTCAACATCTGCAGTACCTATACCAATAATTTCAAAACCATCATTTTTATATTCTTTTCTTAATTCTTTTAAATGAGGGAAAGAATTTCTACATGGCACACACCAGCTTGCCCAAAAATCTACCAATTTATATTTGGCATTTATTTTAGATAAAGTAAGCTTATTGTTTTCTAAATTTTTAAGTGTAAAATCTGGTGCTGTATTACCAACACCTAAGTTTTCAAAATTATCTTTATAAACCTTTGTAATATAGTTTTTAAAAAATGATGTTTTACGGGCATCACCTGTAAATAAATTGTAATATTCTTTTAGTTGATCTTTACTCATTCTGCCTTCAGAATACTGAAACCCTAAAATATGTACAGCAACAGGAGAACTAGGATTGGCTTTTACATAATTAAACTTAGTGCTGGTATATCTTTCACTTTGTTCTAACATTAATGGTCTTAGTTCTTTTTGAAGAGCCGATACTTTATCCATATCTTTTTGATTTTTGCTTTTTTTAGCTGCAATAACCAAATTTCTAAGAGAGTCTAAAACCTTATACTTAGGGTCTTTAAAAACAGCTTTTGCTTCCTGATCTATTTTTGTGTACTCATCATGTGTTTTAGAACCAGAAACTGTAGAATTGAATCGCCAATCGTTTTCTTTTCCATCAGACCAATTTATAGTTATTTCTATTGGACTATTTTCTAAAAAGAAACTACTACTTTTATCATTTATAACTAAGCTAACCATATCTGGGTGTTCTACTTTTCCTGTAAGTTTAAATTCACCATTAGCTATTTCTGTACTATTTATTGTTTTTAACTTAGAGCGGTCTCTATTTCCTTCTTCTACAATTTTTACTGTACCAGAACTTAAGCCTTTAATGGTACCTGTAATAGTGTAACCAGTACTAGTTTCTTGTGCATTTGGCTTGTTTTTACATGCAAAAAATATAGCAGCCACTAAGCATATTAAAATACTTTTTTTCATAATTATATATTTAGAGAATTAAATAATTCTACTAGTTTTTCATCTGAAGGTCTTGGAGCATTGGCTTGTACAATATTACCATTAGGGTCTAATAGTATAAATTGAGGAATACCCATAATTTTATAATCAGATACAAAAGAAGTGTTAAAATCGTTATCTGTAATTAACTGTATACCCCCCATTTCTTTATCGGCAATCATAGCTTTCCATTTATCTTTGTCTTTTTGTTTATCTGTAGAAATGCTTACAAAATGAATGTTTTTACCTTGGTATTGCTCTTCTATTTTTTTTAAGAATGGAATTTCGTATTTACAAGGCCCGCACCAAGTTGCCCACACATCAATGTAAACGTATTTGCCTTTTAAATCATCTAAAGAAGTTGTGCCACCTGCATAATTTTCATAATTATGAAACTTAGGAGATGGTTGCCCTTTATCTAAAACTTTTAGAGACTCGTATAATTCTTTTATTTTTTTAATGTGTTTTTGGCTTGTTGATGCATTTAAAAAGTCTTGAAGATCTTTGTCTTTATCTTTTGACATTGGTAAACGCATTAAAATAGCTTTATATAACTCGGCATTTTTAATAATTGGGTTACTTATTTCAGATACTGCTTTGGCACTAGCATCACTGTATGGTATAGAATCTTTTTGGTAGTAATCAAAGGCTTTTTTTCTAATATTTGCACTAACCATTGCTTGGTAATCTGATGAGTACAGATAATCTTCTGCGTTATCAAAAGATATTTCGTTTAACTCTTTTTTGAATGTTTCTGAAGCTTTAAAATCTTTATTTTTAGAAAGGTATCCATACATTTTTTCGTACTCAGATTTTTTAGCTAATCTTCCATAGTTAATTGCTCTTAACTCATTTTCTTTAATGTTTTCTGGAATATCTTTTAGCGAAGTAAGACGGTTTTCTAAATCCTTTTGAAAGTTCAATACTTTGGTTTCAAAAGTAGATTCGTCTACATTATAACTCCCTTCTCTATCCATTATAAAATCTAAGTTCTTAGATTCTTTATAAATAAAGTAATTATTTAAGTCTGCATAATCTCCAGAAAATTTTAAACTTTTAATATTTTCTTTTTCATTAGCTTCAATATTAATGTTAGCACCTTGTGTTACATATGCGGCAAATCTTAAATTGCCAAAGCGTACATTGTATACACCATTTTCTTCAATAAAAAGAGTATCAGAAAATATGCCTGTATCTTTCACATTAATTGTTTTTGAAAAACCATTTAACGAGCTTACTTTAAGTTCACCTCCTTTGGTATTGCTAATATTTCCGGAAAATAAAGCATAGTTAACAGGAGTTTCTTTTTTACAAGCCCAAAGCATAGCAATTGAAAAAGCTATGGTAATAAATTTTAATTTTCCCATACTGTAATTTTTAAATAGTGTTTTGTGTTTTTATATATGAAGATTTTTAAACTATGCAACCCTTATTTTTTAGTTAATGATATGTTTATTAACTAATGGTTTAAGAATAGTTTATAGGAAAAACAAGGCTTAAATATTATAAGCCTTGTTTAAAAAAATAACTAATACTGATTTTGTTCTAGCTCTCCGTTAGAAATTAAAATTTCTTCATTTGGAATTGGAAAAGCATATTTTCTAGATTTTACATCAAGTGTTGTTGTTATTGGCGCTTCGCCACCATTAATAGCACTTGAGTTAAATGGATAGAATGTTCTAGACAAGATTACATCATCAGATGCGTCATCATTATTATTGTAGCGTCTAATATCATACCACCTATGCACAAAAGGCATTTCTCTTCTACGCTCTTCTAAAACTTTTGTTAAGGCTTCGTTTTGATTTAACGCGCTAAGTTCTATTGCATCTACAGGTGCTGTGGCATCCATTCTGGCAGCTCTTAGTAGGTTTGCTGTTTGTAACCCGTCTGCCCAAGCACCTTGCCTAATTTGGCATTCTGCTTTAATTAATAGCATTTCTGGTACAGAAGGCCCACTTGGAATATCATCTTTAAAAAAGAATATATAACCAGGATAACTAAATGGCGGTGCAATGGCACCACGTGAATATGAATAATCTTCAACTATGTGATATCTATACCTTAAATCATACTCATCATCATAAAGATTAAGTAATTCTTGTGATGGCCAGTTTGCCCAAGATGGGTTTGATAACATTCTGTAATAATAGGCTTCTCCAAATTCAAGCCTATCTTCTGCTACATTTTGTTGATCGTGTGTATAAGGATACAACAACTCAACACGCTCTGGGGCAGGATTAAATATAGTTGCAAAAGCTGGTATATCAGAAAAACGCATATCTGTATTGTAATTTCTTAAATTACTATACTCATCTAGTGCATTTTGTGCATAATCTTGTGCCAAAGCATATTCATTTAATGCCAAATAATACCTTGCTGCAAAACCATTAACTGCAGCAGTACTTGCACGCCAAGAGTTATTTAAACCATTAACTTGGCTAAATTCTCTTGTGATTTTTAAAGCATTCATTAGGTCTGACTCTATAAAATCATAAGTTTCGCCTAGACTAACTCTGGCTGTACTTTCACTAAAACTTGTTGTTTGTTTTATTGGTAAGCCTAATTCATCTAAATTAGTAGTAGAATAAGGCAAGCAATAAACATTTGCCAAAACAAAATAACTGTAAGCTCTAATAAAATAACATTCGGCTTTTATATTGGCTTTTTCTTCTTCAGAGGCTGCCACAGCGTCAATTTGTTCTAAAATATAATTGGCTGTAAATATTTTTTCCCACTCTGCTGGCCAACCAGAAAATCTGCCAGATTCATTGGCTGCTAACTCTGTGTTCCAAGTACCAAATATAGCACTAGCAGGAGAATACGCTCTATTAAAATTATCATGCATATTTGTGCTTAACTCAAAATCATCTGAACCATAGATTAAAGGAAAAATAGCTTCATCTGAAAATTCATTGTAGTTATTTAATAAAGCTTCAAAATCTTCTAAAGATTCTGGTGTTACCGAATCGTTTTTAGAAGGATTTTCTTCTAAAAAATCATCACAGCTACTAAAAGCTGTTATTAGTAGTAATATTGCTATATATTTATATGTTTTTTTCATAATGTTTTAGTTTAAAAGTTTAAATTCATACCAAATGTAAAAGTAGCCTGTGGCCTTAAAGTGCCTTTTGGAAACTCTGGGTCTTCATCAAAATCATTAAATAAAACCACACCAACATTATTTGCTTGCGCATAAAAACTTAAACTATTTAAGCCTAATTTAGATATTACTTTATTAGGTAAATTATACGTTAAGTTAACTTCTTGAAACCTTAAATGGTCTGCATTTTCAGTTAAATAGTTCATATAAGGGTAAAACCTGTCATAGAAAAAATATCTAGATGAGATTTCTGGTATAGGTATAATGCTGTTTGGGTCTCCGTTTGCAACTTCATTGTACTTTTCGTTTACACTAGTATTACCGCCAGTAACAGCATTGTAATTAAAGCTTTGTCTTCTAAAAACATGACCAAATTTACCTGTAACAATAAACGATAAATTAAAGTCGTAAATTTTAAAAGAGTTTCTAAAACCAACTATGGTTGGTGCATTGGTTGTGCCTTGCGCCTCCATAAAAGTTCTAGCATCGCCATTAACAAATGTGGTTAATGGTGCTAGTTCACCATCTACACCTATTACTGTTGGTTCTGGCGTACCAGTACCAAAATCAAACATGCCGCCGTATTGGTAAGACCATAAGGTGTTAGCATCAAAACCTTCTCTGTATGAGGTTGTTGGGCCAGCTGTTAAATCTGATGCTGTATAAACACCTCTTTCAAAAGTTGTAATTTCATTTTTATTATGAGAAAACGTTAAATTACCAGACCAAACAATGTCATTGCCATTTATTGGTAGTGTGGTACCTAAACTTACTTCAACCCCCTTATTCACCATTTCGCCTCTGTTTAACAATTGGCTAGTTGTACCATACACAGATGTTAAACCTTGATTAACTATTAAGTCTTTACCTTGCTTGTTATAAACATCTATAGCACCATTTAATTTGCTGTTAAACAAAGAGAAATCTGCCCCTAAATTCCAGCTATAGGTTTTTTCCCATCTTAGTTGTGGGTTACCAAGATCTGTAACACTGGCTGTTATTTGGTTTGTAACATCATTTAAGGAATTACTTAAATTAATTAGTGGCATAAATGATGCACTTGGTATTATATTACCTCCAGCACCATATGTTGCTCTAAGTGATAACCTGTCTACCCAATTAACATTATTCATAAATTCTTCTTTATCTACATGCCAACCTAAGCCAACAGACCAAAAAGGATCATAACGTAATTTGGGATCTGGAGCTACTATATTTGCGGCATCTGTTCTGTAACTACCCGAAACAGTATATTTGTTATTGTATGTATAAGCTAAATTACCATACATAGAAAAGAACCTATTTGTTCTTTCTGTAAATGAGTGTTCTGGAGCTAAATCAAAGTTGTAAAAAAAGCTACTTAACCGTGCTGGGAAAAAATTCCATAAAGAGTGTGATTCTATATCAACTAATAAACGAGATGTTGTTAATTTATCTGGGTCATAACCAAAGGCAGCTGGGTTTGATGTTGTAGAAAACACCCTGTTAGACATTTCTGTACCAGCGATAAAATCTATATTATGCTTATCACCAAAAGTACGATTGTAGCTTAACTGATTTCTAAAATTATACGATCTAATTTCGCTGCTACCTTGTTCTAAAATACCGCCTTTAGGAACTAATTGTGTTGGTACACCACCAAAATTCCATTCAGGTCCAGATGTTTCGTTAATAAATTGGCGAACATCAAATGTTTTGTCACTATAATAGTTTTCTGCTTCAGAATTAAAAATTTCATATTGAATTCTAGAAGATAATTTCATCCCCTTAATTAAATCTAAAGTTAAGCCTGCATTTATTCTTGCGTTTAATTGCTTAGTATTTAAATTTCTGTTATTAATTTCTGTAATAGGGTTATATGACCAGTCTGAGTATGGAAAATTATTAAAAGGTACATAAGCATCTACATTAGGTCTGTAATAATGTAAATAAGACATATCTGTTAAACTGCCATCTTCATTTTTAAGCATATCCCATGGCGCTAAAGATTTTATAGTGTTTAACATACCTCCAGTACCAAATAACGGATCTGCCTGACCAGAATTAGTATCAATATCATTATGCTGTAACATAGCGCTAAACTCAAAATTAAGTCTCTTACTTAATTTTGTATTGTTTTTAAAATTTATAAGATATTTTGTTTGTTTGTCTCCTTGAAAATAGGTTTTGCTATCTTCATACATTAATGATAAGCTGTTAGACATTTTTTCTGTACCGCCATTAATTGCAATATTGTGTTGTGTAATTAAAGGCGCACTTAAAAGGTTATCTCTAATTTGCTTTTTATTATCTAAAGAAGAGAGGTAGTTAAGTGTAGCGTCTCTATCTGCGTCAGAAATTCTGCCTAATCTTGCCTCATTCATAGCTACAATAGCTTGTGAATATGGACCAAAATCACTTGTGCTTGGGCTATTTCCTGGAGGGTTACCTAAAATACTGCCAAAAAAGTTAGTATCAAACGCTGCTTGCTCATAAGCTAAAGTCTCTTGGCTATTAGCTCTAGCTAAAGCATAATCTAAATCTATTTTACTAGAAGCTCTCACAAAAGAAGATACAGAAACGTTTGTTCTTCCTTTTTTTCCTTTTTTTGTTGTAATAACAATAACTCCATTTGCTGCTTTTGCCCCCCAAATAGAAGCTGCTGCGGCATCTTTTAATACAGTTACACTTTCTACGTCATTTGGGTTAATTGTACCAAAACCTCCGGTAATATTAGGAGTATTACCACTTACAATTCCTAAATCTCCAAATGTATCTAAGCCAGAGTCTATTGGGAAACCGTCAACAACAATTAAAGGTTGCGCATTAGCGCTTAATGATGATTGCCCTCTAATTTGTATGTCTATAGAACCATCAGCATTGGTAGTTGTTTGCAAACCAGCAACAACACCTGTTAGTCTTTCTGCAATACTACTTGATGGTTTTTCTATTTGTTTTTTAGACACTCCTACGTAAGATCCAGTAGCACGTTCTTTAGAAATTTTTTGGTAACCTGTAGAAACAAGTACAACCTCATCTAATTTACTAATTGCCTCTTTTAAAACTATATTATAACTAGTTTTTCCTTCAACTATCTCTGTTGTATATGTTTCAAAGCCAATACCTCCAACGTAAAGAAAATTTCCTACATCTCCCATAATTTTAAAATTACCGTCAAAATCTGTACTGGTTCCTCTTGTTAAAAAGTCTTTTTTATTGTCTGAACCATTTTGTTTCCTATCGGTAACATAGACATTCATCCCTAATAAAGGAACACCTAGTTCATCTACAACCTTACCTTTTATTTGCAATTGGTAAGCTCTTTTTTTATTAGACTTTTTTACAATTACAATTGTTTTGTTTGGTAAAAACTCATAAGACACATCACTATTTTCTAGTGTTTTATCTAATAATGCATTAGCCTTTATGATACCTTTATGTAGCACCACTTTTGGATAAGCATCAAAAAAACCTTCACTATAAATAAACTTATAGTCGGTTTGTTCCATTATAATATCAAAAACCATATCTACACTAACAACAGCATCTTCTTTAATACTGATTTTAGCGTTTTGTGAGAACGAATTTGTAGTGGTAAAACTAAAAATTGTGGTACACCATAAAAAGATAATAGCTTTCATAATCTTCATCATTAGTTTTCTTCTATAGCAGAAGAGAACATTCATTAATTTAATTTTCATAAATTTGAGTGTTTTTTTGGTTAGTTACTTAATTAATCGAGATTCAATACAAAATGGGGGATAAAGTGTTATTCTTTGGACGGTATAAACTTTGTTCCCTTTATTTTATGTAAATAATTCTATTTTTTATTTCATAGGCATTTATGTTACTTGTGTTTTTAATAATTTGTAAAATTGTTTCTATATCCTGTGTTTTGCCCAGTACTCCTTTAAAGTTAATATTTTCTAGGTCTTTATTTTCTATTACAAAATCTACATCATACCACCTAGACAATACTTTTGTTATTTCTATTAATGATTTATTTTTAAAGTTAAAATTACCTTTTCGCCAAGCAATTTCATTTTCTACATTAACATTGTAAACTTCTACTTTTTCAGCAATACCATTTGCTATTACTGCTTGTTGCCCTGGCTGCATATCTGCTTTATAAGATCCGTTTTCTAGCATAATTCTACCTTCTACCAAGGTAGAGTATATAAAGTTTTCATTTTTATAAGCCTTAATATTAAACTCGGTTCCTAAAACTGCAATGTTTTGTTGGTTGGTAACAACATTAAATCCGTCTCCGTTATGGTTTTCACTAGGTGAAACATCAAAATAAGCCTCGCCATAAACCAACTCTACAGATCTAGACATTCCTTTTTTAAAATATACCGGATACTTTATTTTTGTTTCTGAATTTAACCAAACCTTGGTTCCGTCAGACAATTGCAATGCATATTCACCACCACGCGGTATAGTTAAAGAGTTGTAAATAGTTTTACCTTTTTTTCTGCCGGCTGTATATTTAAGTTCTTTTCCGTTGCTTTTTGCTTTACCAACGTTAACCTCTTTACCATTTTCTAAAACTACTAAAGAGCCATCTTCTAAAGAAAGAGTTGCTTTATTAGAACCCACTTTTATATTATGTGATACTTGTACTGGCTCTGCTCCTGTTTTATTAAATAAAGATGTTTTAAAAAATATACCAGACATTACAAGTACCGCTACAGCTGCAGCTGTGGAATATTTTATTAAAGTAAAAATTTTAGCTTGCTTTGCTTTCTTTTTATCTTCTTTAATAGTATCTAACAATTGTTGCCTTGCCTTTTCTGTATTAAACTTTTGTAATACATAATCTGATACAACATTTATTTTTATATATTCCTTTAGAAACTTTTCATTATTTAAGTCGTTATTAAGTAACTCCTCTAAACCATCGAGCTCTTTTTTAGTAGACTCTCTAGTAAGGTACTTAGCTATTAACTTATCTAATTTTGTTATTTTCTTTTTCATTATATTTTTAACATATATACTTTAATACGTATACATTTTACTTAACCCTAACATTTTATTAAAGTTTTTTATATATTGGCAACATATTTAACCAATTATTGTCTTTTTATATGAGTCCCCCATTAAATAGCGACATTAATTTTATAAATGCACTTAAGTCTGGAGATACTTCTGCATACAACAAGCTTGTTAATGATTACCACCAGAAACTTTGCGTTTATGCGCTTAACCTTACACATGACCGTAGTGAGGCAGAAGATATTGTGCAAAATGTTTTTATGAGAGTTTGGCGCAAGCGAGACAAGCTAAAGGCCAATTTTTCTATACAGAGTTTTTTGTATAAATCTGTATATAATGAGTTTATAGATCATTATAGAAAACAAAAAAATGTTTTTCCTTTAGAAAAAAAGTATTTAGATGCTTTACACCATTTGGTAGAAGAAACAGATGTTGTCTCCTTTGATAATCTTATTAAAAAGGTAAAACAAGAAATACAAAATTTACCACCTAAATGTAAAAATGTTTTTTTATTAAGCAAGCAAGAAGGGTTAACTAATATAGAAATTGCAGAGTATTTAAATATTTCTATAAAAACAGTAGAAGCCCAAATAACTAAGGCTTTTTATATTTTACGTACTAAAATTAATAAGAAAAAGGATAGTAATTTATTTTTATATTTTTCTATCCTAAAACTAAAAAGAGTACTGCTTTTTTAAAAGTTAAAAGGCGCAACAAAAAACTTTTGCCACGCCTAATAAACTAAAAAACGAAATATTAAAAAACTATTTTTTTACTTCTAATGCCTCTAATATTTTATAAAACACCTCTGTGTTTTCAAAAACTCCTGTAAAATTATTTGACTTTGGTCCGTACGCAAAAACAGGAACCATTGTAGCAGTATGATCATGAGTTATAAAATTTCCTTCTACTTTTAGGTGGTTACCGTTACCACTTGCAATACCAAAACCAGATGTTTCATGATCTGCAGTTATAATTACTAAGGTTTCTTCATTACTATCTGCAAACTTTATTGCTTCTGCTATAGCCTTATCAAAATCTATAGTCTCTGTTATAATGCCTTTAGTGTTATTAAAATGCCCAAAAGAATCTATTTGTGCAGCTTCTACCATTAAAAAAAATGGGGTGCTTTTACGGTTTAAAAAAGATAATGCTTCTTTGGTTGTTTGCGCTAATAAGTTACCTCTACCATCCATAACCGATGGCACTCCTTTGTCTGCTAAAAAAACTCCTAACTTTTTTGACGTGTTCTCCCCTACTTTTAAAACATCGTTTACTATAGTAAATTCTTTCTCTAGCGGTAAATTTTTATACAAACTAGCCCCGCCACCAGCAAAAAAATTAAGATTACTTTTTAATAAATCTTTTGCTATTTGTGCTGTATTATCTCTATCTATTGCCTTTGCATAAAATGCAGAAGGTGTTGCACCTGTAATTTTATCTGTAGTTATAATACCTGTTAAAAAATTAGCGTTACCTAATACTTCTACTAAAGTTGGTAATGGTTTACCATTAACATCTGTGCCAATAGCTCTGTTGTTTGTTTTTTGCCCTGTAGAAATAGCTGTACCAGCAGCAGCAGAATCTGTAACTAAATCATCTGCAGATTGGGTTTTTAGTAACCCAACAGATTTTAACTGCGTAAGTGTTAATTGCCCTTTATTTGCAATTGTTGCTGCCGTTATTTGAGACAAGCCCATACCGTCACCAATCATTAAAATAACGTTTTTTATGGGCTTGTTTTTCTTATCAGAAACATAAGTAGGTATATAAGTTTTTGATAAGGATTGTGTTGTTAATGTACGTTTATTTAATGTTTTTACATAAGTTACACATTTGTACGGCATATCTGTATTTATAACATTTACACCCATCTCTACAAATGTTCTCCATGCTGTTTTAGAATCTGGTGTAGCCCAAAACCTAAAAGGTTTATTTAGCTTTTTTACTGAAGCAATTACGTTGCTTACCACATCATAATCTGTATGTGTTAATCTTCCTTTACCGTTCCAAACAGAATATTTTTTAAAACTTGTACTAACCATACCAACTTTATCCCAGTTTTTAGGAGATAGGGTATTGTTTAACTCTTGATGATCAAAATAAATATAACTTGGATAAGTGTAATAAGTGCTTGGTTTAGGTCTGTTACCAGATATTAAAAACTTAATATTTTTATGTGATGTTAATACTGTATATTTTTTTAATACAGTTATAATTTTTTGAATTGTTTTTTCTGCATCAGATTTAACATCTATCATTAAAATTACATTAGATGTTGTTAACTGCTTGTTATTTACAGCTTGTTGCAAAGGGTCTAAATACAAGCTTTGTAGCGTATTGTTTGGTATTATTTCTTTTTTTGTGTGGGCTACAAACAATTTGTTTTTTGTTAACCAAACGTCTGCCTCTATAATATTGGCTCCGCTAGATAGCGCATTCCAGAATGGAACATTTTGTAGATAATCATTATGAGAATGAATAAGAATTTGATTTTCTTTTTGAGCAAAAGAAATCATAGAAAAAAAACTAACGACAAGAATGATACATTTTTTCTTAAATGTGAACATATGAGTATATTATAAAAAAGGTGCTGCGCAATTACAGCACCCTTTTCTTGTTAAAAAAACTAATTGAAACTTACTTTTATTTACCAACCTTTGTTTTGTGGTATTCCAGATGACTCTATAACAGTATTTGGTATAGGCCACACATTCATATAAGATGCATCAAAATTTCTGGCAGGCCATACTATTTCTGATGTGTATGGAGAATCTGGGTTAGACCTGTCTGTGTAAATTCTTCCATAAATAGGTTCTGCATAAGTAGCAGCCGCATCTCCCCAACGTACCAAATCAAAATGTCTGTTTGCAAATTCACCTGCTAATTCTACTCTACGTTCATGTTTAAGGTCTTCCATAGTAGCATTTGTTATTGGAGCTAAACCGGCTCTATCTCTAACCATATTTAGTGGCTCGTCTCCGTTTTTACCATCTGCAATTAAAGCTTCTGCTTTCATTAACAACACCTCTGCGTAACGCATTAATGGTACATTGTAAACTGTAGTTGGGTTATCTCCGTTAGAATTTAGGTATTGCCCAATAGGGTTTTCAAACTGAAACTCATACATGTATTTGTTAAACTGGAAACCTGAGATTGAATTTTCTGATTGGTATCTTTTATCTTCACCAAAGTACTTAAATTCATCACCAAAATTTAAAATAGTAACACCTCTACGTACATCTCCTGTTTCATACTCATTATACAATCCTTCAGACGGAGTGTAATAACCCCAACCGTTGTATTTACCCCAGCCTTTGTTTTCTAACATTACACCAGATAAAATACTACCACGGTCTACACCAGAGTTTACAGACCAAATGTATTCGCTTGTCCAGTTATTTAAATGACTGTGTAACTCTCTGTAATCTACCTCTGGATTGTCTGTATCTATTAAAGCTCTTCCTGAACCAGATGTTGCAACTGCATCTGCATATTTTACAACTTCTGCATACCTAGATGCATCATAAGTTGCCCAGTATAGGTTTGTTTTAGCTAAATAACCTAAAGCTGCATCTTTATGAGGACGACCATAATCTTCTGCACTATAATCTGTAAACAACGGTAACAATTCTGCTGCCTTTTTTAAATCCTCTTCAATTTGCTTGTAGTTTTCTACAACAGAAGCAGGTCTTGCGTAACTACCTCCTTCATCAAACATATTATCTACAGTAATAATTGGCACACCACCATTTACATCATCACCATAAGTATGTGCTACCCAAAAGTAACTAAAGGCACGCATAAAATACGCTTCACCTAGAACACGGTTTTTAGTACTTTCTGATATTTCCATTTCTGGAACGTTTAATAAAATATCATTTGCACGTCTTATTACTTGGTAAGATTTTGTGTAACAAGTAGAGGTATAACTTCCTTCACTACCATCAATATTAAAATCTTTTATAACATCTGCTGTGGCTTTAATACGACCTGTAATCATATCATCAGATGCGTTAATGTACCAGAAAAAACCTCTACCAAACATTTCTTGGTCAGACATTAACAAGTATAAACCATTTGCAGCCTGTACAGCATCTGTTTCTGTTTTCCAGAAACTCTCGTTAGACACCTTACCCAAAGGCTCTAAGTTTGTAAAATCGTCTGAGCAAGAGGTTAGGTTTAACCCTAAAACACCCAAAGCAATTAATCCTAATTTTTTATATGTATTTTTCATTGTATTCTTTTTTTAGTGTGATTATAATGACAGTAATAATCCTAATGTGAATGTTTTTGCTACAGGATATTTAGCAATATCTAATCCTTTACCACCTACTTCTGGATCTAAACCTGTATACTTTGTAAACGTTACTAAGTTTTCTCCTGACACATACATTCTTAATGATGAACCTTTAGATAGTTTATCCATTACCTTATTGTTAAAAGTGTATCCTAAGGTTACGTTTTTAATACGTAAGTATGATGCATCTTCTAAATACCAGCTAGATGCAGTACCAAAGTTTTTATTATCATCTTTTGTAGAAATAATAGGAATATCTGTATCTGTATTTGTTGGTGACCAAGCATCTAAAACTCTGTTATCTAAATTATACCCAGATAATGCGCCATTATAGGTTGTAAATTTATAACCGTTAAAAGCCTTAACACCTGCTACGCCTTGTAAAATAAGATTAAAATCGAACCCTTTGTAGTCTAAGTTTGCACCCAAATTATAGGTTACTTTAGGTTGGTAAGCATCATAATACTTACGGTCTTCAGAGCCTATTTTACCATCGTTATTAGTATCTTGAAATTTAAAATCTCCTGGCCTTGCGTTTGGTTGTATTAAGTTACCATCTTTAGTATAAGCATCTATTTCTGCTTGTGTATTAAATATGCCTAATTGCGGAATTAAATATGGTGTATATAATGCACCACCAACTTGTGTTTGGTAAGGAACTAATACGCTTCTTACATTGTCAGTATGATAAAAAACATCCTGACCAATTGATGCGTAACCATCTAAGTTCTCTAACTCATTTTTAATAGTTGTTGCATTGGCATTAATACTATAGTTTAAGGCTCCGTTTGTATTTGTATAAGTAGCAGAAACCTCTAAACCTGTGTTTTTTACTTGTCCGCCATTTACATCTGCAGGAGATATACCTTGGTTAATATCTGCTAAACCAGGAATAATCATTCCTTTGGTTGTTTTTTCAAAATAATCTACAGTTAAGCTTAAACTGTTGTTAAATAAAGATGCATCTAAACCAAAATCTAAAGACTCTGCTGTTTCCCACTTTAAATTTCTGTTTGCATTTCTTTGTACGTAGCTACCAACATTATCAAAATAAGCACCATTTTCTCCCATAACTACGTTACTACTAGCTACAGGAACATCAAAAGGATAATAACCACTAATAGACTGTATGTTTCCTATTTCTCCCCAAGATGCTCTAAATTTTAAATCGTTTATTGCATCTATATTAAAGAAAGACTCGCTAGAAATTCTCCAACCTGCAGATACAGATGTAAAAGTATCTGACTGGTTTTCTACTGCTAGTCTAGAAGACTCATCTGTACGTATACTACCAGATATATAATACTTATTGTTGTAGTTATACATAACCCTACCTATTGCAGAAGTTAATGCTTCCTCAAAAGGGTTATTACTTGGTTTATTTAACAACTCAGCATTTTGCATGTATTGGTTAAATGGCTCTTCTGATGAAAAACCTGTCCCGCGCAGGTATATATAATCTCCTTTTGTTTTTTGAGCAGAATAAATTGCTGTTGCATTTAAATTGTGGTTACCAAAAGACTTGTTGTAAGAAAGTTGGTTGTCCCAAATCCATTTATTTTGAGTAGTATTTGTTTGTAATAATGAATTTTGACTATTACTACGGCCTAACTCTGGTACACGAGGATAAAACTCTTTTGTTTTATTATCTCTGTAAGAATATGAGTAGCTTGATTTAAATGCTAAACCATCTAACAAATCATACTTAAAATATACGTTTGCATTTATAAATGTTTTAGGAGACTCTTTTGTTGGTCTTAACAATAAAGCTAATGGGTTGTAAACATCTCCGTAAGCACCTGCAAACTGAGATAAGTTTTCTGGTACAACACCTGCAAAACTTCCATCTTCATAACGTGTTGGTGATGCAGATGGCATATAAATTGCGTTTATTATAGTACCAGAATATGGATTATCTGTATTAGTACCGTAAGCTTCATCTCTAGAGAAATAAATATTTTCACCTACTGTAATTTTATCTGTAATGTTAAAGTCAGATTTTAGCCTTAAACTATAGTTTTGAGAACTAGTACCCTCTAACACACCTTCTCTATCTCTAAAAGCAAAAGAAGTATAGTAATTGTATTTTTCTCCTGCTCCACTTAAATCTACATTTAAGTTATTTACAGTTGCATCTCTAAAAATAGCATCAATCCAATTTGTACGGTTTACTTGTCCGTATGGGTTTTGCGCTGCGTCATGAGCAGATTGTCTTGGCACACCTGCATTATCTGCTGCTAAGTTATACACCTCTGACTGTTGCTGTGCAGTTAAAGGTGTTGGCAAATTAGATGCTGTTTTTATACCAGTATAGTAGTTAACATTTAACCTAGGTTTTCCTGTTTTTCCTTTTTTAGTTTCTATCACAATTACACCAGATGCAGCTTGTGCACCATAAATTGCAGCAGAAGCAGCATCTTTTAATACAGATATAGACGCAATGTCATTAGGGTTAATTTCTGGACCACTATATGGTAAACCATCTACAACCACTAAAGGAGACTCCGAGTTTAATGTACCAATACCTCTAATTTTTATACTAGCTGTACTTGTTGGATCACCACCAGAACTTAATACAGTAACACCTGCTATGTTACCTTGTAAAAACTCCTTATAATTACCAACTGGTCTACTTGTAATTGTACCCACATTTGCCGCTGTACCAATTGCCGAGGTTAAATCTCCTTTTTTAGTAGATCCGTAACCTATAAGTACAACCTCATCTAAAGAGTTTGTTGCTTCATCTAAACTTACAGCAATTGTTTGGTTACCATTATAAGCAACTTCTTTACTAGCAAAACCTAATGAAGATATTACCAATACTCCATTTTCTTCTTTTAACTGTAAAGTAAAGTTACCATCAAAATCTGTTGCAGTACCTGTTGTAGTTTTACCTTTAATAGTTACTGCGGCACCAGATATTGGTAATCCGTCTGCGTTAGACACCACTGTGCCTTTTACTGTTACCTGCGCTAGCATGGTAGATAAACACCCTAAACTGAGTGTTAGAAAAAAGTATAATTTTTTCATTTTAATTTATAGTTTTTGTTTTTTTCAAATGTATTGTGTGGTGTTTTTTAAAGGGGGTAAAATTGTTTCATGCAAGCGGACAATTAGTACAAAAAGTGCTATTTGAGCATCAAAAAATAGGACTTTTGTTACAGTAACATTAACCTAACATAGAGCTAATCCTAAACAAACAATACATTTTATATTTTTTGCTCCTTATAGGTTTTAGGACTTACCCCAAAATGCTTTTTAAATGTGCGACCAAAATATTTACTGTCACTATAACCACACTCAAAACCAATTTCTGAGATATTAAACTTTTTATTTTTAAGTAGATATTCTGCTTTTTGCAAACGCAAAGAAGTTATAACGTCTGATGGTGATTGCCCCAACTGTTCTTTAAACAATCTGTAACATTTAATTCTAGATATTTCTAAAATTGATATTAGTTTTTCTACATTAAAGGATGGATTAGACAATTCTTCCTTTATAATTTCTAAACTACGTTTTAAAAGTTTTTCATTGCTAGACTGTAGGTCATTTTCTTCTGTAAGAATTTTAAAAATTTCTTGCTGAAACTTGTTTTGCCCACGACCTGTACTCCTATTTATTAAAGACGTAATTTTATTACTGATAAAAGTTTTACTTGCTGGCAATTGTATAACTACGTCTATACCAAATTCTAAAGAGGTTTCTTGTAATGCATAGTTAATTTCTTCTGATATGTATACTAACGGAACTCTATCCTTTTTAGGAATTTCTTTGTACTTCTGTAAAAAATAGGCTATTTCTTTAGTAAACCCTATTTGATAAAACACCAAAACATCTATCTGTAATTGTTTTAAGGCTGATGATAAATTGGTTACTACATCTTCAAACAATAAGTAATTATCTGTATTTTGTAATAGCTGATTTGAAATATTAAAATTTGAAGCTGCAGTAAAAACTAAAATTTTATTTTTATTAACCGGAAGCTTTTCTTTTATATCTAAGTGTTTCCAGGAAATGGTTTCTACTGCCTTTGTATTGTTCTGCATTACAATAACTGGTAAAGAAAAATTAAAGCTAAAGTAGTCTGCATTGTTTAAATTACAAGTACCGTTAAGATCTTTAATTAGCACTAAAAAAGCCTTGTAATACGGACTATAATTTAAAATATTTTTTACATTACCTTGTAAAACTGTACTGTTAGACGTTACTGTAAATTGCAATGTATTTTCTTGTAAAACAATAGCTACATCTAACAAGCTACTAGCCTCTGAGTATTTTACTATATCATTAAAAATATATTTTAATAAAAGTTTTAATCTTAATAAGTCTACCTCAACCCAATTTATACTCTTGTCTATTTGTGCATTAAAATTTGCGCTGTTCTGTTTTAATTTTTCTTTTACACTGTTAGCTATTTCTTTTAAAATAGGTAGTAATTTAACAGAAGTTAACCGCACTTCTCCTAACTCTTTAATATGATCTAAATAGTTCCATTCTGATATTAAATCTATTATTTTACCAGATTGCTGTAGAATTTCTGTTTTAGGTTCCTGATTATTTTTAATCTCATGTGCCATTTTTAGTATTATAGATAATGGCTGCTGAAATTGTGAGAGTACAAAGGTTTTAAACTTATCTACCTCAAAATCTTGATTTTTTAAATTGTTATGTAAGCTTAAAAGTTTTTCTTTTTGCTGAATAATTTCTTGGTTTTTATCATCTAACTCAGTATTAATTTTTAACAAGTCTTGCTTTTGTTTTTCTATAAGCTTTGTTCTTGCTACAATTTGCTCTTCAAGTTTTTTATGTTTTGCCTTTGTACTTTTATTTTTTAAATAAATAAACAACAAACCAATACCCACTATTAAAAGTAACAGTAACATAAAAAAACTAATAGTCTCGTAAAATGCTTTTTCAATTTTTAAACTAAAAACCTCTTTTGGTGTATCGTTTAGGTTATTTTTTAACAAAAAAGTATAATCCCCAGAGGACAAATTTTGGTATACAATATTTTGTTTTCCTTTTGCTAAAATCCAGTCAGTATTTTTACCACGTAGTTTATAATAGTAACTGCTTGTTTTTTTTACCGGAAATACTATAGGCGTAACTGTTACATTTATAGTATTGTTGCTATGTTTTTTACTAATTGCCTTATTTGTAGTAATAGGTATACTATTTACCTGCACTTTTAACTTAGCTGTATTAGGTGTAATAGTTAGCGCGTTAGGATTAAAGTAATTAAGCCCTATTACACCACCAAAAAATAATAATCCTTTGTTGTCTTTATAGTAGGCTCCTTCAGAAAATTCTGGTGCTTGCCAACCTTCTTTTGGGTTAAATGGTGTTACTTGGTAAGTATTTTTGTCTATAACAGCTATTCCTTTTGTTGTACTAACCCACATTTGGTTTTGGTTGTCTAAAACGCCATAAACCATATGACTTGGTAAGCCATTTGCATCTGTTATATTTTTTATAACTCCTTTTTTTGTGTTGTACACCGTAACGCCTCCCAATGATGCTATCCAATAGTTGTTAGTATCATGGTCTATAAAAAGTGAATAAACACTATTACCTAAAATTCCGTTTTTTTTGGTTAACTGCTTGTAATTACCTGTGGTAAGGTCTAAAATAAAAACACCATCTTGCTCGGTTGCAATAATTAAATTGTTTTTATCTTTTTTAATGTTTCTTATATTGTAATTTTTAAATTTATCTTGCCCCTTAAATTTTGTAAAACGCTGCGTTTTTAAGTTATACTTAGCCAAACCACCCCAACAGGCAATCCATATTGTATGGTTATCATCTTCATAAAAAGAATAATTTCTGTTATTTGGTAGTTCTGGTATGTTAGCAGCTTCAAAAGTTGTGTAACTATTATTTTTAATACGTAAAATACCCGCATATGTACCTACCCAAATACTACCATCTTTAGCTGTATAAAGAGACCTTACACGCTCCCACTCTTCGTTTTGTTTAGATTCTTTTACAGGGAACTTTACATAACATTTTGTTTTTTCACTATAATGATACAATCCGCTGTTGTAATACCCTATCCAAATATTACCCGCTACATCTTTAGTAATAGCCCTTGTAGTTTCTACTGGTAAATGAGGAAACCTATTAGGGTGCGGCATAACAGAAGATATTTCTTGAGAGCCCGAATATGCCATAGCTAAGCCACCATCTTTTTGGCCTAACCATATATTGCCATACACATCTTGGTTTAATGATGTTACCTCATTACTATAAAAAGTATAAGGTGTGTAAGCATCATATGTATAGTTATGTATTAAACTTGTAGTTAAATTATTAATGTGGTTGGGTATAATATAAATTCCGTTTTTAAACGTTGCAAACCATAAATTACCTTGCTTATCCTTTAAAACATCATTAATAACTAAATGAGGATATTTGGCTAAAAGTATTTTTTTAAATTCTTTTTTTTGATTGTTTTTAGAGGTGCCATCTGCGCCTTCAACAAAATTACCATTACTGTATTTATATATTTTTTCTCCAACCAAAACATTTATAACACCGCTGGTTGAAGCGTACATTGCCCTTGGACGCTGGTTAAATTTATAATGATGAAACTCATTATTACCAACATATTTACTAATTAATCCTTCATTACTAAAGGTCCATATAAAACCATCCTTATCTTTTTCTATACTGGTAAGGTAATTACTTGGTAAAGATTTTGGGTTATTAATATCATGTTTAAAAGTGGTAAATGTGTAACCGTCAAAATAATTAAGTCCGTCCCAAGTGGCCATCCACAATCCGCCATCGTCATCATTTAAAATATCTAAAACAGAATTATTAGATAATCCTTGGTCTGTAGTATAATTTATAAACTTTAATTGTTGAGAGTAGCCATACAAAGAAGCTAATAACAGGAGGTATACTATATAAAATTTCGTTTTCATCGCCATTTTTACAAACAGCTAAAATACCTTACCAAGGTCAAGTTAATATTAGGTTTAGATTAACAAAACCTTTATTTAATATTAGTATCTAATGTTACAAAGTAATGTTTATGGTAAATTACTATAGAGTGAAATGTTTATTTATAGTCAAATACCAAACAAGAAGTATAAAGTTGTGAAATTTATAATATTTTTACAAAAAACAATGTATAAAGTTCTTATTAGGAACAATAACTATCTTTTTGGCTTATATTACTATACCAGAGTCTAAACTATCTATACTAGAAATTTAAATAACGTTACAAATATTGTTTTGTTAAGTGTTCTATTATGAAAAATAAATATTATCAAACCATATTCTTACTTTTTTGCTTCTTTACTACTTTTACTACAGTAGCACAAGAAACACCTCCTATCTTAAATTTTTTATCTACAGATTATGGTGCAGAAAATCAAAATTGGTACATAAGCCAGGATAATAACAAAAATATATACGTAGCAAATAATGATGGTCTTTTGGCCTACAATGGTTCTAGATGGACGTTATACCCTTCTGTTAATGGTTCTGTTATAAGAACAGTTAAGGTTGTTGATGACAAAGTTTACACTGGTTCTTTTATGGAATTTGGGTATTGGAAACAAAATGAATATGGTAGCTTAACATACTTTTCTATTTCTGAAACCATTAAAGATGAATTGTTAGAAGATGAAATTATATGGAATATAAAGAGTCAAGACAACTATGTTATTTTTCAATCCTATGATAGAATTTATTTTTATGATACCACAAAAAAACAATTACATTATACAACAGACAAGGGTAATTATTATAGAGTATTTAAAGTAAATACTAAAGTATATGTGCAAAAATTAGATGGTACAATTTCTAGACTAGAAAATGGAATTGAAATTTTAATTGCTAAAATTCCTGAAGAATTAAACATAAAATACATATTAAATATATTTTCTATTAATAATACCTTAATTGTTTTAACTCGTACACAAGGTCTATTTAAAATACAAAATAAAACCTTAAATAAATGGCACATTCCAGGGGATACTTTTTTAGATAAAGCCCGAATTTTTAGAGGTATTCAATTAAGAGATAAAAGTTTTGTACTAGGCACTATTTCTAAAGGAGTTATTTACTTATCTGCTAAAGGAGAAATTATTAATACTATAAACCAATCTACTGGCTTAAGTAATAATACAGTACTTAACTTGTTTGAAGATGTAGATGGTAATGTATGGCTAGCTTTAGATAACGGTATAAATTGTTTAAACTTAAAATCATTTATAAAAGAATATAACGACAATTATGGTGATGTTGGTACCACTTATGCATCAATAGTGCATAATAACTTTTTGTACATTGGTACTAATCAAGGACTTTTTTATAAAAGCTTAGACTCTAACAAAGAGCTTAAGTTTATTAACGGAACAAAAGGGCAAGTATGGTCTTTACATACATATGACAATGAATTGTTTTGCGGACACAATTCTGGTGTTTTTAATATTAAAAACAATAAAGCAAGTCTTATAAGTAATATCTCTGGAGTATGGAATTTTAGACCCCTACCAAAGCAAAAAAATAAAATACTATTTGGGCACTATTCTGGCTTAGCAATTTTACATAAGCAAAATAATAAGTGGACATTGCAAAACAAACTAAATGGTTTTGAAATCTCTTCTCGTTTTTTTGAAATAAATAACACCAAAGATATTTGGGTTAACCATGAACATAAGGGTATATACCATTTAACTTTAAATGATAGTTTAACTGGTTTTAATAAAATAACTCTTTTTGATGAATTTAAAGGAAAAGCAGCTGGTTTAACAAAAACTAACAATCATATTATTTATGCAAATGAAAATGGGGTTTTTAAATTAGAAAATAAAACACAATCTTTTATAAAAGACAGCGTACTAAGTGCTTTAATTCCTAAAAAAGAATATAGGTCTGGAAAATTAATTTTTGACAAAAGAGAATTATTATGGTCTTTTAATAAAAATGATATTAAGTATGCACAAAAAGGTCCATTACCTAATATGGTTTCTATTAAATCTATTCCTATAGAAAATAATTGGAGAAAAATTAATTCTAGTTTTGAAAATATAGCAAGTTTAAATAACGATAATTATATACTAGGTAAAACAAATGGTTACATTAATGTAAACTTGTCTAAAATAGAATCAAAGTCTCACCAAGTTTTTATTGATAAAATAAAAGTTAAGGAAAAGGAGACAAATTATAATGATGTAAACATTTACAATAAAGGAGATTTTAAATTTAAACAATCTTCTGTATTTTTTAGTTATACTACTCCTAATTATAATAAGTATGAAAATACATACTACCAATATCAACTAGAGAATTTTGATTCTGATTGGTCTAGTTGGTCACAAAACTCTTATACCTCTTACGATAAGTTATCATACGGAGACTACGTATTTAAAGTTAGGTCTAAAATAGGCAATAAAATATCTACTAATATTGCCTCATACACTTTTACCATACAAAGGCCTTTTTACTTGTCAGCAATAGCAATAGTTAGTTATGTTTTGTTAGGGCTATTTCTTATTTTTTTAACTCATAAATTTTACAAAAGGTACTATTATAAAAAGCACCAAAAAACTTTATTAGAAAATAAGCAAAAAATGCAACTTTTAGAGTTTAAAAATGAACAAGAAGTTATTCGTTTAAAAAATGAGAAGCTAAATCAAGAAATAGAAAGTAAAAACAGAGAACTAGCCATCTCTACTATGAGTATAGTAAAACGTAATGAGGTGTTAAGAAGAATAAAAAAAGAACTTAAAAAAGATACCGGTATTACTAACACTAAACACCCTGTTTTTAAACTTATAGATAAAAACTTAAATAATGTTAAGGACAGAAAGTTTTTTATGGAAGCATTTAATAACGCAGACAAAGAATTTTTAACTAGAGCTAAAGAGCTTCATCCAGATTTATCTGCAAATGATTTAAAGTTTTGTGCCTATCTAAGACTTAACCTTTCTTCTAAAGAAATTGCACCATTATTAAACATTTCTGTAAAAAGTGTAGAGGTAAGAAGATCTAGACTTAGAAAAAAAATGAACCTTTCTAGAGAAACTAACTTAATAGAACACATACTATCCATATAATTGATAATATTAGCTTAATATTACCACTACAATACCACTACTACAAGCCAATTTTCTCTCTTTTTTGGCAGTTTTTTGGCTTTATGGGCAAAATAAAACAATTGCCAAACCACTGTAATTGCTTAATTACCAAAAAAAGACACAATAAAATGAAAAATGTATGTTTTTGTATAGTTAAAATTTAATTATTCTCATTTTTAATAGTATAATTTAGCAATACTTAAACAGCTAGTTTCATAACATTTCGTTAATACAAACAAATAGAACTATCTGTTTATTTGAGAAAAATTAACTATCTATGATTTCAAAACTATTAAAACAACCAAAATTATTGGTTTTTATAGCACTACTATTTTTATCTAATACTATAGTAAATGCTCAAGACCAAAAAACAGTATCTGGTAAAGTATTAGACCAGAATGGAATTCCTTTATTAGGAGCAACTGTACTCTTAAAAAGTACAAGTATAGGTACAACTACAAACTTTGATGGAGAGTTTAGTATAGAGACCTCTACAGCGTCACAAACCTTAGTTATATCTTATGTAGGTTATGTTACAAAAGAAGTATCCATTACAAACGCTACTTTAACAATAACATTAACTGAAGATGCTAGTGCCTTAGACGAAGTTATTGTTGTAGGATACGGTACACAGAAAAAAAGTGATTTAGTAAACGCTGTAGCTACCACAGACCTAAGTAAAGCAACACTAACACCAACATCTGACGTTACAGAAATGCTAAGAGGTAGAGTTGCTGGTTTACAAGTAGAAGTCGGAGGCGGAACTTTAAGACCTGGTGGTTTTTCTGAAATTATTTTTAGAGGCCGTAGTTCTATAGAAGGTAATACAAGTGCTATTTATGTAGTAGACGGTATTATTAGAGAAGGTGGTATAGAAGACATAAATTCTGATGATATTAAATCTATAGAGGTATTAAAAGATGCTTCTGCACAAGCTATTTACGGATCTAGAGGTGCTAACGGTGTTATTTTAGTAACAACAAAAAGAGGAGAAAGTGGTAAAGTAAACGTCTCTTATCATGGTTATGTAACTACAAAATCTATTGAACGAAATTTTGATGTGTATAGCGGTGAAGAATTTGCACAACTAAGAAGAGAAGCTATACGTTCTAACAATGCAACAAATGAATACCCAAATGAAGAAGATGCATTTTCTGAAATTGAAATGGAATCTATAGCAAATAATGAATTTGTAGATTGGGAAGATGAATTATTAAGATCTGGCTTAGTTAATAGTCAATCTTTAAATGTTTCTGGAGGAACAGATTTTACAAAAGTATATGCTAGTGTAAACTATTTTAAAGAAGACGGTATAATTCCATCATCAAGCTATACACGTAAAAATTTAAGACTAAACGTAGACCAAAAAATAAATGATAAATTCTCTGTAAATTTTGATTTTAACTTATTGTCTGATGATATAGAGAGAGCTGCCAATATTAATGTAATTACTTTTTCCCCATTAGGTAAAGCCTATAATGAAGATGGTAGTTTAACTCAATACCCTAGCGGAGAAGAATTATCTGCTACAAACCCATTATGGAATTTAAGAGAGCAAGATAATGATGAAAAAGGAAACGATTTTATTATCAATTTATCTCCATCATACCAAATAACTAAAAATTTACATTATCAATTAAAAACCAATTTAACCAGAAAAAATTCTGAAAGAGGCCAATACCAATCTTCTTTAAGTTCTGCTGGTGATACAGATAGTGGTATAGCTAGGATAGACAACCAGTTAAAAGAGTCTTATTTAGTTGAAAATATTTTAACTTATACTAATGACTTTAATAACAACAACAAGTTTAACCTAACGCTAGTACAGTCTGTACAAGAAGACAAATTTACAAGAACATTTACAGAAGGCAGGGGTTTTATAAACGAAAGCTTAGGGTATAATGGTATTACAAATGCCATTGGTAATGTTACTGTAGAAAGAGACCAAAACACTTTTAAGAGTGCCTCTTTTATGGCTAGAGCTCGTTATACTTTATTAGATAAGTACTTATTTTCTGCAACTTATAGAGCAGATGGTGCATCTGTAAATGCCGAGGGTAATAAATGGAGTCATAACCCTGCTGCTTCAGTTGCTTGGAAAATTCACAACGAAAACTTCTTGAAAGAATCTACTGCTGTACAAGAATTAAAGTTTAGAGCAAGTTATGGCTCTTTAGTAAATGGTATTAGTAGACCATATACATCTTTGTTTACTGCAGAAGGACAAAATTATGTTTTTGATAGCGAATCTGCATCTGGTTACTCACCATCTGTAGTATTACCTAATGTAAATCTAAAATTTGAGACCATTACAACCTTAAATTTCGGATTAGATTTTTCATTGTTTAAAAACTTTTTAACTGGTACTGCAGAATATTATGATGCTAGAACTAAAGATTTATTGTTAAGAAGAGGCGTACCTTCTACCACAGGTTATAGATACACCTATTTTAATGCTGGTGAATTAAAAAATTCTGGTATAGAGTTAAGCTTAACTGCCAACCTAATTAATACTGAAGATTTTAGATGGTCTGTTTCTACAAACTGGTCTAACAATAAAAATGAATTAGTTAACTTATATAACGATGGTAATGGAGAACCTATTTTAGAGGATGATGCCTATAACTACTATGTAGGGCAACCAACAGGAGTTATTAGACAGTATCAGTTTGATGGAATTTTTCAAGAAGGAGACGACTTTGCAAATGCACCACAAGCAAACCCAGAATCTACAATTACACAAGAAGATTTAAGGCCTGGAGATATTAGAATTAAAGACACAAATGGTGATGGTGCTATAACACAAGAAGACAGAGTATTTACAGATCCTAACCCAGATTGGTTTGGCTCTTTATCTACAACACTATCTTACAAAGGTTTTGATTTGTTTGTAGATTTTTATGCTGTAGAAGGGGCTACTAAAGTAAACCCATTTTTATCAGACTTTAATAATGGTGGTACTTTATCTGGTAAATTAAATGGTGTAAAAGTACCTTATTATACACCAGAAAATCCGTCTACAAGCTTCCCTAGACCTAGTTATGACTCTACACCACAGTATTTAAACTCCCTTGCTGTTAAAGACGCATCCTATGTTAGGCTAAGAACTTTAAGTTTAGGGTATAGTTTACCACAAAACTTTTTATCTAAAATTAATGTAGATCAAATTAAATTTTATGTAACTGCTACCAACTTATTTACCAATACAGATTATATAGGTTATAGCCCAGAAGTAAATATTAGAAATACATTTTCTAGTTCAGATACAGGTTATCCAGATTCTAGAAGTTTCACATTTGGTGTAAAAGCAAGTTTATAATTTAAAAACAAACATTATGAATACAACATATATATACAAAAAAGCTAATAGTATTTTAGGGTTTGCTTTTATCATAATTAGTATGGTTAGTTGCCAAGACTATTTAGAAGAGCAGCCAAGCACATTAATAGACTCTAACTATGTATACACTACAGAAGAAGGTTTAAAATCTGGCGTAGTAAGTTTATATAAATTTAATAGAGATAGGTATGACCAAAGAACAGAAGATTACATGGGAGCTGTTCTTTTATCTTCTAGAAGCGATTTAACCTTTAGTAGATCTGGTTATACAGGCTTAATGGGAAGGTATGAAAGAGGCGTATCACCAATAGATTATGGTACAGAACTGGTTTCTTCTTTATTTTGGAAACATTACTACAACATTACCAATAAAGCTACAGATATTATTAATGCAGCAGAGGTTGTAGATAATATAGATGAGGACACTAGAAACCAAATTATTGCAGAAGCAAAATTCTTTAGAGCGCAGTCTTATTTTTTTCTGTACAGAATGTATAACAACATATATGTTACAACAGAATCTGTAACTGTAGATAATGCTTTTAATGTTATAGAGAATAAATCATCAAAAGAAGAAATTTTTGCTTTATTAAACAGCGATTTAAATTTTGCTATAGAACATTTAGATTGGAATGTAAACTTTGGTAGAGTTTCTAAAGGAACAGCTAAACACATAAAAGCTAAAGTAGCTATGTGGCAAGGAGATTGGTTAGAAGCTAAAGAACAAGCTTTATCTGTAATTGAAGATCCAGAAAGCCCACACAGTTTAGTTTCTTCTACTGCAGATGTTTTTAAAGGTGACCTAAATAATAGCGAGCAATTATTTGTTATACAGTCACAAGATGATGTATTAGGAGGTGGAGACGCAACTATGATGAATGCCAACTATGTAACTCAATATTTTCAAATATCTGGCATAAACTCAGATATAGAACAAGGCGGTAGAGGTTTTTCTAGAGTTTTACCAAACCTATATTTATTAAATCTTTTAGCAGAAGACCCAAATGATACAAGAGATGACAACACCTATTTTAGGCTAAAATATTATTACAATACAGGAGATAATATTGGTGATGAAATAGATATTTATAAACCTATAACTGATTTAGATAACCCTAGTGACACTTACACAAGGTACTACCAAAGGTTACATCCTTCTTGTATAAAATTTGCACAAGAAGATGATGACCCTAACTCTTACACACAAAGAAGTAATATTTTAGTTTACAGACTAGCAGAAACCTATTTAATAGCTGCAGAAGCTATTTTAAGATCTAGCGGAGATGCTTTGCCATACATAAATGCAATTAGAACAAGAGCAAATGCAGCACCTTTAACTAGTGTTACTATGCAAGATATACTAGATGAAAATGCTCGTGAACTAGCATTTGAAGGAGAGCGTTGGTTTACATTAAAAAGAATGGGAGCTGATGTTTTAAATAATCAAATGATAAATTTCTCTGGAGATGGCGAATATTATCCAAACTATTTTGGAGGAAGTAAAGACCCAAGAATAAATTGGAAAGATCATTATATTAATTTTCCAATTTTTCAGGAAGATTTAGATTTATTAGGAGCTAGTTACCCACAAAACACAGGATATTAATTAAGTTTAGTTTTTTAGTTACCTAGTTTTTTAAAGCTAAGGGCAATTTAATTGTCCTTAGCATTTTATTACATAATAATTTATATAAATACAAATATGCGTATATTATTCTTAGCGTTTATTCTTGCTCTTAGTGCCTGTAAAACAAATAATACTAATAAAATATTATTTGCAGATAACCCAGTAGTTGCACACCGTGGTGCTTGGAAAAATAAAAATTTACCAGAAAATTCAATTGCTGCATTAAAAGAAGCTATTTCCCTAAATTGTACTGGTTCAGAATTTGATGTTAGAATGACTTCTGACAATATACTAATTGTAACCCATGACCCTACTTACAACAACTTACCTATTGAAGATACCACATTTGCAGAGTTATCTAAAAAAAAATTATCTAACGGAGAAACATTACCAACTTTAAAAGACTATTTGCTTGCTGGTATGAAAAATAATACCTCTACAGGACTAGTTTTAGAAATAAAACCCTCTAAATACAAAGAGCGTAACTCTATAATTACCGAAAAAGTAATTAAAGAAGTTAAAAGGCTAAAAGCAGATCCTTATATAAAAACGTACATAAGCTTTAGCTACAACATACTGCTAAAAATAAAAGAACTAGACCCTAATGCTAATACACAGTATTTAGACGGATCTAAAGCTCCTAGTCAACTAAAAAAGGATTCAATTTCTGGATTAGATTATGAAAAAAATGTATTTAAAAAACATCCAGAATGGATAAAAGAAGCTAAAAAACTAAATTTAGCTCTTAACGTATGGACTGTAAATAATGAAGAAAACTTAGATTTATTTATTGCCCATAATTTTAATTATATTACAACTAACGAACCAGAACTACTATTTAAAAGGTTAAAAAAAAATCCAGTTTCTAATGGCTATCAACTAGTATGGAGTGATGAGTTTAATTACAAAGGAGCTCCCAACAATAAAAAATGGGTATATGATATTGGCTTTATAAGTAATGAAGAAAAACAATACTTTACAAGTAATACTAAAAATGTAAGAGTAGAAAAAGGAAATTTAATTATAGAAGCCCACAAAGAAAGTGTTGCCAACAAGGATTATAAAAGTAATGCATTTAAAAACAAAAGCTGGTTACATTATATTCCTAAAATTGATAGCGCAAAATACACTTCTGCCAGAATAAAGACTAAGGGCTTAGCATCTTGGAAATATGGCCGTATAGATGTTAGGGCTAAACTTCCTAAAGGAATAGGCTTATGGCCTGCCATATGGATGTTAGGAGAAAATAGAAAAGAGGTTGGCTGGCCAGAAAGTGGTGAAATTGATATTATGGAATACGTAGGCTTTAGTCCAGATTCTATTTTTGGAACTATACACACAAAAGCATACAACCACTTAAAAAAAACACAAAAAGGGAAAAAAACTTTTATAAGTAACCCTAATGATACTTACCATACATACTCATTAGAATGGACACCAGAAAAAATGGATTTTATTCTGGATGACGTGGTTTATAATAGTTTTGCTAATGAGCACAAGACAACGGCAGAATGGCCTTTTGATCAAAAATTTTATTTAATTTTAAATGTATCTGTTGGTGGTATGCTAGGCGGACAAAAAGGAATTGATGATACCGTTTTTCCTCAACATATGGCTGTAGATTATGTTAGAGTTTTTCAGAAAAAAGAAGAGCTACAAAACAATTAAGAAATACTAAAAACGAAAACGCCGATAACAAATAAAGTTACCAGCGTTTTCTAGAAATAAAAACTAAATTAAGTTCTTGTTAAGTTGTTACAAACTAAACCATTTGCATACCTCTTGTTTAATTTCTTGATCTCCTCTTTGTAGACAATCCCATTCATTTGTTGTTGGGTTGTATTTATAATCACATTTCCAAAGTGCAATCTTTTTTTGTATTTCTTTTAAAGCCTCACTAATAAAAATTACGTCTTCATTAGTCATTAAAGGATGTAGAGATAAGCGTACCCAACCAGGCTTATTACTAAGGTCTTTATTTATAATATTACGTGTCATTTTTTTAGATTTTCTTCTATCTATGTCAAATAAATAATGACCGTAAGTACTAGCACATGACCAACCACCTCTTACTTGTATACCAAACCTATCATTTAATAACCTAACAATTAAATTATAATGTATGTTAGGCATTGTAAATGAAATACAACCAATTCTTGGTACGTCTGTACTTCCTAAAATTTCTAGGCCGTTTATTTCTCCTAATTTCTGGTAGCTTAATTGTAATAATTCTTCTTCTCTTTTGTGAATTTTACTTACCTCCATTTGGTCTTTTAACCTAATAGCTAAGGCAGCCTTCATAGTTTGTAAAAAACCTGGAGTACCACCATCTTCTTTAACCTCTATATCATCAAAATAGCTATAACTACCCCAAGGATTTGTCCATTTTACATTACCACCACCTGGAGTGTCTGGGCATTTAGCATTGTATAGTTTTTTATTAAACACTAACACTCCACAACTTCCTGGTCCTCCCAAAAATTTATGCGGAGAAAATGCAATAGCATCTAAATAAGCTTCTGGATCTGCTGGGTGCATATCCATTTTTACATAAGGTGCAGAGGCAGCAAAGTCTACCACACAATATCCGTTATGTTTGTGCATTATTTTAGCCAACTCTTGGTAAGGTGTAATAATACCGGTAACATTAGAACAAGCTGTAAAAGCACCAATTTTCATTGGCCTATCTGCATATTCTAATAATTTTTGTTCTAAGCTATTAACGTCTACAAGTTTATTTTCATCACAGTCTAAAATAACAACATCTGCTAAAGTTTCCATCCAAGAAACGTGGTTAGAGTGGTGTTCCATATGTGTAATAAAAACAACTGGCCTATCTACTCTATTTGGTTTGTGTTTAAAACTTTTACGTAACCCTATTAAACGCTGAAGCTTAACAATTGCACCAGTCATACCAGTACCAGTTGTAACTAAAACATCGTCATCATTAGCATTTACATGTTCTTTAATTATTCTTCTTGCTAATTTATAAGCATAGGTAGATGCTTTGCCTGTTTCACTAGAAAAAGAATGTGTATTAGCAACCATTGGCCCTATTTTATACTGCATTTTTTCTTCAATAGGAGCATACAATCTTCCGCTTGCTATCCAATCTGCGTAAACCAACTTTTGTTTACCGTATAAGGTTTTAAAATAATGGTTACTACCTATAACTCCTTTAGAAAATTGCTGAAAATAATTTTCTAAATTTTCTTTTACTAAAACTTCTTCTTTAACGCTCACAACATTTACTTTTTAATCGTTCTTTAGTTCGATTTCCTTCTTTTATTTTAAAAAAGGGCTACCCACTAAAAATAGCCCTTTAAACAACATTCTTTCATTTTTTATTGATTGACTAATTCAAAATTTATACTGAAAACAAAGCATAAAGAAAGGTGTTGTTATTTTATTTAAGCGGATTTCCATTAGCATCTAATGATCCGGATTTTACAATAATTAATTTGTTAAGATCTATGTGTTTTTTTATAGCTGCGTTTACTTGTTCTAAAGTAACACTCTCTATATCTTTAGAGTATTGATCTATATAACTTGGATCTAAACCTCTTTCTACAAAACTTAATAATGTACCTGCCAAACCAGATGTTGTAGCTAAACCAACTTTAAAACTTCCTGTTAAGTTAGTTTTTTGTAAAGCCAACTCTTCTTCTGTTACACCCTCTGTAGCCCATTTACGTATTTGTACCATTGTAGCATCCAATCCTTTTTGAAAAAGTGTTGGGTTAAATGATGCATTAACAGACCAATAGCCTCCAGTATTTGTGTGTCCGGAATGACGTGCTCCAATACTATACGTTAAACCGTCGTTATCTCTTACAGTTTGCATTAATCTACCAGAAAAACCACCTCCTAATATATTAGTGCCTATGTAAAATGGCATAAAATCTGCGTCTTTACGTTCTATGCCTGTATATTGCCCAATTAACATTTCTGCACTTGGCTTTTGTGGTATTGTAACAACTTTAGTAAAACCATTTACCTTTGTAGGGTTTGTAAATTTTGCCAATGTTGTTACTCCGCCATTAAAACCTTTAAATGCCGATTTTAAAGAACTATATAGTTGTTTGGTATCTACATCGCCAACGGCAACCAAATGCATACCTTTTGTTCCAAAATAAGTTTTATGAAAGTTTTTTAAATCTGCTATAGTAGCACTTTCTAAATTTTTAATAGATTCCTCTACAGCCGTTGCATAATTAGGGTGCCCTTCTGGATATAAAGTTTGTAACAATGCTATTCTACCCTGAGAACCTGGGTTTGTTAACGCTTGTTTCATTCTACCAATTATTTGCTCTTTTAATAGCTTAAATTCATTTTCATCAAACAATGGGTAGCGCAGCTCTTCTGCTAGTAAATTAATTACTGTAGGTATATCTTTTTTAAGTGACTTAAAACTAATATTTATAGTATACGTTTGTGCATTAACACTAATGTTTACTCCTAATTTTTCTAATTTCTGAGAAAACTGCAATTTATTATTTTTAGTTGTTCCCTTACTTAGCATTTGTGTTACTAAAGAAGGTACTAATCTATTTTTATTTGTATTAAAATAAGCTCCTATAGGAAAGCTAGCCGTAACAGTTAAAAAATCTTTAACTCCTGTTTTTGCGGTAATAACATCTATATTCCCTATGTTTTTTCTTGTAAATTTGTTCCCTTTTAAGTCAACAACAATAGATTCATAAGCAGAAGAAGTGTTTGTTACTTTTGATAAAGACACATTGGCTATGTTTTCTTCTTTGTTATGTTTAGGGTTTCTATAGAAAAATTTCTGTTGATCTTCTTCTGTAAAATTAGAAGGTTTAACGTCTTTACTTTTATTAGAACCTGGTACAATTGGCACAAAATAACCTGTAGTACTCTGGTCTTCTATTAAGTAAATATTAGCTACACGTTTTACATCTTCTGCTGTTACGTTACTTAGTCTTTTTGATCCATTTACATAATCTGTCCAATCTCCACCAGCTATAGACTCTGTTAATTGTGCTGCTATACTACCAGAACCATCTCTAGACAATATTGTTTGTGCGTTAAGTTTTGCAACTATACGGTCTACATCTGCCTGCTTAACACCTTCTTTTTTAAGCTTTTCTACCATTGCTAGCATTTTAGCATTCATTTCATCAAAGTTTGCTGTAGGCGCAAAACCTGTAGAAATGGTAAACAACCCAACTTCTTTAAAATTAGATGCACTGGCGCTACCAAAATAAGCCAAACCTTTATCTACAAACGTTTTGTTAATTAAAGATGATTGTCCTCTACCTATAATTTCACTTAAAATATGTAAAGCAGGTAAATCTTCATGTAACATTCCTGGTATTTTGTATCCAATAGTTACCATTGCTTGCTGTCCAGGTTTTTTAATAGTTACTCTCCTTGGTCCTAACTGCTCTGGTTCTGTTGTATAAGGCTGTGTTATTGTATGTGGTGCTTTTGTAATTTTACCAAAATACTTATCTATTAATTTAAAAAGATGTTCTTTATTAAAGTCTCCAATAATGGTTAAAGTAGCATTGTCTGGCCAATAATATGTGTTGTAAAATTTACGCAATACTTCTATTGGCATTTTTTCAATATCAGATTTCCAACCTATTGTAGAGTGGTGATAAGGGTGTGCCATAAATGCATTTGCCCAAATTTCTTTACTTAAAATTTGATTAGGGTTATTTTCTCCTCTTTCAAACTCATTACGTACAACAGTCATTTCTGCATCTTTATCTTCTTTTAAAAGTAAAGAGTTGCGCATTCTGTCTGACTCAATATGAATTGCAGTTTCTATTTTATCACTAGGTATGGTTTCATAATAGTTAGTTCTATCATTCCATGTAGTAGCATTCATTTGTGCCCCCATACCTTGTAATACAGTAAAAATAGCATTGCCATTTCTTTTATTAAAAGTTGGTGTGCCTTTAAAATTTAAATGTTCTAATAAATGTGTAGAACCTGTGTTTCCTGATACCTCATGTTTAGATCCAACACGGTAAACAACCTGCACAGTAACTACTGGAGTAGAATTGTCTTGTACCAATAAAATATTCATATTATTTGGAGTATAAATATACTCTTCTATGCCTTCTAACTCTTTTTCTTTTTTAAATTTTGAAGCAATATCTTGAGCTATACTAGCCTGAGACATTACAGCTACAGATAAAAAAAGATAAGCTGATTTTATGTATGTTTTTGTTTTCATTAGTTTTTGTTAGGTACACTAGTAAGACGATTAATTTTCACTTTACCCTTACTTATGTGATGTTAAATTTATTTTTTTGTTAAGTTTTTACAGAAAATCTATTTAATGCAAAAAGCATCTTTTTTAATAGATATTTACGTTTAACTTTAGGATATAGTAACCCAATAACAGCTTAAAAAAACTGCTAGAGGTTACTATAAATATGTTGTGTTATATGATTAAAAAATTAAATTTCTAATTGATTAAACAAATCAATTAATTTAGCATCTGAAGGTCTTGGAGCACTAGACTTAACAATATTTCCTTTTGGGTCAATTAAAATAAATCTAGGAATCCCCATTACAAAATAATCTTCTACAAAATCTGTTTTAAAAGCACTACCTGTAAATAATTGTATCCCTCCTAATTCTTTTTCCTTTACCATAGCTTTCCATTTATTATGGTCTTCTTTTTTATCTACAGAAATACTAACAAATTCGATGTTTTTTCCGTGATATTTTTTTTCTACTTTTTGTAAAAAAGGAATTTCTGCTTTACAAGGACCACACCAAGTCGCCCAAATATCTATATAAACATACTTTCCTTTTAAATCGTCTAAAGATGTAGTACCACCAGCGTAATTCTCATAATCTACAAACTTTGGAGAAGGCTGGCCAGGAGCTACTGTTTTTAATTTATTATAAGTTTCTGTAATTTCAGTTCTATAATCTTCATTGGTACAAGCATCAATAAAAACTTTATAATACGCTTTAACATCGTCTGCAAATGTAATTCCCATTTTTGCTGTAGAATAGAGAACATCATTTCTTATATAATTGTTTTTTAAACTAGCTGCAGCCTTTATATTTGCCATTTTAAAAGATATAGAATTTTCCTTGCTAATCATCTGTGCGAGCTCAATTATATGACTATTTACCATATTCTTATAGCTTGGAGACGCTTTGTAATGCTCTTCATTAGAATAATCTAAACTCTTAAGTTCTTCTAAAAAAGATGCTGATGCTATATAGTCTGGTTTTTTAGCATAATAAGAATGGTATTTATTGTAAAAATCTAAACTGCTTAAATAAGCATAATGTAATTCTATTTTTTCTTTAGCTACAAAGTCTTCAGAAATACCTTCTGTTTCTGAAACCATTTTTTCTAAAACACTTTTAATTTCCTTTGCTTTAGCTTTAAATTCTGTTTCTTCTAACACAAAAAAAGTATTACCTTCTCCTTTAAGTTCTTTTTCTTTTTTTAACTTGGCTTCTAAATAATTACAGACCTCTGATCCTTTTCCTGTAAAAGACACTGTTTCACTAAAATTAGAAACGTCAGCATTAACAACAATATTACTTCCATTTTCTAAATAAACTTTGGTAACATTTCGTCCGCTATAAAACATATACAAACCTGGTTTTACCTTAAGGGTATCTCTAAATTTACCATCCTCACCAATACTAATAATCTCTTTAAAAGATTTATCTTGAGCCGCTAAAGTAAAGTCTCCTGTTTTATTAGTTATTTCTCCTGATAAAACTGCGTAATCTATTGGTTTTTCTACGTTTTGTTTACACGAAAAACAAAGCACTCCTATTACAAATAATCCTATTATTTTTTTCATCTTATATATTTTTTACTCTATTTTTTTAGCAATTTATCTAGTTTAACAAAGGCTTCTTCTGCGTTACCAACGTAACGATGTAGAATAATGCCATTAGGGTCTATCACAAATTTTGTTGGAAAACCATTTACATTAAATTTAGATACAAAGTCTGCTTTTTGATCTCTCTTTTTAGATAATAACTGCACCCAATTGTATCCTTTTGGGGTTATAAATTTTTCTATTTGTTCTTTAGTATCGCCACTATTTACAGCTACTATAACCAACTCATCTTTATACTTTTCTTTATATTCTTTTACTTTTGGCATTTCTGCTACACAAGGGCCACACCAAGTACCCCAAAAATCTAACAGTACATATTTACCCTTTAAAGACTCTAAGTTAAACTCTTTACCATCTAAAGTACTAGTTGTTATAAGTTCTGGAACTTTGCTACCAGGAGCTGTTGCTTTAGAACCCTCTAACCTTGTTTTTACAATTACGTAAAAAGGACTGGCACTTAACTTATTATCTAAAGCATTAAAAAGTATAGTTGCCTCTTTATCTTCAATAGCTTTTATACCTACTAAGTTTGATAATATATATGCAGACACCTCTGATGTTGGGTTGTTTTTTATAAATTGTTTACCTATTTCTATAGATTTTTCACCAACTTTATTTAGCTCTTTATAAACGGCCATATACTCAGCAGAACCTCTTTCATAAGTATTCATTTTATTTGAAATTTTTGCAGACTCTTCTTCTACAGGTTTAAGCAACGCATTGTATTTATTTAAGTCATTAGATAAACTAGTACCTGTTGGCTCTGCATCAAAAGTTTTAGAAATACTTCCTTTATAAATTATATGTTCTCCTGGCTTAGCTAAAAACTCTACTCTTTTTTGTTTGCTGTAATCTCCTTCTTTTCTTTTTCTGGCTATAAATGGCCAAATTGCAATGCGCTTAGTGTTTGTTAATTTTGATGTGTAGCTAAATTTATTTTTTTTAATATGTAGGGTATCCCAAACTCTATCGCCATTTTCACCAGTATAGTCTATAAACATATAAGGTACATCTATACCTTTTAAGGTACCAGACACCATAAACTCATCTGCCTTAACAGATTGTGCAGTAATTAACTGGCATAATGTTGTAGCCGTAACTATTAAAAATAAAAAATTCTTCTTATGCATACTCATAGCTCTTATATTATTTAGTTAATAATTCTTCTAATTTTTTATCTAGCTTTTCTTGTCTTAAGTCTTTAGCTATAATAGTTCCTGTTTTGTCTACTAAAAAATTTGCTGGAATACCAGATACTCCATACATTTTTACAACTGCACTTTTATGAGCAAGTAAATCACCAATATTAATCCAAGGCAACTCTTCTTCCTTAGAAGCTTTAACCCAACGTTCTTTTTCATGATCTAGAGAAAAAGAAACAATCTCAAACCCTTTATTACTAAAATTTTTATATGCTTTTTTCATATGCGGAATTTCTGCCCTGCAAGGTCCACACCAGCTAGCCCAAAACTCAACTAAAACATAATCGTTATCTTTTAACACATTAGATAACTTAAACTCTTTTCCCTCAATATTTTTTGCTGTAAAATCCTTTACCACACTACCTATACCTACTGTTTTAATAGCGGCAGTTCTTTCTCTTTTACCTTTATAAACTCTTCTTATATTTTCTATTTCAGGATTGTCTTTACCAAATTTAGTTTCTAACATAGCTATGTCTTTTTCTAAATCGTCTGTGTAACCTAATTTTTGAAATACTAGTAATTTGGCTAAAGTATCTTGCCCGTTATATATAGCTAAGAATTTACTTCTTTTATAATCAGATAAGGATTTGCTTAGACTCATATATTTTTTGGCTATACTATCTATCTTATAACTTTCTTGTGTTACGTTAGCTGCATAATCTGCTATTTTTTTTTCTTTTGTTTTATAAACAGTATCATCCTCTAAAAAACCATATATAAGTTTGTTGTATTTACCTCCATTTACTTTTGCTTTTTTCTCTTTATCTTTTAACACAAACTCTATAGTTCCTGGCTCTAAAATAAATTCTTGCTTGTATACAAAATCTCCATTAGGGTTATACAGACCAAAAAAGGCATTTCTAACATTTTTTAAGGTGTCAGAAACCTTAAACTTACCATCTTTAATTACTACTTTTTCTGCTACAGAATGTGTTCTAGATACAGAAGTATCTAACACTACTATATCTAATGTATGACCTTCGTATTTTTCCCAATTTGTACCATTTATAGAAAAGGAAAGGTCTTCTTTTTTTTCTTTATGATTACAGCTTGTTAGTGCTACTATTGCAACCAACATTGGTATTATAATTTTTAGTGTTCTCATTTTATATATATAGTTTAAGTTATGGGTATATAAAAAACATCCATATAAATATTACATAGAAAAATATATGGATGTAATTTTTATTATGGGTTAGGTTCTAAATTTGGGTTACCAAGTAAAGCATTATTAGGCATAGGAAAAACAAGCTTACTAACAGAAGAAACACTAGGTTTTATTGCTGCTGCACTAACATCTCCTAATCTATCATACCTTACCAAATCAAACCAATTTTCACCGGTTTCACAATATAATTCTAGCATTTTTTCTTCTCTAATATCTTGTAAAAGTGATGCTTTATCTGACAGTGATTTTAAAGGCACTCCTGCTCTACTGCGGACTTCATTTAGCCTATTTAAAGCTAGCTGTAAATCTCCTCCTGTACGTCTTGCCTCTGCCTCTGCATAAACCAAATACAGTTCTGCCATTCGCAATATTTTTATTGTATTGCCCGCCCCTGCAGTAAAGTTTATTGAAAATGGATATTTACCTATTAAAGGTGTTGCGTTTGCTGCATCTAAAGAAAAACCAAATGAAAATCTAGGATCATAACCTGTAGCGTAATCTGTACTACCATCTCCAGAGTTACCATCTTGCTTATCTGCAACAGTTGTTAATACACTAGAAGGTCCAATATTTTGCCTAGTAAATCTATGAGCCTGAGCCCCTTCTGTATCCATATCTACATATGCTGCCAATAAAGTTTCTGCTCCCCATTTATTGTTAAAAACATCACTATAATTACTTTCTAAGGCATAACCTTCTGTATTATTAATTACACTTAATGCATTGCTTGCTGCATTGGCATAATCTCCCATATACAATTGTACCTTTGCTAATAATGCTTTGGCAGTAGTGCTACTTATATAATAATGCTCTCTTGCTGCTGGCGCATTATTAGCTGCAAATGTTAAGTCATCAATAATTACGCTATAGGTGTCTTGTACAGAGCTACGCGGACTTTCTACATTATCTCTAATTGGAGCTGTACTTACAACTATTCCGTACTGAGAATTCACATCGTAAAACTGACCAAATACTTTTAATAAATTAAAATGAGACATTGCTCTAAAAAATTTAGCTTCAGCTATTAATTCATTTTTTCTAGATTCAGAAACTCCTGCATCTCCTTGTTCTATTTTTTCAATAAAGTAGTTTGCAAGGTTAATATTGTAATACATATCTGTATAAAAACTCTCTAAAACAAAATAATCATTAGTTACATTATTGGTACTAAATGTATTTAAAGAATTAGACTGTATTAATAAATTACCATCTGGTCCTGCTAAAGACAGTTCAAATACCAATCCTTCTGTTCCTCCGCCACCTATTCCATGACCATACATACTATTTCTTACTCCAGAATTGTATATTCTATTAAGTACATTTTCTGCTGTAGACTCGTTATTAATTACATTATTTTCTAATAATACATTAATTGGCTCTACATTATCTATGCTACAGCTAGTTAAAATAATTAAGGCTGTAAAAACTATTGTGAATTTTATATTTTTCATTTTTTACAATTTAAAAGTTAACTTTAATACCTAGTGACCAAGATTTAGCATTTGGATAAGAACGCCCACTATATTGTATACTTGATGCTTCTCCAAATCCGTTTTCAGGATCTAGTCCGGGAAAGTTTGTCCAAGTTACTAAGTTGGCTCCCCCTATAAAAATTAACGCATTAGAAACACCTATTGCTTCTGTTATTTCTGATGAAAAATTGTATGCTAATTGTATGTTTTTTAATCTAACATAAGAGGTATCAAAGAGATTAGCCGTAGAGCGCAGTGTATTTACATCTCCACTACCTCTGTACACTAATTGGGGTAATGTAGCATCTGTATTGGTAGGTGACCATCTGTTATCTCCTATATTCCTAGCGACTGTGTTTAATCTTGGGTCTTGATTTATAGTACTAGCACCATCAAAAATACCACTTTCTCCTCCTTGAGAGAAATTAAAATAAGCAGACAACTCAAAAGATTTATAGGCTATACTTGTATTAAAACCTCCAAAATAATCTGGTTGAGAACTACCTATAATGCCATAACTATCTTCAACAGTAATTTGTCCATCATTGTTAATATCCTTGTACTTATAATCTCCAGCCCCCACTGTTCCTATTGTACTATATACACCGTTTGGTGCCGAAGTATTTAAAGCCGTTACTTCTTCATCTGTTTGGTAAATACCCTCTACAACATAGCCTCTAATTAAGTTAATTTCTCTACCCACTTCATAAGGAGAAAGAACATCACTCCCCAAAGTAGAGGTTAGTTTATCTATGGTATTTTTATTTTTAGATACATTTACAGCCGCAGACCACTTAAAATTATTAGTTTTTATTATATCTCCTCCTAACTCTATTTCAAAACCTTTGTTAGATAAGTCTATAAAGTTACTTGTAAAATTACTTAAGCCAGACTCTAGCGCAATAGGTGTATTTACTAACGCACCAGTAGTTTTTCTGTCATAAATATCTACACTACCGCGTAATCTACTATTAAAAAAGCCAAAGTTTACACCAAAGTTTACCTCTTCTGTTTCTTCCCAACTTGCATTTTCATTTGCTAAGTCTTCTCCTAGACCAATAGAGGAGTTTCCTGCGTATAAACCAGCTTGTCTAAAACCTCTTTCAAAACCTTGTAAAAATGTAAAATCACCTAAGTTTGTACTCCCTGTTTTTCCTATACTAGCTCTTAAAATTAAATTATTAAGAATTTTAGATTCCTTTAAAAAATTTTCCCTTGTAACATTCCAGCTAGCTGCTAATGACGGAAAAAAAGCTTCTTTTTTACCAGGTGCAAATTTTGAGGATTTATCTGACCGTAATGTTACATTTAAAAAGTATTTAGAATCATAATTATAGGATGCTCTACCAAAAAAAGAATTTAATCCTGATTCTATTATAGAAGAACTTGCTGTGGAAGTATTTGCGTTAGAAGCATTAGTTAATATAAAATCATCTGGAAAATCTTGTAAAAACAAAAATGTTCTGTCATTACTTATTCTTAACCAAGAGTATCCTAACAAACCACCTATACTATGCTTGCCAAATTTATTATTATAATTTGCGGTTAGGTCTGTTGTTATGTTAGTGTTTGTAGCATCAGAATCATAAGCAAATGAAGCTGATGATTCATTTGTAATTCCAAATGCAGGAACCTCTAAACCAACTATAGTATTGGGTCTAAAAGTATAATTAGATGTAGTTAAGTAAGAGCCATTAATATCTGCCTTTACACTAAAATTATTTGTAATATCTGCTTTAAAATACACATTACCCAAAACATTAAAAGCCTTAGTAATATTTTCTTGTAATGTATAATTTGCATATGGGCTAGCACTTGTAGAAGGAAAACCAAAATATGCACCTTCTATTCTAGTCGGATTACCATCTTCATCAAAAACTGGTACATCTGGTCTAGCATTTAAACCAGAATCTTCAAAACCTCCATATCCTTGACCTGTTACTCTTTTAGAATGACTTAAATTTATATTTGTTCCTGTAGAGAATATCTTATTTATCTTAGTATCTATACTTAATCTAAGATTGTATTGATCAAAATTGTCATTTTTAACTATACCTTCTTGATCTGTATATCCACCAGAAATAGAATATGCTGTTTTTTGTCCTCCTCCTCTAATTGTTAAATTGTGAGTTTTTGTAATTGCAGTAGACCTGTAAACCTCATCATTCCAATCTGTATCTGCTGTTCCAAAATAAGAGTCATTTAATCCGCCATAAGTAAAATCTGGATTAAAATTTATCATATCAGAAAAACTAAACAAACCAGATAAAGGTACTACCCCTCTTTCTACAGCGTCAAAAGTATTTGCAAAATATGTATCTAAATACTCCTTATTTTCTGCTGCATTTAAATAATCATAGGTTTTTATAGGTTTAGATAAAGTTATATCTGTTGCGTAGGTAACATTCATTTTTTCGCCTACTTTACCTTTTTTTGTTTTTACAATAATTACACCATTTGCACCTCTAGAACCGTATATAGCTGTTGCTGCGGCATCTTTTAATACATCAAAAGACTCTATATCATCTGGATTTATAGATAGTAAAGGGTTTTGAATTTCTGTAAATGTAGTTTCATCTCCTCTTATTGTGGTTGGGTTTGCCTGGAAAGGAACACCGTCTATTACATATAAAGGGTTATTATCACTACCAGAAAAAGGAGAAGTATAACCTCTGATATTAATATCTATTCCTGCACCCGGAGCACCAGATGTAGACTTAACATTAACTCCTTTTACTAAACCAGAAAGAGACCTATCAAAACTTGTTTGACCAACAACATTTTTTGCAATATCCTTACGTTGTACTGTAGAAATAGCTGATGAAATTTCGCCTCTAGTTTGAGTTCCATAACCTACTAAAACAACTTCATCTAATTCTGAAGCTTTTTCTTCTAATACTATTTTTAAATTGGTTTGGTCTTTAGATACTTTTTGTGAGTAAAAATCATATCCTATTCCTGAGGTTACAATATAATTACCTTCTTCTGCTTTTATAGTAAAATTACCATCAAAATCTGTTGCCGTACCTCTTATAAAAAAATCTACGGAAGAATTAATGCTTTTTGGTTCTTTATCTGTTACATATACAGTTATACCAGGTAAAGGTACACCGTTACTATCTGTAATTACACCTGTTAAAACTAATTGCTCTTGTACGTTTTTAGCGTTTGTTTTTGTTATAACAATGTTATTCTTATTTACGCCTACCTTATAATTCCCGTTATTTAGAGCTTTATTTAAAAGTGTATTTACTTTTATACTTCCCTTTTCTAGAGGTACTTTAGGCGAGTTTTTAAACATATCTGCCTGATAAACAAAATTATAATCTGTTTGGTTCATAATTAGATTAAAAATCTCATCTACAGTCATTACCTTATCTGCATCAATACTAACCATAGCATTTTGTGATAAAATTTCATTGGGTGTTAGTCCAAATACGGTGGTACAGAAAAAAATAAGAAAAATTCTCATAATATTAATTAGCAGCCTTTTCTTTAGAAAAGAGCAGCCCTTCATAATTTTAATTTTCATAAATTTGAGTGTTTTTGGTTAATTATTTATTTAATTGATCAATAATGATAATAAGAGGATGTTAGGTGCTACTTTGGTCGGTGTATCCTATGTCCTCTTTATTTTTGTTTAATTTATAAATACTGTTTTTCCTTCTATTTTAAATTGATTAATAAAGTTTGTATTCTGTATTAGCGTTAAAATTTCTTCTATAGTTTGATTTTTTCTAAAAACGCCTTTAAATTCTATATTTTCTAATTCTTTATTTACAATAACAACATCTACATTATACCAGCGAGATAGTGTTTTCATTATTTCTTTTAAAGACTCTCTTTTAAAAGTAAACAGGCCTTTTCTCCATGATACTTCTGCAGCAACATCTACCTTTTGTATTGTAAAGCCTTCATTTATATTTGTAATTGATTGGTAACCTGGTGTCAAATAAGATGAATAACCTTTTTTCTGCAAAGCAACTTTTCCTTCTACTAGAGTTGTAAAAAGGTTAGCATCATCTGTATATGCTTTAACATTAAACTCCGTTCCTAAAACTTCTATATTTTGGTATTTATGTAGTACATTAAATTTTGTTCCTTTGTGTGCTGTACTTGGTGACACATCAAAATAAGCCTCTCCATATAAAAGTTCAACACTTCTTGGCTCTCCTTCTGCAAAACTTTCTGGATATTTTAACTTAGAGTCAGAATTTAACCAAACTTTAGTGCCATCTGCTAATTGTATAGAAAACTGCCCCCCTCTTGGCACTGTTAAGTAGTTAAACGCAATTTCTTTAGATGATGATGATGATGATGATGAAGCTTCGCTATACACCAATTCTTCTCCGTTACTTTTTAAATTAGGTTTGTTAATTTTTTTGCCTTTTTCTAAGGGTATAGATGTACCATTTGCTAGGGTTAAAACTGCTTTATCTGTACCAGGAAATATAACATCATTAACTACAATAGACGGTGCATCTTTAACCGTATTTTTTGTAGATGTTACGTATAATAAACCAGCAATAAAAACAATTGAAGCTGCTACTGCATACTTTATAAAAGGCTTAAATTTGTTAGTTTTCTGTACTGTGGAGCTTGCTAAAAATTCTTCTGTATTGTCTAATTTAGAAACTATGGTTTTCCAAGCGTTATCTGTATTCACCTTTTCTACAAATACAGCTCCTTTTGCATTTTTATAAGTAGAAACATAAGAATTAAAAATTGCTTTATTTTTTTTGTCTTGGCTTATCCAATTATGCAACTCCTCTAATTCTTTTACACTAATGTCTTTAGCGGTATAATTAGCTATTAACTGTAATATATGTTTGTTTTTATTGTCCATTAAGCACCTATTATATTATATAGATAGGCAAAATCTTAAAATGGGTGACAAAAATTTAATTATTTTTTAATATAATAACAACAGTATTATAATATCTAATGATTTTCTAAGCTTTTTTAATGCTCTAGAATAATGTGTTTTTACGGTATTTACACTAATACCCAATTGTAAAGCAACTTCCTTATACTTTAAGTTGTCTAAAACTATTGCTTTAAAAACTTCTTTACTTTTTTCTGGAAGCGCATCAATTTCTTGTAGTAATTTTTTCCTTTTTTCCTCTATTGTTTCTAAGTCATATTGTTTTTCTTCTGTAATAAAGCGCTCAACAATATGGTCTATTTTTTCAAATCCATATTTATTTTTCTTTTTTAACGCTTGCAAAGTATTGTTTTTTACAGCTCTAAAAAGATAGTTACTAACAGAACCTTCTATTGTTAAAAATGTTTTATTATTCCAAAAATTTACAAATAACTCTTGTACTATATCCTCAGAAAACTCATAAGAATCAGAAAACTTTAAAGAATACACACATAAAGGCATATAAAACATTTCAAACAATTCTTTAAATGCTTTAGGATCTTCTTTTTTTAAGCCTTGTATTATTTCCTGTTCTCTAAGGTTCATTAATCTTGGGGTTGCCTCAGTTTTATTTTTTATTTATGAACAAGTTTAGAGTTTCATTCATAAAAATATTAATATATAAAATACCAAATATAGATGAATACATAATAAAAAAGATGAAACACATAAACTTTTAATGTAATTAATTTGTTATATATTTTAACAAATATGAAAATTACACACTTAAAAAAAAACACCTTCATCCATACTATTTAATTTTAAAAACAACAAACCATCAAAAAAACACTTATGGTTAATTATTAAAAAAACAACTGTTCATATTGTTTGTTAAAAACAGCATAAACTCTAGCTCTTAAACGTATTACAATTAAGCCTACGCATACAAAAGCCTAGTATTCACAACATTAATACACTGTTCGGTATTTTTCAATATAAATTAGCTTTTAAAATTGAATAACTTTTTAACCAAACCATTAGCTTATTCATAAAATGAACTTTTTTTATGATAAAATTGAATACAAAATTCTTTCATATAAACAGAGTAAAATTAATTACTCTTATAGCTTTTATATTTTTTACTCAACTATTTTTTGCTCAAACCTCTGGCGTATGGTCAGATGCTGGTGGGGGAAAATGGACATCTGTAAGTTCTGACGGTTTAGTACGTATAGAAGTTACCGTTAGTGGTTACGTAAATATTCTTGGCGGAGATACAATGTTGTGCTCTCCTGATGCTTTTAGTGACCCAACTATTACAGGTATGCCTTCATTAGAAATGGCTATTACTGGTAATCAAAATCTAGGGGGAATATCATTCCAATTTTATGATACCAGAACAAATGCATTAGCAGATATACAAAACCCTATTTTACATATTGATAAAGTTGGGGCAGTAACTACATTATTTACAAATTCAACAGGTACATTTACTCTAAAAGATGGCTACACTTGGAATAGACTTAATTCAACAGACAGATTGCAAACAACTTCAACTTTCTTAAAAGCTCAAAATCTGTTTAATATAATAGGAGGTGAAGAATGTTACAATACTGCTGGAGGAAGTTTAAAAATTACTAGTCTAATAAATACTATAAACTTAGAAACAAAACTAGAAAGAAGTATTACCACTGCACCTGATAGAGACGAAGTAGAATTTGCCTTTTCTAACTTAGTGATAAATCCTTGTACTTCTGGAGCTATAGTTGGTACTCCTACAGAGAACGACACAGATGGTGACGGTATAAATAATAGTTGCGATTTAGATGATGATAATGATGGTATTTTAGATACTGATGAAGGTAGTTGTACTCCTGTACAATCTGGTGCTTGGACTATTGCTGGCAAAACTGCTTCTTTTGATTATGGCAACGGAGTTATTGCAAACATAACCACAACAAACTCTACCGATTTTGTAAGTGGTAATTTTACAAATCCTGGTGTAGATTTTTGGACTGAAGATTTACAAGGAGATATTTCTCTTGCTGCTACTTATGATAGCGGAGTAACAGTTACTGTTGAGTTTGTAGATGCCACTAACAACCCCGTTTTTGTAGATAAACCTACGCTTCATCTAGATAGAATTGGTGGCAATGATACTGGTAATAATCAGACCTCTGCAGAAATAAGCCTTTTAAACGGTTTAACGTGGTCAGAACTTGCCGGTACATTCGACTTTGTTTCTACTGCAACTACAGTAAAAGATGGAGGTACTGGTTTACCATCAGATGGTTATGACCCTGAAAGCTCATTAAAAGATAGCGATGGTTCTGCCGCAGGAACATTACAAATTAACCAAAGAGTATCTACTTTTACATTGCAATTGGTACAAACTTCTTCCACAGGTGTAGAAGATGAGATAGAACTTATACTATTTGCTTGTAAAGACAGAGATTCTGATATTGATGGTGTGCCAGATTTATTGGATTTAGATTCTGATAACGATGGTATTTTTGATGTTATTGAAGCCGGACATAACCAACCTCATACCAATGGTATTTTAGGTACTGCTGTTAGTGAAGATGGTATTTTTGATGCCTTACAAACTAGTAGCGGTGTTAATAATGGCACTGTAGATTATACTTTAGCAGATTCTGAGGCAACACCAAACGGAACACCAGATTATTTAGAGCTAGATGCAGATGGCGATGGTTGTAATGATGTTTTAGAAGCTGGGTTTACAGACCAAAACAATGACGGTATTTTAGGAGGCTTACCCACAACTGTAAATGCTACAAACGGTACTGTAACTGCTAGTATGGTTATAGATGGTTATACTACTCCTAAGAATGCAGATAGTGGTTCTGGAAATACTGACTTTGACTTTCAACAGATAGGACAAGCACCAGCAATAACTAATACTGCAAACCAACCTCAAGATATTTTAACCAATGGCACAAACCCAGAAACTTTTGTAGTTACAGCAACTGGCGAAGCTTTAACTTATCAATGGCAAGTAAACCGTTTAGACGGTAATGGTTTTGTAGATATAAATGATGCCAACACTGTAGATATTTATACAGGCAGCACAACTAACACACTTACACTAACTGGAATTACAGCTAGTTATGATGGGTTTTTATATCAGGTTATTATTAATGATGAAACCTTTTCTTGTGCCACTCTTACTTCTAGTAGTGCTACAATTATTTTTGATGATACACCACCAGATGCTCCAATTGTTGTTATTACTGAAGATATTAATAATGATGGTTTTTTAAATACAAGCGAGTTAGTTGGAGATGTTAATGTAACCATTACATTACCAGCAAATACTGCAGAGAATGATATTTTAACTGTAAACGGTACAAACCAAACATTAACCGCTACAGATATTGCAAACGGAGAAGTTCTTCTAACATTTACTCCTCCAGCAGAAGATGGTTCTTTAATTGTAACAGCTACTATTACAGATCCCGTAGGTAACACAAGTAATCCTAGTTCAGATTCGGTTTTGGTTAACACTGTAGCTACCTCTGCTCCTGTAGTTGTAATTACTGAAGATATTAATAACGACGCTATTATAAACAGTACAGAATTGGTAGGTGATATTGATGTTACCATTACTTTCCCTGCAGAAGCTGAAGACAACGATATTTTAATCGTAAATGGGACTAATCAGACTTTAACTGCTACAGATATTACTGCTGGTACTGTAACTACTAGTTTTGCTAGTCCGGGTGAAGGTAATACCATTACTGTTACTGCATCAATAACTGATACAGCAGGAAATACAAGTACAAACGGAAGCGATTCTGCTACCATAGAAACTGTTGCTACTTCTACTCCTACGGTTGTAGTTACTGAGGATATTAACAACGACGCTATTATAAACAGTACAGAATTGGTGGGTGATATTGATGTTACCATTACTTTACCTGCTGAAGCTGTAGAGAACGATATTTTAACCATAAACGGAACTAATCAGACTTTAACTGCTACAGATATTAGTAATGGTACTGTAACTACTAGTTTTGTTAGTCCGGGTGAAGATAACACCATTACTGTTACAGCATCAATTACTGATGCCTCAGGAAACACGAGTCCAGAAGCTAGTGATTCTGCTACAGTAAATACTACCTCAACATATGCTCCTGTTGTTGTAATTACTGAAGATATT